>PULQ01000076.1 GCA_003552465.1 Dehalococcoidia bacterium
CGCTAGTTTGACAACACCGGCGGTATAGCGAACCGCCCCTATAACTGGAGAGGAGACAACGAATGAGAACAATGCTTAAGAGCAAGATCCACCGGGCCGTGGTCACCGAAGTCGACCTCGATTACGAGGGCAGTATCAGTATCGACAGGTCGCTCATGGAGGCCGCCGATATCCTGCCCTTCGAACAGGTCGACGTACTGAACATCAACAACGGGGCCAGGTTCAGCACCTACGCCATCGAAGGTCGGCGCGATTCCGGGACCATCGGCATTAACGGTGCTGCCGCCAGACTGGCCATGAAGGGCGACCTGGTGATCATAGTCTCCTACCACACCGTTCCCGATGATGAAGCGATGATCATGAGGCCTACCGTGGTACTGGTAGACAACCAGAACAGGATCATCGAGCCTCTGCCCGCACCTGCTCTTCACCAGAGGGGGGAGACACACAGCGTGTAGAACGAGGGGCCCTGTCTTCAAGGCCGGAACCCCTCAGGCCGATACTCCTCTTCACAGTTGCGATTCACATACCGTTACGGCAGTCCGGTCCGGTTGTCTGTTCCTACCCGGAGCGATCAGGTACCCGGGAGTTGAGATGAAGGAGGCGACATGCGAGTCACCATTACCGACATCAAGCAGATGAAGCAGCGCGGGGAGAAGATCCTCATGCTCACCGCTTACGACTATGTGACCGCGAGGATGGTCGACGAGGCCGACGTGCCCGTGATACTGGTCGGCGACAGCCTGGGCATGGTCATGCTCGGTTACGATTCCACCATCCCCGTAACCATGGAGGATATGATCCATCATACGAAGGCAGTGGTGAGAGGTGCGAAGAATGCCCTCGTCGTGGGCGACATGCCCTTCATGACCTACCAGATCAGCCTTCCCGATGCCCTGTCCAACGCGACTCGTTTCATCCAGGAGGGCGGAGCGCAGGCCGTGAAACTGGAGGGCGGCGAGGCCGTCGCCGAACAGGTGCGGCGCCTTGTCGCGTGCGGCATCCCCGTCATGGGGCACCTGGGACTTACCCCTCAGTCGATCCATCAGCTGGGAGGATTCAAGGCACAGGGCAGGGTAGCCACCGAAGCAGGCAGGCTCCTCAACGATGCCCTGATCCTGCAGGAGGACGGCGCGTTCGCCATCGTCCTCGAGTGCACGCCCGCACCCCTCTCGGAGTTGATCACCAGTAAGCTGACCATTCCCACGATCGGCATCGGCGCCGGGCCCGGCTGCGACGGACAGGTCCAGGTGATCAGCGATGTCCTCGGACTCTACACCGACTTCGTGCCCAGGCACGCGAAGCAGTACGCCAGGCTCGCCGGCGAAATGAAGAACGCCATCACCGCCTATGCTTCCGAGGTCAGGTCGCTGGCCTTCCCCACTCAGGAACACAGCATCACCATGGACTCAGGCATCATCGCCGAACTGAAGGCCGAAAGCAACCCTGCCGTCATTGCGAGCGAAGCGAAGCAATCCCGAGCGAAGCAATCCTGATGCAAATAGCCCCGACAATCAGCGAAGAGCCCGGCCCCACCTCTGTCATCCTGAACCACGCCTCTGTCATCCTGAACGACACCTCTGTCATCCTGAACGACACCTTTGTCATTCTGAACGAAGTGAAGAATCTCCTCCAGAGTCACCCAACATGCAAATAGCCCGCACGATCGCCGAAATCACCGCCCTGAGGAAGCACCTCACCGGCAACGTCGGCTTCGTCCCCACCATGGGCTACCTCCACCAGGGACACCTCGCCCTGGTCAGGCAGGCCCGGGCCGAGAACCCGACCGTCATCGTCAGCATCTACGTCAACCCGTCGCAGGTCAACCGGAAGGAGGACCTGGCCGGCTATCCGCGCGACCTTGACCGCGACCTTGAACTGCTGCGGGAAGCGCAGGCGGACATCGTATTCGTCCCCTCCGATGCGGAGATGTCCCCCCCCGGGTTCAGCACCTGGATCGAGGTCGAAGGGCTGACCCGTCAACTCGAGGGAGCGTCCCGCCCCGGTCACTTCAGAGGCGTCGCCACCATAGTGGCCGGGCTCTTCAACATCGTCCGCCCGTCCCGGGCATACTTCGGAGGGAAGGACGCCCAGCAGGTTCTCGTGATCAGGCGCATGGTCGACGACCTCAGCATGGACGTCGAGATCGTAGCGGTTCCTACCGTCAGGGAGGGCGACGGCCTGGCCATGAGCAGCCGCAACGTCCGCCTCAGTCCCGAAGAACGACGCGCTGCCACCGTGTTGTTCAGGGCCCTCACCCTGGCCCGAGAACTGCGCGACAACGGCCAGACCGACGCCGGTGAGGTCCGCCGCCGCATGACCCAGCTCATCGAAGAGGAACCCCTCGCGCAGATCGATTACGTCAGCATCGCCGACGCTGCAACACTGGAGGAACTGAGCGCTATAGACCGCCCCGCACTCGCCTCCCTGGCCGTCTGGATCGGCGGGACGCGGCTGATAGACAACATGCCGCTGCAATAAGAAGGAGCAAATATGGCTGGGGGGTTCATCCCTTCCTCTCAAATCCCCCTCTTAGGATAAGAGGGGTCAGGGGAGTTACGATTCGTAACCCCCCTTCTACCTCTTCCTCCTGCGCCGCCTCAAGAAGAAGACCAGCAGTCCGGCAACCACCACTCCGACCACGATCACCCCGCCGATGATGCCCCTGATCGTGGCCCGGTGCAAGAGCCAGGCTCAAACGGAGGACTGCAGGGATCTTCGCCTCCTCACGATAAGGAGTGCTGCTAACACGGCAGCCGCCGCAATCGAGATCACCACGGGTGTCGTGGGGAAGACCGCGTCTTCCCCAATGTGATTGATCGTAGCCCTGGCCTCCACGGCCACGTCCATCATGCCAGCCGTGCGGGTCCGGAACCTGATGAAGCCCTCGTATGTCTGGGTGCTCAGCTTCTCGTCACCGTGGATGATCAGGACCACCCTGTGGGCCTCGTCGCTGGCGTCGACCGACACCGTTACGGGCTCAACCGTCAGGGGTATGCCTTGTAGGCTTATCTCGACATCGCCGGAGTAGTCGATGACGTAGAACTCAACCTGGCCGCTGCCTCCTGCCGGGACGTTCACCTCCACCGAGGCCGGGCTCAGCTTGAGCGACTGCCCCGCCACGGGTACAGCACACAGACCGACCAGGACCGCAGCCACCGCCAGGGCGATAACCTTGTTCACCTATCCCCCTCCTTTCCTCTGTGCGGGGCGGCATCGCCACCACCCTGCGCAGACTCAGCTCAATCCGATGCAGACGCTGTGAAGAGCAGCTTGCCCGTGTACTCCGTGTCCGGGTACATCTCCGCGGGGCACACCACGGCCGTGGTCACATCCTCCGAGTCACCGGACTCTACGCTCTCCAGCCCGAGATCGCCCGCCGTCCAGCTTCCCAGGTCATCCCCCGTTCTGCCGCTGGCCTCCCCGCCCGCCAGCCACAGCGCATCGGTGTAGAAGTGGTCCTCAACATCGTTGTAGACCGTGTCCTCGTCCAGTTCGGCACGCACGTCTATGGGCAGGGAGCCGGTGTTGGTCACCATAATGGTGGCGCCGGACTTGGTCTCACCGGGCGTGGTCTCGCCAAAGTCTATGTCGGATGGCGACACGCTGACTCCGATGACGCTGTGGGTGTTAGTGATCGTCATCGTTGCCGTCTCTCCGGACACTACTTCAAGCTCGCGGGTGTCGGGGTCGTAGGTCGGTATCCACCCTGGCACAACGGTCAACTCTTCAACCAGGTAGGTGCCCACCGGGATGTCGCAAATGTGTTCCTCCCAATCATTGACGGCCCTGAGCGTATAGGTTTCCCCGAAGTCGTCGGGGCCGACTACCCGCACCTCTATCTGGTCGTGAGGGAACTCCGTGTCATCGGGATCAAAGACCTTTATCAGCCTCATGCAGCCGGTTTCGGGAGGAGTGCGAGCCCTCAAGCTGACCTCGCCGGTGGGCGACTCCACCAAAAGTCCAATCTGACCGCCGATATCCTCAAAATGAGGGTCGGAATCTGCGATCCGGTACTCCATATCACCGGCGAAGTAGAAGATTCCCGGCTCGGCTTCAGCCGGCACCAGCACTTCATACTTGACCTGGAATACTTGGCCCTCGTCATACGACTCGGTTGTCCACCTGAACTCAGCCTCGTTGGTTTCGGGGCTTAAGGCCTCCGTCGGCACAGGATCGACCCAGTTAGCATCGACAGTAACGATCCATCCCGCAGGGGCTATGTCGTTGAGCCTGATGTCATTGAAGTCATCCGCCGGCGCGGCAAAGGTCACCGTGACCTCGAACTCCTCTCCCGGCGCCACCACGTCCATGGAGAAGGTTCTCTCAGGATTGGGATCGGCGTCCGCGATCACCGGCAGCGCAACAGCGAACATGGCCAGCAGGCTGCCGACCAACACCACTGCCAGCATCCCCCTCCCGCGTTCGGTCATCATACGTCTCATCATAATCTTCCTCCTTTTCCTGCATGATTCCTTGGCCCATTCATCTTCGTCTCTTCCTCACTTGATAATCGTCACCTCCTCCCCAGACGTCTCCTGGCCGTGTCTCGTTCATATGATCGCCCTAAGCAGTCTGAGTGCCCGGCCTCCAGAAGCAGAAACCGCCATCTGCCGGGTTGGCGGATCCAGACACCCAGGCAGTGAGAGCAGCACTCATGTTGGTCGCCAGATGGCCTGATTCCTCACCTTCGCGCAGCGACCACGTCTCTTCGCCTTGTCTATAGCTCAACCTGCTGCTGCTCCATATGTCCGCCCTATGATGCTCTGAACAAAGCCAAAGAGAGACCCGCTGCAGGTCTCTCTGCTTGAGTCTGGTCATTGTCTTCTTCCCTCAATAACCTCCGTACCTCTGGCCGTCAACAGCCGGCGGAGATAGCGAACGCCCCTGCTGCCGGGCAGGAGGCTCCCCACCATCAAGACTGCACGCCTACTCCTGATCAGCATATCTCCCCTGCCCCTATTAGCCGATCTAGCGCCTGACTCAGCGTCGCCCGCGTGGCAGACCCAACTTGTGAGTCTACAGTGTAGATGATATTATCCTACAAGTTTGAATGCTCCTTGTACACGATAACACCAGCGGATAGCGTATGTCAATACCCATCCCTGGACACACCGATATCACCTGGCGAAGGACTACCTGAGAGCGTTTACTCTACAGACGCTCCGTAATATAGATGGGCAACGCCCGGCCAATAGCGGGCCGGATCAATCTGATGTTAGGATTCAGATGGATGAGATGTCAGGTCGCCTTTCACTGGCTATGTCCACTACCTGGCCGGAACCTGTAGTTGACTCTTGCCCGTTCTCGATGTGATTCCCCCGATCACCGTTCTTCTGGCGTGTCGCGGAAACAAGTCAATATTGAGGAAGAGGGAACAGGCATGCTGACACTGCCCACGGCCGACTAGCACCCCAGTCGGTGTGTCCAGCTAGTAGGGACCCTCAAACATCTGGGTTATGTACAGGTAGTTCCCGTCGTGTGAGAAGGCCACACCCACCCCTGTTATCACGTAGCGCGATTCGAGCATGTTTGCCCTGTGGCCCGGA
This sequence comes from Dehalococcoidia bacterium, assembly GCA_003552465.1. GTDB lineage: Bacteria > Chloroflexota > Dehalococcoidia > GIF9 > AB-539-J10 > RBG-13-51-36. The sequence goes on from PULQ01000076.1 coordinate 5,550, forward strand.
CTGTCCATCCAGGCTGAGACTGCCCACTCACAGACTTCCTGTACAGACAGATAAGGACCTCCAACCCAACGTCTGGTCGGTATCTTCGCCAGGTTCTCCCCCCGGATCGTCCCCGACTGCTGACCGTAGTTAAAGGGCCTCTGCCCCGGGTGCCTTTGATGGCCAAAGAAGCCGTTCTCCACCATGCTGGTGCTATGCTCCCTGGCCAGACTGGTCAGCAGACCATCCTGACTGAGTGCGGACAGGCCATAGCTCTGTCTCTCAGCGTTGACCAGCGCAATGATCAGTGCTTCGGCCTGTGCCGCTGTGTAGTCGACCCCGGGAGGACCTGATGATTCCTGAGCAAAGTTCGCCCTTATGGCATAGCTGCCGCTCATGGTTATCGTCGTTGACGGGGCATTCACGTTGCCCACGGTGCCCACATCACCCGTCCAGTTCACGAACTCGTAACCGCTCGCCGGGGCTGCCGTCAGGTTGACAACCGTGCCGGCGTCATATGTGAACGTCCCCTCACCGGGCAGAGTGACAGAACCGCCTGCTGAGCTTGTTGTGGTGAGGTCGAACTGCCCGGTGGAAGCCTGCTCGAAGTTGGCACGTATCGAGTAGTTGCCGTTCATGGTAATGGTGGTTGACCGAGCATTCACGTTGCCCACGGTGCCCACGTCACCGGTCCAGTTCACGAACTCGTAACCGGAGGCAGGTGTGGCGACCAGGGGGACCGACATGCCGACGGTGCATGCATACGTGCCTTCCCCGGGGCTACTGACCGATCCCCCAGCCGTGCTGGTTATCGACAGGTAGTACCAGGAACCGACGATCTGCTTGAAGC
>PULQ01000010.1 GCA_003552465.1 Dehalococcoidia bacterium
AGGGCGCCCCTCTCTGCGAACCGCGTCGTCCAGAGGCCCGGCCCGCACCCGAAGTCGCATATCCGTGTTCTCCCGGGTGTTATGAAGCGGGACGATATCCACTCGACAGCCCGGTCGATGAACTCGCTCCGGAACGACGCGGCATCATGACTCTGGTCGAGGTGGGCTTCCAGCATGCCCTTCGAGATGTGGGGATCGTTCCAGAGCTGTGGCGATGTGTAATGCTCGAATGGCAGTGGCCTTCTGCGGATTCGTTCAAGCTCGTAGAACAGGGCCATCGTGCTTCTTTCTCTGTCACTACTCAGCGCAACTTCCGACAGCAGGTGCCGTGACCGACTCTGCCTGCACCCGGTGGCTGGGTGCTATCGCTCTACAGCCTCAAGCAGCTTTCGACCGCCAACCAGAACAGGGTCTCGGGGAAAGATCGGTGCTCGGGGCTGCGCCTCGGGTCCCATTCGTCACCGCTGACGTCATCGCCCGTGGCCAGGAGCTGGCCGAACGTGACGCCCCTGAACTGCGCGACAGCCAGCAGGGCCGAACACTCCATCTCGACTGTGATGCAGCCCTCCGCCCTGCGTCTTGCGATACGGCTTCTGGTCTCCCTGTACAGTCCGTCGGTAGTCCATGTCTTCCCGACGCGAAACGGTATGCCGCTGGACCTGACTACCGACTCCAGCGTGCTCACCACCTGACCGTCTACCGGGATCTCACGTCCGGGAGCGACGTAGTGGTAGGACACTCCTTCGTCTCGAACGGCCGCGTCTGGAACAACGATCGTTCCCCTTGTCAGCGTGGTGTCCAGTACACCTGCCGCTCCGCAGGCCACGAACTTGCGGCATCCGAAGGCGATCAGTTCCTCCAGGAACGCAGCTACGAAAGAGGCGCACATGCCGGGGTGGGCGACCGCAAGGGAGTGTCCCTCATGGTCGATCCTGAACACGGGCAACGGCCCCATTGCCGATGCGATGTCCGTGACATGGGTCAGCCGGGACTCTGAGTGCAGGCTGTCGATCACCTGCTTCCAGATCGGGAGAACACAACGCTCGGGCATACCGTCAACGGGCCGCAACACCTCTGACGGTTCGATCAGTGACCGCTCAGTGCCATCATGCTCCAGTATCGGGTACTCCGGCCTCATACTCCTGCCTCCAACGTCTTCGGGTTAAGTGCCATGATCGACATCGGTACTGGTATCTTGCCACAGCAGCGCGTTCACCAGTCCCGTCGCGTACTCGTCTGCAGACTCCGGGTAGCGACAGGCGAGGCGTTCCGCCGTCTCCTTTGCCAGCCAGCGGAACAGGTCCATAGTCGCCAGCAGGCCGCGTCGGACATCGTCACGGTCGTAGTGTGCGAAGGCATCACGTAGCCCTTCGAGCACCCGCTGATCGGCCCACTGCTCCAGAAAACGCCCGTCATGCCAGACATCTCTGTCTCGCTGGCTCATGGTCGCGGCATGCCATTCTATCATCCTGAGCAACAGCCGTTTCATGTATCCGTCGGCACATGCCCTGGCATACCAGATCTCCCCACGCCTGAGCTTCTTAACTGTGAGAACGGCGTGATACCAGAAGTCGTTGACAACTTCGAGAAACTGTTCTTCTCCAGGTGCATCGGGGGAGGCCGGCTCAGCATCTGCCGGCTTCAGTTGGGCGGCCAGGCCCTCTCTGTCCAGGAGCACGCGTACTCCGCGGCGGAACACTCCCGCCACCGCGGGTGGGATGCCATGCTCGACCATATGTTGCAGCTTTGTGTGGGAGATGACTGCAAAGTCCACGTCCAGACCGCCATCGAACAGGACACGACGTTCCATTTCGCCTCCCGCCGTCGGCTCCAGGAACGTTATCCGCACATCGCCTATGTTCGTCAACCAGTCCGTGCTGCTAAGAAAGGGTGCGGGATCCGTTACGAAGACCACTATGTCCAGGTCAGACCATTCGTCCGCAGGACGATCGGTTCTCGCGCGCGACCCGACTACGATGGCGGCATGTATATCGGGCCGGGCTCGGGCCCATGCGACGAACCTGTCGATCAATCGCTCGTAGGCGTCGGCAGTCTGGCTGGTCATGGTTCCGACCTGCACCCATCACAGCGGACCTTGTCCAGGTCCCTTTTGTGGCTCTTATGATACTCCAGTTCCTCCTCAGTTCTGAGGTGGATACTGCAGGTCATGCAGTCAATGCCGCACACTGCGAATCTCGTCCTGTCGTCCATGTATACCTACCGCTCGAAGGGCTGCGCCTGGCTAGATGATGAACCGCCGTGCGCTCCGGCCCTGAATGCCGGCGATCAGGGCCAGTGTCACGCCCACGCGCCGCCTAGATTCCGTCCACAGACTGGTTTGCTTGTTAAGGGTTGGGCCATCTGGCGCTCGATTATGCCTGCCGATCATTCCTGAAAGACCCATCGTACTCTTCAGGTGTTCTGAGGCCGAACCGCTCACACAGCAGCTTCACATCGTGATAGTCGGTCTCGTCCAGTTGGTATCCGATATGGAATCTCACCATCCACTCGGGAGTTATCGTCTTGACTGTACGACCGTTGATAACGCCCGTTCCTCTTAGTGAGTCATATGGATACTCAACTCCAAAGACGATCGTGCCCGCTTCATCGAATTCGTAGGAGTGTACATCGACTAGATGACCTTGCTCGTCGCCGAGAACGAAGTTACATTCTCGAGTGTCATCGCGGGGCACATCTCGATAGCCTCTGGCTTTCAGCAGGGATCGAATCTGGGGAACACACTTATGCTCTACCGCCACATCGAGATCTTCGTGTTTTCGAGTCTGCCTTTCCAGTAGAGCATCTACTCCCCATCCGCCATCGATGACAACAGTGATGCCGTGTTGCTCGAGAAGCTCGACAACCTCGATCACGTCGGAGGCGGTCATCTCAGGCTGATCCAAGTCCATCCATTGTTGTCCTGGAAGCAATCTATGGGAATGCACTGTACATCGTGCAGTGTGGAATGTCAAAGCTCTTGCTGGTCCCAATGCAGGGCGCACAACCCTGCCACCTCATGGGCCGCCTAAGCGTAGCCGAGAACCGCCCGGATTCGCTGCAACAGCGGGCAGATTAGAGGGTCCTCCGTAATGGAGTCGTCCCACTGTACCGATGCCCCGAGGCCGAACCAGCGCACTTCGGCAATGGAATGCTGCTGTGCTGATTCAGCCTCCGGGTCATGTCCCGGCTTTGGATCTCCGTTGATCACGCTGCACAAATAGGTCTTGAGACGCTTGTAGTAGGTCTCGAACGGAATGTCGTCCTCATCCAGAAGCAGGCGTTCGACCGAGACCTCAAGCCCGGTTTCTTCCTGGGCCTCTCTCAGAACGCATGCCTCCTCTGTCTCATCGGGTTCACGCGCGCCGCCGGGAAGAAGCCAGTAGCTACGCCCTGTCGCGCATTCCTCATGCCTGATGAGCAGGATATGGTTGTCCTTGATGATCGCAGCCTGATAGCGCGTCTCTCGTTTCATCTCAATCCCAGCCAAGCTTCAGTTCAACTTCATCGTCGTAGTATTCACCGGTTGCCACAAAGCCGAGCTTCTTGTAGAAGCCCTCCGGGCTGCCCTCACCCTGTCCGCAACTGGTGTATAGCTCGGTCGTGCCCTGTGCGCGAAGGTGATCCAGCAGGAGTTCCATTGCCTTTCGGCCGTATCCCTTGCCCTGAAGCGGGCCCGCGATCATGAAGCGCCAGAGGAAGACGCCGGCACAGTCTATTCCGTCGTCATAGTCGGAGCCTGTATGGGTCATTATGAAGCCGATAGGAGTGTCGTCGGCATATATTGCACGCATCCAGGCGTTGTCCGAGAAGTGCGCCTGGGCAATGGAGAGGGCATTGTCGGCAACCATGTCTCGCTGCTGCGCGGTCAGAGTCTCGCTGAGTCGGCAGACCTGGCCGACGGTCTGTGCCGTGATCCTCCTGAAATGTATGTCGGGAAGCTGCGTAGTGTTATCGTTCATAATCTAATGCTCGGTTCTCGGGCCCGACCCGGCATAACCAAGAACCTCCCTGATCCGCTGCAACAGGGGCAAGGTAACGGGGTTTTCCTTCAGGCCGTCCTCCCACTCGTATGAGCGCCTGAGATCAAACCACCGTACTTCCACAATATCATACCATGTGGCATCGGCTTCCGGCTCACAGCCGGGCTCGGCTTCTCCGCCGATGACTTCACATAGATAGGTCCGGTAGCGCTTATAGACTCCGGGCTCGATACCCTCGTCAAGTAAAAGACGACCGACCGAGACAGTGAGGTGGGTCTCTTCGGTGATCTCCCTTCCGACGCAGGCCTCCCCGGTCTCCCCGGCCTTGCGCCTGCCGCCGGGAAGGACCCAGTACGCCCGCCCGCTCTCACGCTCCCGGTGTTTGATCAGCAGGATATGGTCATCGCGTATAACTGCACCCTGGTAGCGGGTTGCAGGTTTCGCATCACTCATAGATCCGCTTCGATCCCATCGATTTATGCCTGCCAACTAGCCGTCGTTCATACCGGCCCCGAGTCCGCTGCCGGTGATCATCATAGAGGGCGCTGCATTCATCTCTTCCTGCAGCCCCTGAGAATCCGCTCTACGGGTACCCATCCGATGTACTGTGGTGGTGTCCAGCCGGGTGCGGGGAGCAGGCTCTGCAGTTCGAGATAGTCATCGCACCTGATCCTGTTCCAGGCGTGGATGACTGCACCTTTGCCCACGTGCAGACCTACATGTCCCCAGTCCTTGTACTCATCATCGAGAGTCCCGGACGAATCGTAAAACACGAATGCACCCGGCTCGGGGAAACCCTTGTGCTTCTCGGCCTCGTACTCATCGGCAGACTCCTTCGCCGTGCTGCCGCCGAAGATCTCAACGCCGTTGCTCTGTTCGTAGGTATCCTCTACGAAAGCCAGGCATCGGAATCTGTACTCTTTGAGTCCCACTCGCTTGCCGGCCCAACGAATGGCGTTCTCCGCATAGCTGGCGATCTCAGGTTCAGTCAAGGTGCTGCATATTGTACTATGCGCCTGCCCGTTTTTCACAGTCGGCGCGCAGCCGGCGGGTGCCGGCACTTACAGATGGCGGAGAATGGCCTCTCTCATGTCCTCTTCTCCATCCGTGATATTAGACATGATGTTGACGGTCAGTCTGTCGGCCACGATGTAACGGGAGTCGAAACCAACGCCCGCATCGCCCCCCACAATCCAGAACATGCTTTCATCAAGACGCTTGTACACGCCACAACCGTATCCGCGCGTATCGTCGCGCCTGTGGTGTGTCCTGAGGTAGGTTGCAGTTAGCTGGCTCGAAAGGATTCTGCCCGAGACTAGGCTGTCCCAGAATATCCGCAGATCGTCGGTGGTCGTGTACATGCCCCCATCTCCGCCGCCCCTTGGCGGGAGACGGTAGATATTCGTTGTTCTTCTGTCTTCGAGGTAGCCGTTCGCGGTGTTTGGAGGCAGATCATCGAAGGAGTAGAAACCGGACTGCTGCATGTTTGCCGGTATCAGCACGTGCTCATTCACGAAGTCTCGATAGAGCCTGCCGGCGAGCTTCTCAATCAGGATTGCCAGGAACACATATCCACCGTTGGAGTAGGAGTAGCGTTCTCCTGGACGGAACTTCATCGTTCTGCCCTCGAACAGGGGATAGTAGTCCGACGGTGTCTGCAGTGCGGCCCACGGGATCCCGGGAGGAGGTTGATCGAAGTCCTGTTCGACCTCCTCATCGTAGTAGTCGTAGATGCCCGAGGTATGGGTGAGCAGATGTAGAATCGTGGCCCTCTCATCGACAAAGCCCCTGTACTCCCGGTCGATCTCACCAACCGTCGTGTTCAGAGACAGGCGTCCCTGATCGATGAGCACGCCGATTCCCAGTGCCGTGAACAGCTTGGTTCCCGAGGCGATTCCGAACCTGGTGTCGGTCGTATTGGGAAGACTGTTCTTCACATCTCGATGACCGAATGCCTTGCTGAACTCCGTCGAATCGCCTCTGTATATTGAGACGACTCCCGAGACCCCGGTCTCGTCGGCCACCTGCTCGATTCTATGTATCAGTTCTTTCATCTATTCTCCTTCATTCAACTGGCGGCGCCGCCAACAGCCCCCTGAGGGCGAGTTCATGACCGAACCGGTGGCAAAACGGCCTTATGCATCGGACGGTCCCGGGTGCCACCCCGTGTCCGCGGCCCATCTATCCGCCCTTCGCAGTATATCCCAGATGAAGGCGTCCTTCGCTTCGGTGTAGCCGGGGCGGTCCCCTCTGTACTCCTGCGCGAGTCGGCGCTTCAGTTCAGCATATGCACGAGCATCGTCTGCATGACATCGCATGTAGTCCCGAAACAGAAGATTGAGCTGCTCCGAGAACGATCCTGCGAGACGAACATGGATATGGGTGCGTGCG
>PULQ01000021.1 GCA_003552465.1 Dehalococcoidia bacterium
CGGCATTGACATCTGCGACTGTGTCCACATTGCCGGTCCAGTTGACGAATCTATGGCCTTTGGTCGGTAGTGCGTGCAGGTTGACTACCTTTCCCTCGTCATAGGTGAATATCCCTTCACCGGGATTTGCCACCGAACCGCCGCCGGTGCTTCCGATCTTAAGGTCGTACTGGACCGCCTCCTCGAAGTTGGCTGTGATGGAGTAGTGATCGTTCATGGTGATCGTGGTGGTGGCGGCATTGACATCTGCGACTGTGTCCACATTGCCGGTCCAGTTGACGAATCTATGGCCTTTGGTAGGGAGTGCGTGCAGGCTGACAACCGTGCCCTCATCATAGGTGAATGTCCCCCTGCCGGGTGTCGCCACCGAACCGCCGCCTGTGTTTCCGATCTTGAGGGCATACTGGCCCACCTCCTCATCGAGTCTGGGTGGCTGGCCGGGACGGATGATGCATCGCTGCCCTATGGGGATCTGCAGGTCCACGCCTTGTGCGGAGGCCCATATCTCCCCTTCCAGATTGGTTATCCAGGTGGTTCCATCTTCGCTGACGTCAACTCCCATCTCACTGCCTCTTACCGAAGCCACGCCGGTCGGCGTCTCGACTTCGTAAGAGGATCCCGGGTCGATGATCTTGGTCACGCGGAACGTAATGCTCCCTATTGTCTGCTTGAGAACGATGATTATCGAGCCGGTGCCGGTTTCTTCGAGTGATTCAACCTCAATCTCCGTCCCGGCCTCCAATTCGACTATGCTGCCGTCAAACAACACTATCTGGGCGCCGGATGCATCGTCGGTCTTAATGATGTCCCCGGGTCTGAGCTCCGTGTTGGGCTGCACTTCTGTACAGTCTCCCGTGCCTCCCCTGATCACACATACACTTCCCTCTGCTACCGATAGTACGGTAACACCGGGATCGTTACTGCAACCAACCGAAGCTGTGGCCACAAGAAGCGACAGAATCAGTACAGACAGAAGTATCCTATGCATGGCTCGCCTCCCCAAGATGTTGTGGTAGCCCGGTCGGTAACACATGTTGCCGCGGGCATCTCTTGCTCATCGTGGATGGGTTCTCAGCTTGTCAGTCATAAAGAGGACAGGGCCGCACCTCGACCGGTTTTAAAACCCTCCGGGTCGTACATCCCCTGCCCGGGCACCTGGGCAGCACCTCCCTCCTCCTGGACTCCAGTGTACCACCAGGCGTAAGAAATGTAAATGCTTGACGTGTGACTCTGTCTGGCGTAAAGAGTCACCGCACGATATCTCGTCCGATGCTGTAGTACATGGCCGCCGCGTTGGTACCGTCGGCTGTTAGATCCTCCAGCATGAACTGCTTGTGGTGACGACTGGATGTTGGTGGGTGACTAGAGCATGCCGCCTGGACCGTTTGTGCCCGCTGCACGCCGATCTGTCTGCGCCTGCTATTAGGCTTTGATGTATAATGCTGGCGACACAGTGACGGTGGCGAAGACCGTTCGTCGGCTCTGATATCCGTGAGAGCGTCCGGAACCAATTGGTGTTGAGGAGTGTCCTGCAAGACTTGAAGGTATCACCGACACTCTCTGCTCTGTGCCCGCGCCGCATCGGATGTCGGCAGCACCGACTCTGAGCCAGCGTGTGCCCGGGTTGACAGCCGAACAGATACAGGGCTGGCGGATTCGGCATACCCGGGCAACACGCCGGCGGTAGCCATCAGGCAGGATACTCATAATCCAGTCCATGGGACAAATCAGCATCGGGTTTGATCGGTCAGGTAAGCGTAGTATGACCAGACGCCAGCGCAAGCGACTGCATCATTCTCTGGTACTCATAGGAGTGGGTTGCCTCTTCATGCTCGTCGCTCTGCTTCTCCAACCGTTTGAGAGTGTAAGGCTGTGGTTTTCCGACCAGCTTTTCACTTCTGAATCTCCCTCGCCTAACATTGTTATCGCCGGTATCGATGACCGGACTCTCGCAAGCCACGGTCGGTGGGCGGACTGGCCTCGCAGTCTCCATGCTCAGGCTATCGACAACTTGAGCGAGGCTGGAGCCAGGGTCATCGCCTTTGATGTCATCTTTACGGACGTTTCCCCCGATGATGAAATGCTGGCAACAGCGATGGCGGCGGCGGAAAATGTTGTACTGGCCGTTGCTGGCACTCAGCTAACACCTCGGATCGGATCCGTTATCACCTACGACAGCATTCTGTTGCCGGCGGCTTCTCTGCACTTGTCCGCCAGCAGTATCGGAGATGCTACTGTGGTTCCCGACGGCGATGGCGCAGTCAGGCGGTTGCCACTCATCGTCGCGTCGAGTTCAGGAAAAGTATACCCTTCGCTGACCCTCGCTGTGCTTCACAGGCTGTTCTCAATGCCCCTGCCGGAGGAGTATCTGCGTGAAGATGGTGCCGTTCACCTTCTGGCTCGTGATGTTCCGGTTGACTCCTCATATTGCCTGCGCATCAACTTCTCCGCCGACAGCGAGAAGCGGCCGTATGTCTCATACGGTGACGTGATCAGCGGCGATTTTGATCCGTCGCTGGTCAGGAACAAGATTGTTCTGATCGGGATGACCGCTACCGGTGCACTCGATGCCTGGTCGGTTCCCGCCGCAGCTCCCAAGCTTCCCGGAGTCTTCATACATGCTGCTGCAATGGATACGATATTGACAGAGCGGTTCTTGGTAGATCCCGGCGCCTCCACCACACCTGGCATCATGCTCCTTCTCATCGGGATCACCGCCTTTGCCTTGCCCCGGTGTGGGACACGGCATCGGAAAGACATGGTTAAGGGGGCGGGGGTGATTGTGGCCCTGGTTTTCGCCTGCCTGCTGGGGGCCTTCTTGGCTTTCGATAGGGGGTATGTTCTGGACCTCTTCTACCCGCTGCTGCTGCTGCCGGTAGTCTATGTCGGTAGCACCCTGTCCGTCATCTACCTGGAACAGTCGGATCACAGGTTTGTCAGGGAGCTTTTCGGTCGATACGTTTCGCCTCAAATAGCTGAGCGGATAGTGAGCCAGGCGGATGCAGGGAATCTTCACCTTGGCGGGGAACAAAGGGAAGTCAGTGTGCTCTTCGCTGACATTCGCGGCTTTACACCCATCAGCGAGCAGTTATCTCCTGAAGCTACAGTGGAGATGCTCAATGCCTACTTATCGGTTGTCGTCGATGAGGTAGTGCGCTATGACGGCATAGTCAACAAGTTCGGCGGTGATAATATCATGGCGGTATGGAACGCACCCCAATCTCAAGCGGGGCACGCATTGCTGGCTGTACAGGCAGCATGGGAAGCACAGCGCAGGATAGCTGAGCTGCAGCAAAGCGACAGCTGGCTGCTCCCGGTGCAACTGGGCATCGGCATTAACACCGGTGCAGCCCTGGCCGGCAATGTAGGCTCGGCCGGACGCAGCGAATACACTGTCATCGGAGATTCGATCAACACCGCCTCGCGCATTTGTGGCAGCACCCCGGGCGGCGAGGTGTGGATTGGCGCTGAAACGTATGATCGGGCAAAGGATCACCTCGAGACCGTGGAACTCGAACCACAGCAGGTCAAGGGCAAGTCTGCGCCTGTCAGAGTCTATCGAGTGACCGGTTGGCGGGTGTTACCAGTCAGGACACAGGCAGTCCTCGCCCGAGGGACTCTTGAGCAACCGGCCTGACTTTCTGGGGTGAGGTCAGGAGGCCTGTAATGACGATGCGGGCCTGCTATCTCTGTACAGAGTATGAGTGCTACCCGGATGTCTCACTACTCACAGTAACGCCTGAAGGTAGCTTCTATTGTGTGGTCTCCGTCCATGGTTATGGTCGTCACGAAGCTCTTCAGGTTGGCGATCGTGTCCACATCGCCGGTCCATTCGGAGAACCAGTAGCCGAGACAGTTCCTGGCTCTCACTCTCACCACTCTTCCCTGGCGATAGGTGAAAGTCCCCTCGCCGGGGCTCGCCACGAATCCGCCCTCCGTGCTGGTTATAGTGAGTTCGTACCAAACAGGCCGACAGCCTGCCATGCTGCCAAGTAGGGCAATGACGATGATAAGAACACCGATTCTCCTCATGCCTGCAGACCTCGATAATGCATTCTACCACGAGCCAGGCAGGTATCAACAACCCGGGCGTCACAGCATATGCGCTGAACCACGCGAACGCAACAGGATCTCATGTGCAGGCACCAACCTCTCTCGCAACATCCCGGGCCTCTTATGGTCTTGTAGCCATCATCTTGTGTATAATCGACGCAGACTGATCGAAGTAGCAGTTCAGTCGATGACCCCGGGGGCGCAGCCAACGGTTGGGCAACCTGGTTAAGGGTCAATCGGGCAGAATGGACAGAGTCTTACCATGACGAACACGTTTGGGCGTTCTGATACACATGCACAATCCTTCCACATCGGAAACGGTCTGGATCAGGTTTTATCGGGATAAGGGCAGAATGAGAATAGTTATCATCGGCGGCGGCATCGCAGGGCTTGCGGCGGGCATATTCGCCCAGAGGGCAGGGTTTGATAGCGTGATACTTGAACAGCACAGCATTGCAGGGGGATTGTGTACAGGTTGGGACCGGAAAGGGTTCCACATAGACGGTTGTATTCACTGGCTTACGGGGACAAGACCCGAAACAGACCTGTACAGGCTGTGGGTGGAAACAGGAGCGCTGGGAAACACAGAGGTCTATCAGCCAGACGTATTCACGACTGTGGAACATGACGGTGAGACCGTGATGCTGTATCGAGACCTTGATAGGACAAGAGAACACTTGCTTGAGGTATCCCCCGATGACCGTGCAGAGATAGAAAGACTGATTGACTATACCAGGAGATTCTTTAGCTTTCAGATGCCCTGTGGAAAACCGTTTGACCTGATGAGCATACCTGACAGGATAAGGCTTGGCATGTCCATGAAGGATCTGAGGCCCGTTATGAAGGATCTCGGGAAGATTACTCTGGGAGAATACGTGGAGAGGGTCAAGCACCCTGCAATCAGAGAAGCTCTGAGATCAGGGGTTGTGGAGACCTACAGCGCGTACATCCTGCTCTTTACTCTGGCTACCTTCATGAGTGGTAACGGAGACAGGCCTGCAGGCGGTTCAAGGGCGCTGGCAAAGCGAATGGAAGAGAGATACATCGACCTCGGTGGAAAGATAGAACTGCGCCGTGAGGTGAAGGAGATTGTGGTTAGAGAGGGCTATGCCAGAGGAGTTCTCCTCGCTGACGGCACTGAGGTATACGGTGATTATGTTGTGCCGACCTGTGATACGCACATAACCATCCAGAGACTCCTCAAAGGAGAGTACACTGATAGGGGGTTTGAGGAGAAGTATGCCAACCATAGAGCTTATCCTTTGTTCTCATGTATCTACGCCTCCTTTGGTGTAGACTCCGATCTGTCTGCATACCCTGCTGATCTCGTGTTTCAGGCAACCCCGTTTGCTTTTGAAGATGGCAGCAGGGACCAGCTGTCCATCAAGCATTACTGTTACGAGCCATCCTTCGCACCGGAGGGCAAGTCAGTCGTAATCGCCTATCTTCATGCGAGTTATGACTGGTGGAAACAGAAACGCGAGAACATGGATGCATATGGAGCGGAGAAGACGAGGCTCGGCAATGACATCGTTCAGAGAATAGAAGCCCGCTTCCCTGAGCTGAGGGGTGAAGTGACGCTTCTGGACGTGGCATCCCCTGTTACTTACGAACGTTACTGCGGAGCCTACAGGGGTGCATTCATGTCTTTCGGGATAACGCCTGAAGCGAAGAACCTCAACCATGACGGCAGGATAAAGGGCATCAAGAACCTTTACATGGGCGGACAATGGCTGATGCCACCCGGGGGAGTGCCTGCAGCGCTGGTGACGGGCAAATGGGCCGTTCAGAGAATCTGCCGGGCAGAGAAGATTGGCCCCTTCCCCTGAAGACTACGGATGGCAGAGTGTTCCTCTTGTCGGCCGGGCCGTAAGAAATCTGGCAAAGTCCGCGATTAGCCTGATATGAGTGCATCCCTGGACAGGGATGGGAGTGGCAACCACCTTTGATCACTGCACCTCCAACCGCCGGACGCTTCTTTGGCGGTGGTACCTGTGTACCGGTACCTAAGCATCATTGACAGCCAGGCACGGAACGGGTTAGTTTGAGCGTCGCCCCGAGCGGCCGAGCAGAGCCCTGTCACGGCAGTTGGGTTTTGGTGAAGGCTGAAAGGCGCAGGTGTGGAAAGCGCAAGGTAGGCTAGATAGCCGCCCGGACGAGGATTGGCAGTGCATACACGTTCACTCGGGGCGTATCTCCTGTTTGGACCCGGC
>PULQ01000111.1 GCA_003552465.1 Dehalococcoidia bacterium
AATCCTGCATACCTATAACACCGTAGCTTTCTTGGACTCCCGTTTTTCAGCTCCCCTTATCATACTTTCGGTACTGGGGGGTCTTTCCCTAAGTTATAATATAGGAGAGCTGTGGCAGATTGGCTGGCTTTCAGTAAGCTTTCTTCTCTTTATAGGGTCCGGTATCTTCTGGATAGTTAGTGACATTCCAACCCAGTACAAGATAAAGAAGCTCATATCCAGCCTTAAACCAGATGATCAGACACTTCCAGATGAACTGATCCGCCTCCTGAAACTGCGTCGGTGGATCAGCATGGCTGGCGTTGTTCCCCTGGTAATTGTCTTCATATTGATGGTGTACAAACCGGAAATCACAGCGGTAGCAGATTGGCTCCGATAACTGAACGGATAGAAACATACTGGTAAGGCGACCTAACAGAAACTCATCTTGTGGCATCATAGCTCTCTGTTGACCGATGCCACTCGAATAGCGAAGCCCGTGCAGATACTGATGTAGCAGCTTGCTCTTCACTCACTGTGCTATGATGCACCCGGTCCTGGCACAGGCATATGGAAGTCATGAACAAGTCAAGAGTCATCGTCGTCAAATGCGACACGTATGAATATGAACAGGTGCTCAAAGCTGTCGGGACCGGGTTCGACCTCCTGGGCGGGGTCTCAGCGTTTGCGAGACCCGGCGAGAGGATAGTGATGAAACCCAATGTCCTGATCGGTACGGATCCGGACAGGTGCGTCACTACACATCCGTCGGTGTTAAGGGCTGTGGGCGAACTGCTCAAAGCTACGGGGGCCGAAGTATCCTACGGGGATTCCCCGAGCTTCGGCAAGGCAGAGCCGAACCTGAAGAAGTCCGGCCTCAAGGAGGCCGGTGACAGACTGGGTCTCGCTCTGGCTGACTTTGATGCCGGCAGGTCGGTCAGTCACAAGGATGCCCTTTTGGTGAAGAGGTTCGTCATCGCCAATGGTGTCCTGGACTGCGATGGTCTGGTGAGCCTGCCCAAGCTCAAGACGCACGGACTCGTTCGGTACACCGGCGCGGTGAAAAACCAGTTCGGCTGCGTACCCGGCATTCTCAAAGGCCAGTCTCATGCCAGGCTGCCGGACCCTTACGATTTCGCTACTATGCTGGTTGACCTTAACACGCTGATCAAACCCCGCCTCTACGTTATGGACGGCGTAATGGCCATGGAGGGCAACGGACCCCGTAGCGGCAGACCGAAGCGGTTGGGTGTCTTGCTGCTGTCCACTGATCCGATAGCGCTGGATGCGACGGCCTGTCGGATAATCTGCCTTGATCCCGAAGTCGTGCCGACATCCAGGGCCGGCGAGAAGGCCGGGTTGGGAAGGTATCATTCCGACGGCATCGAAGTCATAGGTGAAGCTATCGAGACCGTACTCGATCCGGACTTCGAGGTGAACCGGACGCCGCCCATGTCCAGGTCTGCCGGTCGATTCAGGACCTTCCTCAAGAACAGGACAACCGACAGGCCGATTATCGACCGATCGAAGTGCACTTCCTGCGGTACCTGCGTCGAGATGTGTCCTGTCCGACCACAAGCGGTTTACTGGCATAGAGATGACAGATCCAGACCGCCCAGGTACAGCTACGGCCGCTGCATACGCTGCTTCTGCTGTCAGGAGACCTGCCCTGAGGGGGCGATCCTCATAGACAGCCCGTTACTGGCCAGGCTCTCGCGCCGTATCTGATGACATCTGGGCTGAACGCAGGTCTTGCTGGATGACCGGATGGTCGCCTGACTGCCGGGCGACAACGTGGCATTTCGAATGATGTCCGATCATCCGGTCTGCTCCGCTACGCTAGGCCGTCGGTTTCTTATGTGACATACGGGTGGCCGGTTGCCATTTCCCCAGGTCGAACAACTGCGGTTTGGCCAACTTCCGCAATGTCTCAACGACGAATATCGCTGTGCCGGGGATTAGCGCAATACCCCAGCCGGTTATGCCTATGGGGACAGTATCGAATGCCCTCTGGAGAAAAGGGGTATAGACAACTGCTATCTGTAACAAGACGGCGGCGAAGAGCGACACGAACAGCCAGCGGTTACGGAATACTCCCAGCTGGAAGATCGTATAACGGTCAGAGCGCGCGTTAAAGGCAAGAAGCCACTCGAAAACGACCACGCTGCAGAAGGCAATCGTGCGAGCTTCCTCCAATCCGACAGCAGCTTCCATGAAGTTGAAAACCAGAACGGTGCCGATTCCGAGCATCAGCGCCAGAAAGCCGATGCGTAGCAGTAGACCGGGAAACAGGAGCCCCACTTTGGGGTGGCGTGGAGGCGTACTGAGTTCGTCACCCACTTTGGGCTCAAGACCGAGCGACAACGCCATTACCGTACCGGTGACCAGGTTCACCCAGAGAATCTGCAGAGCGACCAGTGGTGCCATTCCGAGGAACAGGACGCCGAAGACCAGCGCAAGCAGCTCTCCCATGCCGGTAGCGAGCAGGAACAATATCACGTTGCGCAGCCTGTTGAAGATCGCTCTCCCTTCTTCCACCGCGGCAACCACGGAGGCGAAGTTATCATCCACCAGAACCATGTCTGATGCCTCCTTGGCGACATCGGTGCCCGTGATACCCATGGCGACCCCGATGTCAGCGGCTTTCAGTGCCGGCGCGTCGTTTACCCCGTCTCCGGTCATAGCGACAACGTGCCCCAGCTTCTTGAGGGCGTTGACGATCTTGAGCTTCAGCACAGGCTCCACGCGGGCAAAAACCGATATCCCCTCCACCCGTTTGGACAGTTCATCGTCACTCATGTCCTCTACATCGGCGCCGGTAATGGCTTCTCCCTCAGGCAGGTTAAGCTGACGACCGATGGACTCGGCCGTTAACTTATTGTCACCGGTGATCATGATCACCTTGATGCCGGCTTTCTTGGCCTGTTTGACCGCTTCGATAGCTTCCTCACGAGGTGGGTCAATCATGCCCGCCAGACCGACCAGAACGAGCTTGCCATCGATTTGCTCCTCTTTGAGTTCCGCCAGTTCTCCGGAATGCTCGGCATAGGCAAGCGCAATAACCCTCATGGCATCCTCTGCCATACTGTCGCTTGCCTCTTGAACCTTTTCTCTGTCTGCCTCCTTCAGTGGCACCGGCTTCCCGTCTTTCAGGATGCTCTGACTCATATCCAGCACCTTCTCCACTGCGCCCTTAACGCAGATCATCCTGCTACCATCGTTCTGATGCAGGGTAGCCATGTACCGTCGCTCGCTTTGAAAGGGGATTTCGTCCAGGCGGGGATAAGTCTCCTCAACCTCCTCTTCATTCAGCCCCGCCTTGGCGGCTGCCACCAGCAGGGCTCCTTCGGTTGGGTCACCCACGATATTGCCTGACTCCTCTCCTGATGAGAGTAAGGCATCGTTGCACAGGGTGCCTATCCTGAGAATCAGCATCACTGACTCTTCGT
Source organism: Dehalococcoidia bacterium (assembly GCA_003552465.1). Lineage (GTDB taxonomy): Bacteria > Chloroflexota > Dehalococcoidia > GIF9 > AB-539-J10 > RBG-13-51-36. Next base: position 3,429 of record PULQ01000111.1, read on the forward strand.
CCTCAGGATCTATGGTCTTGTCGTCGCGGCGGAACTCGCCCTCTACCTCATAACCTTCGCCCGTGACCTCAACCCGATTGCCATCAACGTAGAGATTTCTTACGGTCATCTCGTTTATGGTCAGCGTGCCCGTCTTGTCGGAGCAGATAACGGTGGCCGAGCCCAGAGTCTCTACTGCCACCAGCCGGCGGATGAGCCCGTTGCGCGAAGCCATGTAACGCATGCCGGCGGCCAGGACCACCGTGACCACCGCCGGTAACCCCTCGGGTATCGCCGCCACTGCCGCCGCCACCGCCACCAGGAATATTTCCATCCAGTCCATACCCTGCCAGATCCCCACCACAACCAGTACGGCACACGCGCCCAGAACCACATAGATAATGTAGCGCCCCAGCGTGCCAATGCTCTTCTGTAAGGGAGTCTGTTCCTGCTCAACCTCCTGGAGAGCGGTTGCGATTCTGCCCATCTCGGTGGACATACCGGTGGCCGTTACCACAGCACTGGCCCGGCCGCTGTTGATGATGGTGCCCATGTATGCCATGTTCTTCCGGTCGGCCAGACCGGCCTTCCCGCTGAGAGCTGACGTGTGCTTGTCCACTGCTATGGACTCTCCGGTAAGCGATGCCTCGTTGACCTTGAGATTGGCTACCTCTATGAGACGCGCGTCGGCCGGCCCCTTATCTCCAGCCTCGAGGATCAGGATGTCGCCGGGCACCACTTCCCTGAACTCGACATCCTGTACCTTATTGTCACGCCTGACTTTTGCCTTCGGTGCTGCCATCTCCCTGAGGGCCTCCATGGCTCTCTCTGCCCTTCCTTCCTGGATGAAACCGATCGTGGCCATGAACAGCAACACCGCCATTATCACTGACGCATCCAGGTATCTCCCGAGAGCAAACTCGACAATAGCCGCAGCAAGTAGTATGTATACCAGGGGGCTGCGGAACTGCCGCAGAAGCATGAGTATCGCCGGCGTCTTCTTCTTGCGCTCAAGCTCGTTGGGACCGTGTTCCTGTAACCTGCTCTTCGCTTCAGATGAGGAGAGACCGGAACCAGATGAGCCAAGTCGCTTCAGAGCGTCGTTCGGGCTGATGTTGTACCATTGCTTTTCTGCCATGTTCTGTACATCCCTTCCTGGGATCTGCGTATTGCTCTATAGCGTGATTCTAAGCGGCGAGATACATCTCCCGGGCCTGTTCCGGGAGATTTTTCTCACGCTCTCCGGGAGTTTGCTTATGTCTCTGTAAGGCATTTCCACCTCCTTGACCGAGACGATTGTCTTACATGCGCCAGTCTGATTCCAATAGCGGTACACCGCTGCTATCGCTGCTTCATCCTGCCTACGCGCCCAGGAGCTTCTCTATGATCATGCCCAGCATGAACCCGAGCGTGGCGCCCGTCGCCGGAGCCCAGTGGTTCTTGAGCCTGGCCATCGGGGCTATGTCCTGGAAGACCAGGTAGAGTATGGCGCCCGCGGCAAATACCAGCAAACCGGCAACCAGTTGTTGCTGCTGGGCCAGCAGCAGGTAGCCCGTTAGAGCACCGGCCACACCTATCAGGCTGAAGGGAATGAGGATCAACGAGGCCTTGCCGGGTGAGAAACCGCTGGCGATCAAGTCGCTAAAGGAGTTGTAGGACTCGGGCAGATTCTGTAAGCCGATGAAAACCGCCAGCTTCAGCCCTGCCTGCCTGTCAACCGCGAAGATTGCGCCCAGTGCTATGGCCTCAGGGATGAAGTCCAGTAGCATGGCCATGAGCTGTGCCGTCTTGCCGCCACGGCGCGAGACGAATCTGTCCAGCGATAGAGCACAGATCACTCCCAGGAGGAATGCAAGGACAAGGGCCGGCAGAGACAGTTCCTGTATGCCCTTGGGGGCCAGCATAAAGGCGACCGCCGCGACCAGCAACCCTCCCCCGAACGCAATAACACCATGGGAGATTCCGTCTGAGAATCGACCGACGGGTAGTGCTTTCAGCCTTGCCAGGACTACACCGAGGATTACTGTGGCGCCTGAGGCAAAGGAGTACAGGACCACCTGCACGATCTCGGACATAGCCGTCAGTATAACACGGTTCGATCCCGCCGTAGGTCAGCAGACAGGTTCAGATAACAACAGGGGAGGTGCCGGCTGGAGGTGCTACGATGCCGCGCGGAACATCCGTATTTGGGGAACGAGAAGCACAACCACCAGGATGAAGGTGAGCAGGTCGGTAATCGGAAACGCCAGCCACACGCCGTCAAGCTGCAAGTAGCTGGGCAGTATGAACACCAGCGGAAGCAGGAAGAGGACGGGCCTTGCTATCGCCGTGACGAACGCCTGGCGGGCCTTGCCCATGGCCTGGAATGCAACGGATCCGACCATGATGAAGCCGATCAGGTACTTGACAAAGAAGATGTGCCTGGCAGCATATCCTCCCATATCGATCACATCCCCGTCGGTGGTGAAGACGCGGATGAACACCTCAGGAACGAAGTACACGACAAGAAACACCGCCACGCTAATGGCTGTGGCAACGATCATTGCCAGCTTTATTGCTTTCAACGCCCGGTCATAGCGTTTCGCGCCGTAGTTGAAGCCCAGTATGGGCTGCAGACCCATACCGATGACCATGGCCGGCATGAAGGCGAACATCATTATCCGGTTGACCAGTCCATAGGCGGAGATGGCTATGTCGCCTCCGAAGGCGGCCAGTGCTCTGTTGATGAAGACGATCGTCAGGCTGCTGGCCGACATGTTGGCGAACACCGATATGCCTATGGCGAGGATGGACCGTAGTATGCCCCAGTCGATGATCAGGTTCTTCGGGT
>PULQ01000089.1 GCA_003552465.1 Dehalococcoidia bacterium
ATGCTTCATGTAGTGATAGCCGGTGAATAGCTCGTCTGCCCCCTCCCCGGTGAGTACCACAGTCACATAATCGGCGGCTAACTTGCAGGTGAAGTAGCACGGAACGGCACAGCGTACCAGCGAAGGATCATAGCTTTCCAGCTTCTTGATGACAATCGGCAAAGCCTCGTAATACTCGTCCTCGGTGAAGATCAACTCGTGGTGTGTCGACCCGATGTGTGCTGCTGCAATGCGAGAGGCCTTGAGGTCATCGCTTTCGTCTCCAGATGGGTCTTTCATACCGACTACGAAAGTGTGGAGGTGGGGAATCTCGTCAGCCGCGATGGCAGCCACCAGACTGGAATCTATGCCGCCGCTGCAGAACGAGCCCACGGGAACCTCCTTGTCTGCCAGCAGCCTCTTCTTAACCGAACGGATGAAGGTCTCCCGAATCAGCTTGCAGGTCTCTTCCACATCCGTCAGCAGGTGGTCTTCGATGGGCGGGATCTCGTAATACTGGACAAATCCGTCTCTGGGGGTGTAGTAGTGCCCGGCGGGGAATTCGTGAACCTCCTCCACGTTGGCAAGCGTCATAGCCCCGAGTTCCGACGTGAAGTAGAGCTTGTCATCGACATAGCCATAGTAGAGCGGCTTTATCCCGATCGGGTCACGGGCCAGCATGAAATCGTCACCGTCATAGAGAGCAAAGGCAAACATTCCATCGAGCTGATTGACGCACTCCGGCCCCTTCTTCTGATAGAGATGAAGAATGGTCTCAGTGTCGGACAGTGTCTTGAACTGGTAATCGGAGAGGAGTTCCTGTCTCAAGTCCCGGAAATTGTATATTTCTCCGTTACAGATGATTCCAGTTCTGCCGTCGTTGGCCAGAATCGGCTGATGGCCTCCGGCCACATCCACGATAGACAGCCTGGTATGCCCGAAAACACCATTGCTGAATATGTGAATGCCGCGGTCATTCGGCCCACGATGGGGCAAAGCATCCAGCATGCGGTCTATGGTTTCTCTGTCCTGTACTCCGAAACACCCTGCTATACCACACATATGAGTCTCCTCTCTATTCTACTTGAAGGGGTCCCAGCGCACGGTCTGCTTCTCATAGGCGGGAGGGAATAGCTTCAGGAACTCGTCGTAGTACAGAAGCTCCTTGAACGTGGAGAAGGGCATGCCGTAGGCCGATGCGGGGCGACTCCTGATCTCCTCAGGATCGATCATCTGCGACACCAGTCTATCCATGACATCATCGGTGCCCACTCCCATGGCAAACCTGAGCTTCTCGCGGTTGGCAATCTTCTCAGGAAGCAGATCCCGGACCGCCTCCCGTAGAACGAACTTCTCTATCTGCCTCTCACCGTAGATCTTCCATTCCATCGGGATCTTCTGGGCCAACGCGACGACCCTGGCGTCGAGGAACGGCGCACGGTAGACCACGGAGTTCGCCATCCATGCCCGGTCGAGTCGTCTCAGCGCAGTGTTGTAGGAAATATCGAGTAGCTTCTGGAGAAGCTGCTCACGGTGGGCGTCATCTCGCACCGCCGGGTTCTTGAGCACCATACGATAGCCTCCGAATAGCTCATCGGCGCCTTCACCGACCATAACAACATCTGTGTAGTCCTTGGCCATACGCGAGACGTAGTAATTAGAGATGATGCCGGATATGCAGTCCTCATCAAAGCTCTCGAGGTGCCATACTGCACGCGGGATAATGTCGGTGATATCGGAATCGGTTATCCGGTATATGTGCAGGTTATGCTCGAGTCCAAGGAACTCGGCCATCAGTATAGCGTTTTCGAGGTCCGGGCCGGGTGCGCTGTCGATGGTGCCTGTAAACAGGTGCAGGTCGGGGTTGTACTGACTGGCGATGGCCGCGATAAGAGAACTGTCGATGCCGCCGCTCAGCGCGATGCCCTGCACCCCGGAGATCCTCTTTTCCACTGCCTCGATCAGTGCCTGGCGGACCATGCTTGCGGCCTCCTCAAGGGTTTCAGGCTTATCCACGGTGGGAACGAAAGGATCGAATCGCTTGAGGCCTTCACGCGTGCTGTAAAAGTGGCCCGGAGGCAGTTCGTTGACGTCAAAGCGGATGTGGTCTATCAGTCCCTTCATCTCGCTGGTGAAGGCCAGGAGGCCGTGTTCGACTCCGTAGAAGAGAGGTCTGGCTCCCACCTGATCGCGTGCCAGTATAACCTCGCCTTCATCAAAGACGGCACATGTGTAGCTCCCGTCGAGCATGGAGAAACAATCGCTACCATGTCTCCTGTAGAAATCAAGGAACAACTCAACATCGTGCTGTCCCTGTACCCTATCGTTGAACAGTTCTCCGTCGAAAACAACGAATGGAGGCCTTGACAGAGACGTGCAGCAGGTCTGCGCCTCTGTCAGGTTGACCTCGCCGGCACCCAGAGCGCCAGTGCGGTCGGGCAATGTGCGTAGTGCCACATTGTCCGGACCGCGGTGCCGCATGTACTCCAGCATGCCTGCAACGTCTTCTCCTGCTCCCTCGAGTGGTTCTCGATTCAGCGAGAAGATCCCAGCAATACTCGGCATATGTAGACTCCCTTTCCGCCCGATTGCATCGGGCCTGCAACTATGATTTGGCTTGCTGGTACGAATCCAGCACTTTAACTGCGGCGAAGGCATCCGCGCAATAGGCATCGGCGCCTATCTCCCGGGCAAACTCGTCGGAAACAGCAGCACCACCTATTAACACCTTTACATTGCCCCTTACCTTACTCTCGTCGAGAGCCTTGATCACAACGCCCATCTCGGTCATGGTCGTGGTGAGCAGGGCTGATAGTCCCAGATACTGTGGCTTCTCGTTTTTCACGAAGTCGACCACGGTGTCCTCGGGCACATCGATTCCAAGATCATGAACCTCGTAGCCAGCGCCTTTGAGCAGGATAGCCACGATGTTCTTGCCTATATCATGTATGTCCCCTTTCACCGTGGCGATGGCAAACTTGCCCTTGGTCTCCACCTTCGCCGACTCGAGTGCAGGCTTGAGGATGTCCATCGCTGCTCCCACTGCTTCAGCCGAGGCAAGCATGTCTGGGATGAAGTACTCCTTGTTCGAGAACTTCTCACCGACCACCTCCATGCCGGCAGTCAGGCCCTCGGTGATTATCTCCTGCGGTGCAACCTTGTCATCGAGGGCTTGCTGTGTGAGTTCCACAACCCCCGGCTTGTCGGCAAGGCTATCGTCAATGCCGACGTCGTCCTTCGTCTTTCTACCCTGTATAACATTCTCCTTCAGTGCTGCGATGATGTCCTTGCTCATACTAACTCCCCCTTTCATAAACGTTGAGTCTGGGCAGTATCCCGGGCACCTCCGCGAATATCCTGGCGGTTGTCTCTTCATCGATATGCTGCACGGGTTTTGCCAACAGCTCTTCCATCCTATCAAAGGCCAGTTCAAAGACCTGGTCTGTCTCCCCACTTCCTTCGAAGGGATACAGGCCCGAGATCTCTCCTGAGCGCAACACCGGCCGGATGTGACTTATGTACAATTTCTGAGGAGTATCCACTACCGACCGGATCTGCTTCAGTACCGATTCGATCTCCGTCTGGTCCACGCGGGGCTGTTTCAGGAAGTGCTTGATCATCTTGAAGTGCGCGTCATCGAGGACTGCCTGGAGAAGTGAGAAGACGGAGTTGCATTCAAGCAGGCCGAACGCGCAGTGCAGGTATTGAGGACCTGACATGGCTACCACGATATCCGAGAACAGTCTCTCTATCGATGACTGTTGCCCCGGTATCTTAGAATCACACACGCCTGAGGTCGAGTAGTTGGGTATACCGTAGAAACGTGCCATCTGGACACAGTCGATGTTGTACTGGCTGGTTTCAACAGCGCCGTATGAGTCACTCAGCGTGTCCATTCTGGCTCTAACCGGAACGCTGCCGTATAACAGCGGGACGCCCGGCTTCACCAATTGCCCCAGGGCTATGCCTGCCAGCACCTCGGCGTTGATCTGAGCCATGATGCCGGCCTCCTTGATCGGTGCAGTGGTGCCCGCCTGGGGGGATGACGACACAGCGACCGGCAGTCCGCGACGGCATATCTCAATGAAGGTGCTTGTGGTGTCATCAACGAACTGCAGGGGGCTCTTCACCAGGCATGTGATAAAGGAGATGATCGGGTTATCGGCGAGCTGCTTCTTGCCGCCGGCTATCAGTTCCGCCATTCTAACTACGTTGTCAAGCTGGTCCAGACTGGTAAGTCCGCTCATGAAGTGCTTGGTGTTGTTATTGAGCGAAGCGAAGAACTTGTTGACGTCCTTGTTCTCGGGGGTTATGTCGCGATCCTGAATGTTGACATTACGTATGAAGCCATCAACCATCTCGAGGTGTTCACAGACGCGGGCCGACTGGCAGAGATCTTCGACCATGCCGCGCCTGGGTTTGAACTCAGGCACTCTTATTTTCTTGGACGAGTCGGACTTATGTACATACTCGGGAAACTCCACATCCAGCCAGATGTTCGTCTCGGACCCAGTGATCAGATATACCTTAGGCTGATCGCCATTCATGACAAGCGAGTTGTCGGGGTTTCGAGCCCCGAGTGTGACGGTCTTGGGGACCGACTTCAAGGCGCTCGTCATCAACTGCTCGGGCAGCTTCACGTGCCAGCTGCGATGATCGCCACCGAGGGATTCAACTTCTGCACCATGACTGTGGAAGATGTTGACAGCCTCCTCGTTGAAGCTGATCAGTCCCGGATCCTGCAGTATCTCCATCGAGGCCTGGTGGATCAACTCCACCTGATCCTTGTTCAGCCTTTCATATGGTCTCTCGACATGTATCCCTTCTCTTGCCACTATACTCCTCCTTGCTTCCTATGCTATATCGGTTTCGCCGAACCCTGCTGCTCGTCTCGTGGGGCAATGACAGGGCATCACGGCGTCATACTAGGTCTCCTCCGCGGTTAACGCCTCCACCACGGCAACGGCCTGGAAGCCGTCCGCTCCGTAGCCATCCGCGCCGATGCTCCTTGCGAACTCGTCAGAGACCGGTGCTCCGCCAATTATGATCTTGCCCTGTTCCCTGAGTCCGTTCTCCTCCAGTGACCGTATCACGTCTTCCATCCTGGCCATGGTACTGGTGAGGAGAGCGGAAAGACCCAGGAACTCAGGCTTCTCATCTCTGACGGCGTCCACAATGACCTGGGTATCGATGTTGTTGCCCAGATCCTTCACTACGTATCCGGCACCGCGGAGCAGAATGGTGACTATGTTCTTGCCGATGTCGTGCAGATCATCTTTCACCGTGGCGACTATGACAGTGCCCTTGGTCTTGATCCCGCTCTTGGCGAGCCGTGGCTGCAGGATATCCATGGCGGCGCCCACGGCCTCCGCCGAGGCCAGCATGTCGGGGATGAAATACTCACCGGCCTCAAACTTCTTGCCTACGATGTCCATGCCGCCGGAAAGCCCCTTACTCACTATGTCCCGTATCGGTACCCCTGACTCGAGAGCTTGCTCAACAAGCTCGGTGACCCCGGGCTGACCCGCCATTCCTTCCTCCATCCCCTCATCATCGCTGCTTACCCTTCCCTGGATAACGTTCTCTCGAATTTGGTCGATCATGTTCTCTGGCATTATATCCCTCCGGTTTCAGTAATGTGAGTCGCTGGATGAAGCGTGCGCCATCGCATCGGCCATCTCGAGTCGATGCTGGTTGATCGCGCATCTGCGCGGGCGGTCTGCAGATCCAGGGCTGAGTTCAATCTACTATGTCGCCCTTCCTGTGTGCCCTGAGGTATGCCCGGCATGAAGGGTCCTTACCTGTTAGCATATCGGCCACTTTGATCAGGCTCATAGCCTTGGTGTCAAGAGGATCGACGATCACTGCGTCAAGTCCAGCATAGGCAGCCATCAGCAGGAATGCGCGATTCACCAGCTTCCGCTTCGGCAAGCCGTACGAGATATTGCTAAGCCCCATCACGACTCCCGCATCAGGATAGCGAGACCTGATCTCCTCTATGGTCCTCAGTGTCACCATCCCCTGACTGGTGTCCACGGCAATCGGCAGTACGAGCGGGTCGAACAACACCCGCTTCGGCTCGATATCCAAGCCGGCCAGATGCTCCATGATCCGTTCACAGGCAGCGAGACGATCTTCGACCTTAGGGGGTATCCCTTCCGCTCCCATGGCCAACGCTACCACCGATGCTTCACGCTCGGCCACCACAGGAGCAATGGACTCGAGCCGCTCGGGTTCTGCCGTGATCGAGTTGATCAGCGGCCGTTCGCCGGTGTACTCCTTCAAGACGGCCTTGATCACTTCAGCAGAATCACTGTCGATAGCCAGAGGCTTGTCGACAGCAGCCTGAACCACCTGGATAAGCCACTTTCCATCTGCGATCGCCCTCTCCAGGGACCCGTGCCCACTGCCGGCGTTCACGTCTATGACATTGGCTCCTGCAGACGCTTGGGCCTTAGCCAGGTGCGCCAGGAACTCCTCATCGCGATTGGCGATAGCCTCAGCAACTTTGCTGTTTGATGCGTTGATGTTCTCTCCGATTACTAACATGTCCTAACTCACTATACCTTCTATATTGTCAAGCACCTTCTGTCTCACTGCGTCAGGAAGGCGGTAACCGCTGCCGTCCAGGATCTCCTTGACCTTCTGCGCGGCTCGCTGCCAGGTGGTTCTGCTGCCGTTGGCTTCCCAGTCCTCCCTGCTGGCCCGGTCACTGAGCGTAGGCTGATAGTGCTCCCTGCGCATGAAGCGCCTTGTGTGCCTGGCAGCTACGAAGTTGCCGCCGGGGCCTGCCTGCTTGATAAGGTCAAGGGCCAGAGTCTCGTCATCCACCTTGATGCCCTCCACACTTCTCATGACCATGCCCAGTATTTCGTTATCCATGACGTACTTCTCATAGCATACCGTCATGGCGAACTCCATGAGCCCTGCAGCATCATGGATGAAATTGGCACCGGCAAGCGCGCATAGCATGGCGGTCAACGCAGACTCGTAGCCGCTCTGGGCATCGAGTGTCTTGGCATCGGTCATGCCGCCGGTTGCATAGAAGGGCAGTTTGTAAAACTGCGCCATCTGAGCGCCCGCGGCATTTATCAGACCCATCTCAACCGAACCCGCGAGATACCTGAGGTTCCTCAAGTCGGTACTGGTGGCCACCGAGCCGAATATCACAGGCGTGCCGGGATTTGCCACCTGGGTCAGCATCACCCCCATCAACGAGTCCACAGTCTGTACCACAAGATTCCCGGCCAGCGTAACCGGCGAAGTGGCACCGCACAGCGGTTCGGCGGGGCAGGCCACAGGTATTCCGCTCCTGGCGATGGTTACCAGCAGGTCGCCATAAGTCCTGTCCATTCTGAACGGACTTATACTGCAAGTTATCATGGAGATGAGGGGGCGTTCCCGCAGTGCCTCAGGCGAGCCGCCGACGATCTCGGCCATCTCTATGACGTTCTTCACTCCTTCAGGTGTGTACACGCCGCCCATTACATGCTTGGTCGTATTGTCCAGCGCCGCGAAGAAGCGGTTTGCATCCACGTGCTCAAAGGGCAACTCGTTGGGATAGGTGGGCAACATGAACAGGTGAATGTTATCCAGTTTGTCCACCAGCTTTGCGATCGATCTCAGATCCTGTATGCTGGCCTGTCTTGTCCGGTTGTTATCAGGCTCGTAGACATATAGTGCTGTGCCGCCCGTGCCGGCGTACACACGACGTCCTCCCAGTACAATGTCGTGTGCTGCATCCTGTCCGCAGAGCCTGATCTCCGATGGTGCAGCTGCGACAAGTTCCTGGACCTTACTCTCCTTGAGGCGTACAAGGTGCTTGTCTCGATCCACTTCGGCTCCGGCACCGGCGAAGAGATCGAGCGCTATGTCCGACTGTACTTCAAAGCCGACCTCTTCGATTACCTGCATGGCAGCCTGATGCACATTCAATATGGATCGGTCGTCCAGAACCTTGAAGCTGCCTCCTTCCAATCCTTTTCGGGTCATTCCTGGTTGTCTAACCTCCTTCCGGGACAGTCCTGCTTGTTGCAGAACTGGCAGGGATTGTAGTTCTCCACATTGCTGTCAGCGGTCCCGATACCGATGATTCCCGAGATCGACTTCTGGGGTATCATCAGGCACTCAGCGGTCAAGCGAACTCCCAGAGTATCACCTGTCAACGCATGGAAAAGCATACGTTGCTGACCGATGTTCCAGTCGCAATAGCCCGGGCTGAAGCGCCTACTGATGACGAGCCTCTCTGAGCGGGCCATCTCCCTTATCCTCTCCTCGACTCGGCCGGCCGCTTTCTCAACAGCATCCGAGCCTACCGCGTCCAGCACGGTGGCCTGGAGAATGAGTCCATCCCGGGCCAACTTCCACGCCGTCTCCTCAAGGTACTTGCCTATCGTTACGACGAATATGGCAACATGCCGGCACCTCTCCAGAAGCTGGACTATCACCTCGCTTTTGAAGATGATCGAGTCCTCGATGAACGCGATGGAGCCACGAGCCCATTCAACATCCTTGACAACATAGGAATACAGAGGATTGATCAGGCCCTGAGCGTTCTTGGCATAATCGTCCACCAGAGAAGAAATGCGTGCCGATAGCTTGTGGTTGTCATCATATCCTATGAACTGACATACCTGGTTCTTGTCGATCGCCACATCCACACCGCCTTTGCCGTCGGTTAGAACCATGATACTAGTGTCCTCCTTTCATCGGGTGCGTTACCGGAGAGTGCTGTAAGGCCAGACGAGACGTAATCCGCGGTTAACCGGTTAGCGGTCCGGGGTGATCTGAAGAGCCTCTGGGGAACCTAATGTGCGGTCATTCGCGTAACCTTGAGAGTCGTGATCTGAGAAGATTCACGGTGCCTTATGAACAAGACAGCAAGACTATTGTCTCTCTATGAAAGAAAAGCAGATGGATAACTCCGGATCAATCTCATCCTGCTTGCTTCACAGCATGCAATGCCCTCCTTGCGAGATTCGCTCCCTCCTTCATTGATCATAAGCCTGCACCATAGTATCACAGATTCGGCTCCGCGTCCACCTTACGTATTCACTCACGTAAAGTGTTACCGGAGGTGGTGTGGTTAACTCAGATCAAAATGTTACTGAGGAGGGCCGTCCTCAACCCTCCGACAGTGGCCGCAGCTTGGTCCAGGCGTACGAAGCCCCAATCATTGCGGGGCGCGGTGCCCGTCACTATATGTAGATACCGGCAGAGACGTTCAGCACCTGTCCCGTGATGAAAGCCGCATCATCCGAGGCCAGGAACAATACGGGCCTTGCGGCGTCTTCGGGGGTCATAGGTTTGACCTGAAGGAGCATCAGATCCCGCACTTTCTTGGGTATGCCGACCGCTTCGCCGACCACCTCTTCCTGCTGTGCCTCTTTCTCCCGGGTCAACCTTGTGTCTACGAAGCCATATGCGATGACATTGCAGGTAACGCCGAACCTTCCCCACTCCCTGGCCACGGTCTTGGTCAGCCCGATGAGCCCTGACTTCGCAGCAGAATAGTTGATCTGGCCGACGTTACCCATCAGTCCTGCCACCGAGGCCACATTGACTATTCTCCCGTTGTGGGCCTCCCTCATCATGTACTTCGAGGCGGCCCTGATGCCGTTGAAAGTCCCTTTGAGGCTGATATCGACACAGATGTCCCACTGGGCGTCCGTCATTTTATGGATGAGTGCGTCCCGGGTGAGGCCGGCGTTGTTCACCAGAATGTCTATGGTGCCGAACTGCTCCGCTGCCCGGTCCATGACCCTCTGGCAGTCCTCAGGCTTCGTCACGTCAGCAGGCAGCCCGTCAGCCCTGCCGCCGGCCGCCCTTATCTCCTTAACCACCTCTGCCAGAGGCGTCTCATCAACGTCGGTGACGAAAACGGATGCGCCCTCTCCAGCGAACAAGAGGGCATCCGCTCTGCCTATTCCCCTTGCTGCCCCGGTCACCACGGCTACTTTGCCGTCGAGTTTACCCATCGTTACCTCCTTCGAGTTTCATCGATTCTATGGCGTCTGCCTGACCGGTCATGATAGACCCGGCGTTCACTTAGACCTGTGTACCCAATTCCCGTCACTCAACCATCTCTTTTCGTGGGCAGAGCGACAACCGCTGAACCAGGTGTGGTTATCTCTCCTTTTCCGTTTTCCACCCAGATCTCGCACTCAACGAGGTGCTCGCCGCCATCCGCGTACTTCTTCGTCACCCTGCCCCGGCACCACCAGGTCTCACCATCGTGAGGCAGGTCGAGCGTCTTCATATTCCTGGGATAGTCCATGCCCCGGTACTGGCATGACAGCTTCTTAAGCCGGCCATCTTCTCCGATCCAGTTGGTGATCAACTGTCCCAACCAGGCGCGCTTGAGTGCACCGTGTACTATGGGAGAGCCGACACCCATGGCCCTGGCGAAATCGTCCTCGTAGTGCAGAGGGTTGAAATCCCCGGTGGCTCCCGCCCACTGTACCAGCATACGGGTTGTCGCGATCTTGGCCAGAGGTGTTATCTCAGTGCCTACTTCAACGTCTTCATGGTAGATCTGCTCAGGCATTTCTCCTCCAATCGGTCACACAGAAAGGCTTAGAACTGGATCAGCGTCGCCCGGCTTACGAGTACCAGGTCACCATTCTGATTGACATAACTGATCTCCGCAGTTGTGAACATGGTCTTGCCAAGCCTTGTATCCCGTTCGGTTATGCTGGAGATCCTTGGGGTTGCTGTGAGCACATCTCCGGCACCAATCGAACCGAAGAACTCGAATTCAACTCCACCGTCAAGAACCCTGGGCGGTGCTCCGGCCTTAACCAGGGACTCAAACAGCTGCTCCGTGGGCCGGTCGGCCTTGACCGGCCAGCCCGTGAAGCCGGGAGGAGCGAGCAGTCGACCACTCGTACGGTCGTTGGCAACATCGGGGTCGTTGTACACAGGGTTGTCATCACCTATGGCCTGTGCATACCTCTGGATCGCCCCTTCCTCTACCTTGAAGACTATCGGCTCCGAGGGGACACCTATCAGCTCCTTCAGCCTATCTGTTATGAGACTGTCTTCAGCCATGGTGCGCCTCCTTGATATGGCCGGGTCTACAGACCTATGATGGCAACGCTAACGATGTTCATGGCCGGAAAGCCGCCCATGTTATGCGTTAATCCGAGCCGGGGATCCTTGATCTGTCGTTCTGGAAGCTCAGCCTTGCCCTGGAGCTGCTTGTACATCTCATACAGCATCCTGAGTCCGGAGGCACCGATGGGGTGTCCGAAGCATTTGAGTCCGCCATCCGGCTGAACAGGCTGCTCGCCATCAAGGTTGAAGCGGCCGGCTTCTATGTCCTCTTTGACCTTCCCCCTTGGACTGAACTGCAGATCCTCCATGGTCACTGCTTCGGTTATGGAGAAGCAGTCGTGTACCTCGGCCATGCTGATCTCCTCACGCGGGTTCCTGATTCCTGCTTCCTCATAGGCCATTACGCCGGCACGATATCCGGTCTCAACATGCGCGCCGTCCCACTTCGTATACATGAGTTCCTCGCCCGGGCTCAAAGCGACCTGCAGCGCCTTAACGTTTATCGGGTCCGGCCGGAAGTCCTTGGCCATATCGGCCCTGGTGATGATCGCGGCTGCCGAGCCATCGCTAACGCCACAGCAATCAAACAGCCCGAGGGGCCAGGCGATAATGGGGGCGTTAAGTATCTGGTCCTCGGTTATCTCGCGGCGCAGATGCGCCTTCGGATTACGCGCTCCGTTGTAGTGGCTCTTGGCCGACACCTTGGCAAGCATCCTCTTCCCCTCCTCCGGGCTGAGTCCATACACAGAGAAGTATCGAGTTGCCATCATGGCGAAGGCGCCGGGAGCGGTGAGCTTGGGCATGATCAGGGCGCTCTTTGTCCCCATAAGCCCGGGCCCGCCAGGCAGTCCGCCGTACCCGGTATCTTTGAGTTTCTCCACGCCAAGGGCCAGCGCAACATCGTAGGCGCCTGAGGCTACTCCGTAGCAGGCACCCCTGAAGGCCTCTGTGGCCGTAGCGCAGAAGTTCTCGGTCCTGGTCACTGGGATGAAGGGCAGCTTCAGTGCCAGTGACATGGACGTGGCACCTTTGCCCACGCTCTCTTCCTCAAAATGCACCCCGAACCAGGCGGCATCGATGTCCTTCTTCTCCACGCCCGCGTCCTCGAGACACTCCTGAAAGGCGTCCACCATAAGGTCCTCGGCGCTCTTGTTCCACAGCTCTCCGAACTTGGTGCACCCCATTCCGATGATAGCGACTTTATCTCTTATACCTTCTGCCATCTTGCTTCCTCCATAAGCACTGTCATTGCTGCCGGCTGTGCTCAGGCACGTAGCGGCATGGCCTTCCATGAATATCCGTGAACCCCGGATGACTCATCCACATACCGCCTGCGGAACGTCATCTCCACGGGCATGCCCACTCTCACAGAGTCCAGGTCACAGTCGGCGAAATCAAACCAGAACCTGCCGCCCCCATCGAAGTCCACCAGCCCGTAGATCGAGGGCGGATCTACGCTCGCAGCAAGGTGGTCACCGGTATAGGTGAACACCACGCCGTGCCTGTCGGAGAACCGATACTCCTCCATCCGGTCGATGGCTCCACAATCGGGGTTGACGCACACTCTCTGGTACGGATACTGCGGCGTACCGCATTCGCGGCATCTGGAGCCGCAGAGAGCGAGAACCGCCTTCCGGTCTCTGAACAGCGCCGACATCGGTGTGCGAACGCCGATCTCTCCACGCATGCCCAGATCCATGGGTGCCAGATTCCTGAAGGCAAGATACTTTTCATAGCTGGAGAGTTCCTTCTTGGCGCTCAGGTGTTGTCTGACCGCCCTCCTACCGGCAAAGCCATCGATTCTATCGGTGACCCGGAAGAAGAGGGCATCGCTGCCGTTGCCGAAGCCAGCGACCATTATCCTGTCGCCGGGCCTGGACTCCTCGAGCGCCGCCACGAGCATCATCAAGGGTGACGCTGCCCCGGTGTCGCCCACAGTGTTTAGCAATGTATCCTGAAGCTGGCTGGGATCAGCACCCAGTCGCTTGGCGATCGTCCCGTGCTCACGTGCGTACAGCCCCGGATAGACTATCTTCGAGACCTCGTCAATGCTCATGTTGTACCGCTTGAGTAACCCTGAAATGGCCTCCGCGACGAACTGACCATACCCTGAATCACGGATGAACCTGTCTTCCCAGGCGTGCTCGAACTTCTCGCCGCTGGCTCTCCATCGGTCGGGGAAATCGTACGACACGGAGTAGGAGCCTTCATAGGTAGCAATGAGATCGTCGACTCCGACGAGGATGGCGGCGGCACCGTCGCCATAGAGATACTCCTGAGGACTGCCCGGCTTGCTGAGCCGGCAGTCGGACGCACAGACGAGCACACCGCCTGAAGTTGCCCCCCTGGCAGCGTCGAGCGCGGCAAGCAGGGCCCCGGTTCCGGACTTGGTCGAGCCCGTGAAATCGGCAGTCCTGATACCTGGCTGCAGGTCGAGGGCAGTGGCTACCAGTGCCGAGTTCTGTCTTACCATGTAGGGCTGGCTTGTGGTAGCCAGATAGAGGCCGCCGATCGTCTGCCGTTCAATGCTTCCCAGACAGTCAACACCAGCTGCCACTGCCATGCTAAGGGCATCCTCATCATGACTGGCGATAGCGTTCTCCCCGGGCGGCGGAAAAGTCCCCAGGAAACCGACCGCAGAGAAGATCGTGTTGTGGTTCATACGATACCGCGGAATGTAAGCTCCATACGATGCTATCCCGACCATAGTTGACCTCCTGTCACAATCTTCGGATCCCGGAGTTCCGGGCTCGCAGTATCCTGTGAGCCCGGCTATCCCGCCAGGACCTTTTTCAGTCTCTTCAGGGCCCAGTCGATTTCGCGCTTCGTGATTATCAGAGGAGGAGCAAAACGGATCGTATGTTCATGGGTCTGATTGCAGAGTATTCCCTCTTTAATCAGCCTGGAGACGAACGGCTTGGCTCCACCGACTTCGTGTTTCAGTTCCACACCCTTCAGCAGTCCTCTGCCCCTTATCTCCTTGATCAACGGGCTCTTGAGCTTCTCGAGCTCCTCCTGGAAGTAGTTGCCCAACTCGAACGCTCTCTCTGCCAGGTTCTCATCCTGGATGAGCCGGAGAGCTGCCAGGGCAGCCGAGCAATCTATGGGATGACACTGGAAGGTGCTCCCATCTTCAGGATACTCCAGAACTCCAGCCACCTTTTCATCGCAGACGGCTGCTGAGACCTGACCGGGTCCTCCGCCCAGGAACTTGCCCAGAATCAGGATGTCGGGCTTGGCATCCTCGTATTGGTAGGCAAACCGCTTTCCGCAGCGACCCAACCCCGTCTGGATCTCGTCCCAGATGAGCAGCACGTTGTGCTTCTGGCATATCCGCTTCGCGCCACTGAGGAATCCCTCCGGCGGCACAACCACTCCTCCCTCACCCTGAATCGGTTCAGCCAGGAAAGCAACCGTGTTAGGGGTGATCGCCTTCTCCAGAGCAGACAGGTCTCCATAAGGAATCAGGGTGAACCCGGGTGTTAGAGGCCCGAAGTACTTCTTGTAATTGTCATGGCTGGAGGCCGATATGACGGTGATGGTACGGCCGTGGAAGTTGTTGTCGCACATGATGATCTGAGCGGTGTCGAGCGGGATGCCTTTGGCCTTCTTACCCCAGGTCTTGGCAGTCTCCACTGCCTCCACGACCGATTCGAATCCCAGAGAATCACCGTTACCGGCTTTGCATGTATAGCCCCACTTCCTGGCGATCTTCACCGCCCTCTCCACTGCTTCGGCTCCCGTGTTGATGGGAAGGGCCTTCGACATCCCGCAGAACTCAACCAGTTCCTTGGCAAACAGGGGAGCCACGTCGTTGTAGAAGGCATTAGAACCAGGCCAGTATCTCCTTGCCTGTCTGACGAAGGCCTGGAGTATCTCCCTGTGGCAGTGGCCCCCGCCCAGAGCCGAATAGCAACTGAGCATCTCCAGTTTCTTCTCTCCCTCGGGATTCCACACCCAGACTCCCCTGCCCCTTGCATACACGAACTCATGCGGTCTGTAGGTCTGTACAATGTACCTCTCATGCATTTCGATCGCTTCTTTGGATGTCTCTACGTTCCAAACTCTGTCTGTCATGTTCCTCCTATTCTCGTTGTTACTCGCTCTAGCCACCATCGGTAGGGCGGTGACTGTTCTGAGTCCCATCGGCCGGATCAGACGCACGGTTGCAGGACGCCTGGCCTCCCTCGTCCAATCCGATCTTGAAAGCCTTCTCGTTCAGCTCGGGGTTCTTCTCCTCTAGCTCCTGGCTGATGACCTGGATTATCGATTCCGGCCGCACTATGTTGGTCACGGCGACAACCGCGCCGAGCATCACCATATTGGCAAACTGGCCCCGGCCGAAGTTCTGCACAGCCTTTTCCGCAGCATGAACCGGGAGTACTCTGGTATTCTCCTGATCATGCCTGTCATCAACGAAACTGGGGTCGCAGAAGACCAATGCTTCCCGGCCGACTCCGGGGGCGTATTTGTTGTAGCTGTCCTGGCTCAGGAGTATGAGAACATCCGGATTCAGGACGGCAGGGAAGTCGATCTTCTCATCTGATATCACAACTTCGGATTCCGAAAGGCCGCCGGTGACCTCTCCTCCATAAGACGCTGAGCTGGCTACTTCTTTCCCCTCGAGCACCGCAGCCAGGGCCAGAATCCTGCCCATCACCCCCAGTCCTTGACCGCCCTTTCCAGAGAAGATGACCTCGCTCTGCATGACTACTGCTGCTCCGTCAGGAACTGCACATATTCACCGGCAGTCCGGAAGTTTCCAAAGACGAGCCTGCCATGAAGCTCGCTCGAACTCAGGCTCCTGGCCTTCTCCTTAGATATATAGTTTTCCTTCTGCCAGGCGATCATCCTCGAGGCAGTCGAACTCTCGTTCCGAATACCGTACTGCCGGGGGCACTGGCTGACCACCTCCATGAACCGAAAACCATCGGCGTCAAGCATGCTCTCTATGCCCTTCTTAAGAAGATGAGGATAGGCTGTGGGATATCGACTGGCGTACCTCCCACCGACGCCTAGAACCAGCTTGACAAGATCGAACGGTTCCTCCGAGTTGCCATCGAGGGTTGTCGAGGTTCTCGAACTCAGGGGGGTTGTCGGCCCCGCCTGTCCGCCGGTCATCCCGTAAAGGTAGTTGTTAAGGCAGAACACAGCAATGGGAACTCTCTTTCTGATGGCATGAATGAGATGATTGCCGCCTATCGATGCCAGATCTCCATCACCGCCTATAGTTATCACCTCCAGATCGGGATTGGCCAGTTTGAGGCCGATAGCTGCCGGAACCGCCCTGCCATGCGCCGTGTGGAAATTGTCCGCCTTGAAGTAGTTGTTGGGTACCCAGGCGGAACAACCGATCCCCGCAGTAAAGCAATAATCATCCATTCTCCTGCCCAAGCCCTCTATCGCTCTCAAGAAGCAGTTGATGAATATCTCATAACCACAGCCGGGACAGAAGGTCGTCCTTACCTGCCTCAGGCAGGATTGCCTTAGCTCCCGAACGTTCATCCTACCATGCCCCTTCCGTCAGGTAGCCGAGTATCCTCCGTGGATCGATGATCTGACCGTTGGGTTGAGGCAGGGGCACGACCTCGTTGGCGATACACTGGCTAATCACGAAGGACATCTGGCCCTGGCTCATCTCAGGGACCACAAACTTCGCACCAGACCTGGACAGTTCCATAATCCTCTGTGTGGGGAAGGGGTATACTGTCCTGGGTCGCAGTAAACCGACAGCCCTGCCCAGCTTTCGTGCCTCCTTGACCGCCCATTTGGCCGACCTACCTGCAGTCCCGAAGGCTACCACCACGACCTCGGCGTCATCGAGAAGCATCTCCTCGCAGTCGACGAGCTCCTCACGGCGAGAGAGTATCTTGCGGTCAAGGTAGAACACGAGATTCTCCTGGACCGAAGGGTCTGCGGTGGACCTCTTGCCCGATCTGTCGTGCGTGGAGCCGGTTACCTGAAGGTCTTCGCCATCGCCGAACCTGGGCATTGAAGGTGCAGAAGAGTCGGGAGTGGGACCGAAGGCGGGCTCTCCTGGAATGTAGACCCTGTCGTAGACCCTGAGACGCTCTCCGATCTCGACCTTTTCCGACAGAT
Organism: Dehalococcoidia bacterium; assembly: GCA_003552465.1. Classification (GTDB taxonomy): domain Bacteria; phylum Chloroflexota; class Dehalococcoidia; order GIF9; family AB-539-J10; genus RBG-13-51-36. Next base: position 17,134 of record PULQ01000089.1, read on the forward strand.
GGCTCAGGTAACCATCGGAGAGAAGGATGACCGGTACCCTGAATCTCTCGGCGAGGTTGAAGGATTCAATCGTGAGGTCGAATGTCTCCTGAACGGAGTCGGGGTAGAGGACGATCCTCTGAACACCTCCGTGAGAACCGTATCTTGCCTCCCTCATATCCATCGCAGCGGGCCTCGTTGCCTGGCCGGTCGATGGCCCCGCCCTCTGGACGTTGACGATGACGCATGGCACTTCTGCCATGTCGGCCAGGCTCAAGCCCTCCTGCATCAAGGCAAATCCCGGCCCGGCGGTGGCAGTCATCGCCTTCAACCCGGCCCAGGAGGCGCCCAGCATCATGAAGACAGAAGCGATTTCATCTTCGGCCTGGATGAACTTCCCGCCCAACCCCTTCATCCTCCTGGACATTTCCTCCAGGATCTCGTTAGCGGGGGTTATCGGATAGCCAGCGAAGAAACGACAGCCCGCCGCCAGGGCAGCTTCGACGATGGCATCGTTGCCGGTCATGAAGTACCTGCCGGGTGTCAGAAGGCTGTTGATCTCCTTCCATCCACCACGAGCATTCGTCTCGACACGCCTGTCCTTCTGCTCGGCACATATGCTCGTGAAGACCTCGTCGGGCAGAGGGTCAATGCTAATCGCCCCGGGGCAGCAGAGTTCGCACAGACCACAGCCAGTGCAGTTATCCGGGGAGATGACCTCTTTGACTCTGAGTCCGGCGGGCCCGATCTCTGCGGAATCCTGAAAGATGCTCTTGGGGCATAGCTCGATGCATAGGTTACAGCCTCTACAGAGGCTGTGATCGACTGTGATCACACGCGGCATTTACAGTATTCTGGCCTCCTGGAACTCACGCACAGTATTTTTTGGCGGTCAACTGGAGAAGCGTGGAAACTCTGATGGAGAAGACTTGCCATTTTGACGAAAAACATATTATATACGGAAACGAACTATTTGAAAAGGAGACGATGGATGAAGGACAGGATGAACTACGCTGAATTTGTCGGTCTCTGCCGGGGCCATCGGAGGCTTCGCTTGACCGAGAGAGAGAAGGCCAGAGTTACAGAGTCCAGAGAAGCCTTCGAAGGTATCCTCAGAGTTGACAGAGAGGAGCCTCGTTACGGGATCAACACGGGAGTGGGGGCGCTTCTCAGAAGGCGAGTTCCGGCGAGGCGCATGAGGGAGTTTCAGCGGAAGCTTATCATGAGCCATGCCTGCGGTGTCGGGTCGCCGCTGGCCAGGGACATGGTGAGAGGTATGATGCTCCATATGATCCTGAACCTGAAGAAGGGGCACTCAGTGATAAGGCTTCCCACGCTGGAGCTTCTGGTTGAGATGTTCAATCGTGGCATCATCCCCCGGGTTCCTGAGAAGGGATCTCTGGGCGCCAGCGGCGATCTCATACCCCAGGCCCATATCGCTCTGGCCCTCATTGGAATGGGTGATGTGGTCTGGGAGGATAGCCTGATCATCCCTTCGGCATCCGCTCTTGAGGAGCACGGACTTCACCCGGTGGAACTGGAAGCAGGCGAGGCGATCGCGCTTCTGAACGGCACGAGCATGATGACGAGCTATCTGGCCTTCCTTGTCTACCACACGAGCATGCTGGCTGACACCGCAGACGTGATAGCTGCCTCCACCGCCGCGATGCTGGGTTGCGACCCCCGCTCGTATGAGGATGAGCTTCATAGGTTGAGGCCCCATCCAGGCCAGGTTGTGACGGCATCTAGACTGAGGCACATTCTCAATGAGAGAAAGTCGCAGAGGAAGTCACCTCTACTGCAGGATGCCTATTCCCTGAGGTGCATACCACAGGTGCACGGCGCACTGAGAGAGGCTCTCGCGAGGGGCGAAGATATCCTGAACACGGAGATCAACTCCTTTGGAGGCAACCCGTTGATCCTGTTTGACGGGAAGCAGCCCAGGATGCTGGAGGGAAGCGGCAACTTCCACGGCCAGATTCTGGCTCAGACTGCCGACAGCCTGTCGGTCGCTCTGTGCGGGCTGGCAGGTATATCAGAGAGAAGGATCGAGCGAATGCTCAACGAAAAGCTATCGGGCTTGCCTCCATTCCTGGCCAGGGGAGGAGGTCTCAATACCGGACTGATGATCGCTCAGTATCTGGCAGCGGCGCTGGTCTCAGAGAACAAGACGCTTGCCCATCCCGCCTCGGTGGATTCCATATCGGTGTCGGCAGGCCAGGAAGACTTTGTCAGTATGGGGGCCTGGGCTGTGAGGAAGGCCTGGCAGATCCTTACGAACACAGAATACGTGATCGCCATTGAGGCCCTCTGTGCTGAGCAGGCCCGGGAACCGCAGGAAGACAGAGTGCTTTCTGAGGAGATCGAGACCACACGCAGACTCATTCACGAGGGAGGATTGCTTGATCATGAGACGAATAGTTGAGTGCATACCGAATTTCAGCGAAGGTCGTGACAGTTACAAGATAGAGTCGATTGTCGGAGGAATCAAAGGAGTGCGTGGAGTCAGCGTCCTGGACGTCGATGTAAGTGCCTCCTATAACCGCTCGGTTGTTACCTTCGTCGGAGCGCCTGAGGAAGTGAAGGAAGCAGCGCTGGCCGGCATCTCCAGGGCAGTCGAGGTCATAGACATGTCCCGACACAAGGGTGAGCACCCACGACTGGGAGCGTGCGATGTCTGCCCGTTCGTGCCCATTGAGAACACGAGAATGACCGATTGCATAGCGCTGGCAGAAGAACTCGGCTCAGAGGTCGCCGAAAGGCTGGCCCTTCCCGTCTATCTCTATGGAGAAGCGGCCAGGTCTCCGGAGAGGAAGAACCTCTCGCGGATCAGAGCCGGCGAATATGAGGGTCTGGAAGAAAAGCTGCAGGACCCGGCATGGAAGCCCGACTTCGGTCCGACAGTCTTCAGCAGGAGGTCTGGAGCCGTAGTGATCGGGGCGAGGGAGTTCCTGATCGCCTATAATATCAACCTGAGGGCGGATAGCAAGAAGTCGGTGGACATGATATCCGGCCGAATCAGGGAATCGGGCTGGACCGAGGTTTCAGAAGATGGAACAAAGGTGCGCCATCCCGGCGCTTTCCGCGAGGTCAAAGCGCTGGGAGTGTACCTCAATGACGTCGGTATCTACCAGGTGTCCACGAATCTCACCAACTACAAGGTAACCCCTCCTCACGAGGTCTTCGAGATGGTGAAGAAACTGTCTCAGGGTCTGGGGGAGGTGTTCGGGTCCGAGATAGTGGGGCTGGTGCCCAGAGAGGCCATCCTGGCAGCAGGAAGGTTCTACTCGCCGGCGGAGCAGTCGGAGAGCCGCCTGGTTTCTTCAGCCATAGACAACCTCGGACTCAGCTCTCTGAAAGAGTTCGACCCGCGTACGAAGATCATCGAGTACATGATAGAGGAGGACTAGCGATGATTCATGAGATATCCATAGAGCAGTTCCTGGATGAACTGGCTGCCCGGAAGCCGGTTCCCGGAGGAGGATCTGTTGCGGCTCTGTCCGGGGCTCTGGCCGCGGGTCTCGTGGCCATGGCTGCCCAATACTCCACGGACAAGAAGAGGGCCGACAAATCGAGAAGGCTGGCCAGTGTTCTGATGGACCTGATCGACAGGGATGCCAGGGCGTTTGCCGGGGGTGACCTGAAGGAGGCGACTGAAGTTCCTCTGCAGACGGCAAGGTACTCCTACGAGGTTCTCAAGCTGGCGGGAGCCCTGCTTAAGGACTGCAATCCCAGACTCATTACCGATGTAGGTGTCGCGGCCAAGATGGCAGAGGCCGCTGTGGAAGGTGCGCTGCTCAATGTTCGCGTCAACCTGAGTTCGATCAAGGACGAGGAGTACGAAAAGGAGATACTTGAAGCTGCCGATAAGCTTCGCCACACAGGCCGCAGATCGAGGGCCGTGGTAAGGCAGGTTCAGGCCCGTCTCCAATGACGAGGGTTGTCCCTTCTGGATTGCTCTCGGGAACAGCGGGCGATCCGGAGACGAATACGAAGGAGGTATGACATGCAGCCTATATACAACAAGAAGGGCAACAGTCTGGAGTGCAGGAACTGGGATGCCGAAGCGGCGTTGCGCATGTTAAGGAACAACCTCCACCCGGAGGTCGCCATTGACTGGCAGAACCTGATTGTCTACGGTGGCCGGGGCAAAGCCGCACGCAACTGGCAGGAATACCACAGGATAGTTGAGGCGCTGAAGAACCTCGGAGACGAAGAGACACTCTGTGTTCAGTCTGGCAAGGCCGTCTATATCGCGCCTACCCACAGGGAGGCTCCGAGGGTCATCATCGCCAACTCCAATATAGTCCCTCACTGGGCCACGCAGGAGAATTTCGACAGGTACGACGAAATGGGTTTGACCATGTACGGTCAGATGACTGCCGGTTCCTGGATCTATATCGGTACGCAGGGGATCCTGCAGGGCACCTACGAGACGCTGGCTGCCCTTGCTCGGAAAGAGTTCGGTACCGACTCTCTGAAGGGCAAGTTCGTCCTCACCGCCGGAATGGGAGGCATGTCCGGTGCACAGCCAATGGCCGCCACTATGAATGAGGCGGTGATACTGGATGTTGAGGTGAGGGGAGAGCGGGTAGAGAGGAAGGTCCACGAGGGATACTGCGACAGGATGACCCGGGATCTAGACGAGGGGCTGGAATGGATAGAGGAGGCAAGGAAGAAAGGGGCGCCCCTTTCAGTGGGACTCGTTGGCAATGCAGCCGATGTTCACCCTGAGTTGGTCAGGAGAGGGGTTACCCCTGACATCGTGACCGATCAGACTCCTGCGCACGATATTTGGAGCTACGTTCCTTCAGGCAAGCCTCCCCGAGACCGTGATGAGTACAGGATACGGGCTTATGAATCTATCGTCAGGCATACTGAAGCGATCCTGGCAATGCAGAGGCAGGGAGCGGTCTGCTTCGACTACGGTAACAACCTGCGCCAGCAAGCTGAGGTCGGAGGTCTGAGAGTGCGAGACAATCAAGGCCAGTTCCTGTACCCGGGTTTTGTGCCGGCATATGTCAGACCTCTCTTCTGTGAAGGCAAGGGTCCTTTCAGGTGGGCTGCCCTTTCCGGCGATCCGCAGGACATCATCACTCTGGATGCTGCGTTGCTGGAGACCTTTCCCGAGGATACAGCTCTTCATCGTTGGGTGAAGAAAGCCCAGGAGAAGGTGCCCTTCCTGGGACTGCCGGCAAGGATCTGCTGGCTCGGCTATGGTGAAAGGGCCAGGTTCGGCCGGGTGATAAACGACATGGTCGGTAAAGGGGCATTGAGGGCACCGATTGTCATCGGCAGAGACCATCTCGACACCGGTTCTGTGGCCTCTCCCAACCGCGAGACTGAAGGGATGGAAGACGGCTCGGATGCAATAGCAGATTGGCCCTTGCTGAATTTCGCGCTGAATGCCGTCAACGGAGCATCGTGGGTCTCCTTCCATCATGGTGGCGGCGTAGGAATAGGCTACGCTCTGCATGCGGGGCAGGTCTGTGTGGCGGACGGTACCGCTGAGAGAGCCAGGAGGCTCGAGAGGGTGCTGACGGTTGACCCGGGCATCGGAGTTGCCCGACACGCGGATGCAGGCTACCCGATCGCAGCCGAGACAGCAAGACAGAAGGGGGTCAGGATCCCGTGCTAGACATCATCATCAAGAACGCTTCGGAACTGGTTACGTGCAGGAGCCGGGGTCCAAAGACAGGCCGCGACCTCGATGTCCTGGACATAGTCGCAGGAGGCGACCTGGCAGTCAAGGGAGGGAAAATCGTCGGCATCGGCAGTGTGAGCGGGACTGCCAGGAAGGTGATCGACGCTTCTGGTAAGACGGTTATGCCCGGATTCGTCGATTGTCACACCCACCTTGTGTTCGCCGGTTCGCGCGAAGAGGAGTTCGCTCTGAAGATTCAGGGGGCCGACTACCTGGAGATACTGAGGCAGG
>PULQ01000145.1 GCA_003552465.1 Dehalococcoidia bacterium
CCTCCCCTGGCTTCAGGCCCGTAGTTCTGGCTCTGGGCTACGTATCTGCCGTCCAGGATGGCAGCCTCGGCCAGCATTATCCCGGCCAGGATTATGCCCTGCCCCCCGGCTCCCGCGATCCTTACCTCATACCTTGAGCTTTTCTGCGGTAAGTTTTGCATACTCATCTTCGTAAGAAGGTCTCTCCCGGTCCGCCAGGACGCCGATCACGATCTTGCCGGCCAGTTCATCCGGTGTGAGGTCCTGTGCCTTCTCCACGGTCACCGAGTTATCCCTCTGCCAGGCCATCATCTCAACAGGGGAGTTGAGTCCCAGCCAGCGTCCGGAATACGTCACACACTGGGCCAGCACTTCGACCATGCTGAAACCCTTCTTGGTCAGGGACTTCTCAACGAGGCGTTCCATCAGCGGAGTGTGGTAGACGGTCGTTCTGCCGACGAATGCCGCACCGGCAGCTTCCACCAGCCCCGATATATCGAAGGCGGCTTCGAGGTTTCCGTATGGCGCGCTGGTGGTCTTGGTCCCATATGCCGTGGTGGGAGAGGACTGTCCTCCGGTCATGCCGTAGACATGGTTGTTAACTATGAAGCTGGCGATCTCAACATTCCGCCTGGCGGCGTGGATAAGGTGGTTTCCCCCGATCGAGACGGCGTCTCCGTCGCCCATTATGGTGATGACCTTGAGATCGGGGTTGGCCAGTTTCACACCGGTGGCGAACGTGAGGGCCCTGCCGTGCGTGGCGTGAAGGGTGTTGAAGTCGACGTAGACGGGCAGACGGCTCGAACAGCCGATGCCCGAAACCATCACCACCGCATCCTTGCTGTATCCAAGGCGGTCGATGACTCTTATCAGTGCCTGCATGAATATTCCGATGCCGCAGCCGGCACACCAGATATGGGGGAACCTCTTGCTCGATCGCAGATACTTGTGAACGAAGTGGCTGGTCTCTCTCACGGATAGGCCTCCTCCAGGGTCTCCAGTATCTCACCCGGCGTTATCGGTGTTCCGTCGATCTTGTTCAGGGTCAACACGTCGCAGTTCCCGCGGTTCACCCTCTTGACCTCACGGGAGATGTGGCCGACGTTCATCTCCGGAACCAGCACCTTCTCCGAGCTGTCGAGGATGGTGGTGATGGTGCGGCGCATAAACGGCCAGAGAACCTGGAGCTTGACGAGCCCTACCTTCAGTCCCTTTGCCCGCGCTTCTCTCACCGCCTGCATCCCGGCCCGGGCGACGCAACCGTAGGCAATGACGGTCATCACGGCATCCTCTGTGTAGTATGAGTCGAACCACTGCAGGCGATCGAGATCATTCGAGATCTTGGAGAAGAGCCTTCTCATCAGGGCCTCGACCTCGTCCTTACGGGTAGTGGGATACCCCCTCACATCGTGGTGAAGTCCGGTCACGTGGTATCGGTATCCATCACCGAATGCGGGCATGGGAGGAACTCCGGTACCGGGATCGCCGTAGGGAATGTGCCACTCCGGCGGAACCGTGGGTCGAGGTCTGTTCTCAAGCTCTATGTCCTTCGCGGATGGCAGCACTACTCCCTCCCTCATGTGTCCGACGATCTCGTCTGCCAGCAGGATCACCGGTGTGCGGTATCTCTCGGACAGGTTGAACGCCTGAATGGTGAGGTCGAAGAACTCGTAGACCGACGAGGGGCAGAGAACTACTATGGAGTGGTCGCCATGAGTTCCCCAGCGTGCTTGCATGACATCTCCCTGGGAGGGCTGGGTGGGAAGACCGGTGCTGGGTCCGGCACGCATCACGTCGACGATTACGCAGGGCCCCTCAGCCATGCAGGCATATCCGATGTGCTCCTGCATCAAGGAAAAGCCGGGCCCGCTCGTGGCGGTCATGCTCTTAACTCCGGCGAGCGAGGCACCGATAACTGCTCCCATGCTGGCGATCTCATCCTCCATCTGGATGAAGGCTCCCCCTGTCCCGGGCATGTCCTTTGCCATGACCTCGGTTACCTCGGTGGCAGGGGTGATGGGATAGCCGGCATAGAACCGGCAACCTGCAAGGAGGGCGCCCTTGACGCAGGCCTCGTTACCCTGTAGCAGAACCTGACTTGGCCTTTCCTCTTGCCTTTCCTTTTTCATCCTTGGTTACTACTATGGCGAAATCCGGGCATCTCATCTCGCATAGCTTGCAGCCCGAGCATTGCTCAGGATCGGTCACAGTGGGGAACAGTCCTTGATCGGCATCCAGGACATGCTTTGGACAGAAGGCGATGCATATGCCGCATCTCTTGCACCAGCCCCGGTAGATGTCAACCCTGGTCATCCGCGCATATTATACATGATTCTCGAGATTTGGTCTCGTTATCCTTCAGTCTCTCGCTGAATCGCCTGCTGTTGAGGTGCCTGTGGCTGCCCGTCGTGCCCCCTGGTTTCTTGCAGCAAAGCTCATGTGTTCGATGAAGTAGTGGTTGAAGTCGAAACGCCAGGAGAGTTCGATGTGTTCGATGAACCGGCTGATCTCAGCGGCCGTTTTCCAGTAGTCCTTGACCAGCAGAACCATTGCAGCACCCGTGCTTGCGGCGTTGCCCAGGGATCGGACGATCTCAGGGCTGACTCCCGGTATGAGGCCGGTCCGCAGGGCGCTATGGATGTCGACATAGTTGCCCAGCGCCCCTGCGAGGTATACGCGATCGATATCGCTCACACCGACGTGGAGTTCGTCCATCAGCGTCCTTATTCCGGCAGCGATAGCGCCTTTGGCTAGCTGGAACTCCCGGACATCCCTCTGGGTCAGGTAGATGGGCCTGTTATGAGAACTCTCCTCGGCTGAGGCGACCAGGAAAGCCCTGGCGCCGGCACGTGCGATCACACGTTCATTCAGGTTTTGGGCCCTCCTCTGTCGGGATGGGCGGATCTGGCCGTCCTGGTCGATTATGCCGCAATCCAGCAGCACGGCCGCCAGGGCGACCAGCCCGCTGCCGCAAATCCCTTCCGGCTTGACGTTGCCGATCACCCGGTAGCGGATCTCGCCGTCCTCGAGACTCGCGCCCTCGATGGCTCCTGTCCTGGCGATCATCCCGTGGCTGATTCTCGCCCCTTCAAGGGCAGGCCCGGCAGCCGCGGAACAGGTCAAGAGTCGTTCGCCATTCCCGAGGAAGACCTCACCGTTGGTGCCCAGGTCAAGCCCCAATATGACCTCGTCCTTCTGTTCGGCAACCCCGGAGGTCAGGATGAAGCTGAGCAGGTCGCCCCCGATATAGCCGGACTTCATGGGCAGAGTATAGAGCAGGGCTGCCGGGTGCAGGTGCAGGCCGGCGCCTGCCGCACTCACTATAAGGCCGTCGGTTACCACGGGAGAGAAGGGTGCCTCAGCAATGCCGGCGGGGGACAGCCCGAGGAGAAGATGCTGCATGGTGGTGTTTCCTGCCGCCACGGCGATAAAAACGTCTTCCGGTTCTATGCCGGCGATGGATATCAGGTTCGCCGTCAGCTGGTTCAGGTCCTTCAACATCAGCAACTGGAGCCTTCTCAACCCCCTTGGGTGCTCGCGGCAGTAATGCAGACGGCTGATGACATCCGAACCATGACGCTTCTGGCTGTTGAGACAGGAACTGACGCCAACCTCGCTTCCGTCCAGCAGACTGAACAGCTTGCCCACTATTGTGCTGGTGCCCAGATCATAGACCAGTCCGTATCTGCGATCCAGGCATTCGTCATCCTGCCAGTCCAGCAGACACTGGTCGTGGAGAACCGCCACGCCGTGGTACTGGCTTTCATCCAGGCTCTGCCTCAGTGTGCGGAGGCAGTGAAGCGATGCCGTGAGGTCGCTGTATTCGGGGCCAAGCCCCAGTTTGATCAGGTCGAGATTGGAGAGGCCCTCGTTCTGTATACTGAAGGGCACGGTGACCAGTCGCTTATCGATCAGCGGTTCCAGTCGTGACGGCGGCACATATCTTTCTGCGGGAACATGGCTCGTAGTGAGGATGTGGAAGTACTCGGTAGCTTCGTCGGTCTCCCTGGTGGATATCGCGATGTCCCGGTTCACCCGCGTGCGGCAGGCCAGCCGTATTCCCTGTTCTAGCTCGTCGTCATCAAGGAAGGCCCTCTCTTCATCGGAGGGCTCCTCCTGCTCAGATAAGATCTTTATCCTGCACTTGCCGCACCTGCCCAGGCCGTTACACTGTCCCGCTAGATCGACATCGGACGGCTGCAGGGCATCCCAGATGGTTTCTCCCTGGGGGACGTGGAACCACCTGTCATCCGGTAGTACGTGCAGCCAAACGTCGTTGACCTTGCGTCTTCTTCTGCTGGGCTTTCTGTTTCCCTGTCGCTCCATGTTAACCAAGAATCAGGCCTGACCCATCACCGGTTCCCGCGGAACACGGCCCGATCAACGCAGGTCCGCGCGTCCCTGCGATACCGATTCCACTTGCCCTCCGAGTTCACACAGCCATGTGCTATAGCAGGTCGACCAGTATGCTCTCCAAATAGGAATAGTCTGCGTCGGCGATATCCAGAGACAGTCCCAGAAACCTGGATACATCTCCGGCCTGCATCGTCAGGTCCGTGTCCAGCGGCTGTCGTATGTAGACCAGTCTCTGATACTGCCCGAAGCAGAGCCTTCGCATATCCTCGTCTCTGAGTTCTAGAGGTATCACGCAGTATTCCTCGAAGTTGACAAGAAGATTCTTCTCCACGAAGTATGTTCCCGCCGTCTCCTCCATGAACTGCCGAAAGCGCTCCCTGCCCAGGAGCATCTCATAGCAGTAGTGACCGGGTACCTTGATCGTCTGATTCTGCTCGCAGAAATCATCGATCTCCGGAAAGCACTCTCCGTAGATGCAGATAGTCTTCTCTTCGCGGACCCTGGCCGCCGTGATCGCCCTCCTCATTCGCTTCTTCAGGTCCTTCGGTCTCAGGTGGAGGTGTGATGGCAGGTAGGTCAGACGCAGATTCGGGTATCGTCGCTTCAACTGGAGGCTATCGATAGCGGGTTTGAAGACAGCACAGGCGATGATTCGTGTGTTGCCGGCGGCGTTATCGTTCGGTATCATCTCAGATACTCTGTATCCCGGGGTACCTTCTCATTATCCGGGAAGCCAGGCTCAGGTCGAGCAGTCCGTCTCTGTTCTCCCTGAGCGTGGTACGGACAACCTCGCTGGCACGGCTGAGCATGTCGGGACGGCCTTTCTCCTCCCACACATCAAAGTTATGTCTTACACTTAGCTCGGGGTAGAAGAACTCGTCCATCATGTGCTCGACAGTGTGATCCTCCATCACGTAATTGCCTCCGGGCCTCACCTTCTGGATGACGTCAAAGCCGAGTGTGCTCTCGGTGATCCTTATGCCTTTGAGCAGTCTGTGGACGAGCCCTATAACCTCATTGTCGATCACGTATTGCTCATAGGAAATTGAGTTCCCCGAATCAAGAACTCCTGCTGCCAGCCGTATGCAGTCTGCCCCGGCGGCAGCCACCATAAGGCATGATATGCCCTTCTCCACACCGGCCTGGATATCCGGTCTCTTGGCCTCGGTCAGTCCGCCCGAGACGTGGACAGGCAGATGGTATCGCTTGCCCAGATGGACTGCAGCCGCATTCATCAACGCTAGCTCTACCGAGCCCAGGGCGAGATCCATTCTGCGCAGATCGATGGCCATCGGTACCGCGCTGTATACCACCCTGGCGCCCGGGCTGAGTACCTGGGATATGGCAACGCCGGCCAGAGCTTCGGCATGCATCTGGGCAAGCGTGCCTGCCAGTGTTGCCGGCGCGGTAGCCCCGGCGATAGGTGCCGGTGCGCAGGTAGCCGGAATACCGTGTGTAACGCAGAAGTGGAGAACGTCCAGAGTGTTCTTCTCAATGGTGAGCGGGCTTATCGGATTGGTGATCACGGAGACAAACGGTCTATCTCTCAGGCTGTCCTCGCTCCCGGCGATGAGACAGGCGAGTTCATACATCTGTCCGACGCCATCAACACTCCCACAGCCACCCATCACATGTTTGGTAGTTCGGTTGAAGGCATGGTAGAAGTCGTTCAGATGGTAGTACTGCGGTGAGACGTCATGGGCGTGGCAGGCGATGACGTAGAAACGAATGCAGTCCAGATGCTCAACAATCGTCGCTGTGTGAA
>PULQ01000153.1 GCA_003552465.1 Dehalococcoidia bacterium
CCCCTCGGGGTCGCCAAACACCTCAGCATCGGAGCCGAACCGTAACCCCGACCACTACCCAACCGCCACCCTTTATCTGAAGCCGACCCCTTCTATCTCTAGAGCACCTTCGTTGATCCTCGTTCTTGCTCCAAGGAACTGTTCGACCAGCCACAGGTTTGTGTCAATGTGATCGGTGATGCAGGGCACTGAATACCTGGTGATGCCCTCCGCCAGTGCCGCATAGATTATGAGCTGGTCAGCCACATATCTGTCAACTGCTGCACCGGTGTCCACATCCTCCAGAAATCCCTGCGCTACATATCGACCGATCGATTCTGAGCTTCTCCCGGGTTTCCCCGCCCGATCGAACCCAATACGGCCGCCCGTGCTCCTCTCAGCGTATATCGCCAGGGCAGCTCCCTCCTGCAGCGCACTGTCGTCCTCGATCTCCTGGATACGGCAGTCGTACCCGTGAGACTGCAGCGCACTCCGGCATTCCTTTGCCATCCTCCGGCTAACCCCCTTCTCCTTGAGATGTGAAGAAAGGGACATCCCCTCGATGTTGATGATCTCTCTCTGCTCGGTGAGATCAAGCGGACCTAGCTTCTCTACTGGCTCGACTCCTATCTCGATGATCCCTCCACCCCTCGGTACATAGCCGGGTTGTATTATGTCAAGCGTGGCCTTTATACCCATCAGCCCGAGCAACGGCAGCAGGACGAACTTCATGTGATAGGCTGATGGGGCAAAATCCTGGAAGAGACCGCCCTTCAGTCTGAATCGGGAGGGACTCCCGGCAAAGCAGGCGATCGGCAGCAGAGCCTGGGCCATCATGGTCGTCGAGCCTGCCGTCCCTATGTCCCAGGTATAGTCACCTCCCTGGAACCTCTCACGGGGCATGTACGTGATCTGCCTCGATCCAGACGAGGCCTCTCGTATCTCGGCTCTGCAGATCTCCCCACAGGCCTGGACGAACTTCAGGTGCTGCGCCCTGAGTCCCGGCTTCGGTCGGCCGGCCCTGATGTTGTCTACTCTCACTTCCCTGCCCAGCAGACTGGCCAGGGCCACGGCATGACGAACTATGGTCCCGCTTCCTGACCTGGCCGAACCGTCTATTGTCTTCATCTGGGCTATAGCTATACTCCAGATAACATCCGCTTCCTAGCACACCTTATGCAGGGACGACGTCATTCTACAGAGCGCTCAGGCAGATGACAACAACCCCTTGTGCGCTGCGGTACAGCACATGTAACATGTTAAGTGCGCACGGATAATAGGAGGCTGCATACATGGCGGCATAACCCCAGATAGTGCTCAGCCATGCTGGTTGCCCTCCACCCGTGGACTGAACTAACATGGGAAGGAGCAATGGCTGAGTTCGATATCGCCTCGTTCGTGTCCAGGATCGAGGCCAACCGTTCGGTCAAGGATGCCCTGATGCAGGGCCTGAAGACCCGTCGACCTCCATATCGCGTCTCAGTCACCGATCTCACCAATCTGAAGCAGGCTTACTTCAGAAGGAAGCACCCCGAAATCGTTCCTCCTCTGGAGAAACAACAGCTTATGTGGGCGGGTACCGGCTTCCATAAGACCTTCGGGTCGGCCGTATCGAGCGAGCAATACCTGGAGCAGTTCATAGAGGCCGATGGTGTTGTCGGCAAGGTCGACATATACGAGAGGATACCTGTGGAAGTCAAGACCACATCCACCCCCGTGGACACGGAGAAGCTGCTTAAGCAGAGACCGAGTTATGTCGAGCAACTGGGTATGTACTGCGCCATGGTGGGCGCCAACGAGGGAGAGATCATCGTATATCAGCGGCAGGCGGATGAAATGTCTGCCTCGCCTCCTCTACTGGTCTATCATGTGACCTTCCCTGATCTGGAGTCGATTCGGGTAGAGATGCGGCGCCGGCGGGATGCTCTCCTCGAGGCACTGATCTCAAACGAGCCCGGCAATCTCCCTGCGTGTCCATGGTTGCACAGGCAGTGCGACTACTCCAGCGTCTGCGACTGCCACACTACAACGGTGAAGCAAGGTCACGAGATAGCTGCGCTGGCAGCAGAAGTGTACGTCGATAGCACCGCAGGGCAGCGGCTCATTGACAGGATGGCCGGCGCGAAGCCACCACCCGCGCTGCGCATCAACGACATCGTCTTTCCGCGCAAGGCGTATTTCGAACGACTGAAACAGCAAGAACCGGCCCTCGCTGAACAAGTGCGTGAACAGAAGGAGGAGTACCTCCGCACCCTGGATGAACGGGGCTTCGTCGATGCACTCCGCGACTCACTGCGCTATGGTGCCCCGGGTGAGACCCAGAGGATTCCCGTCCGGCATGCACCACTGGCAGATCTTGTTCAGATATGGCACAACATGCCGATCATCCTGCGAGACCCGAAATTCTCATCGCTGGTGGAGAGAGAGCGCCTGCCACGTACATTCCCTCACTATTTCCTCCGTCTCGGGTTCGAGTGTGCCCTGACCGACCACGTTCGTGGAAGACTACTCACTTATTATGTCAAGGTGCCGAAGGATGACGCCAAGCTGATGGTCTATGATGTGACCTTCAGAATCCTTGATGCTATCAGGAGAGAGGCGATACAAAGGGTGGAACTGCTGGAAGGAGCAAGGACGGCCCTGGAGCTTCCGAAGTGCCCATCGTGGCTGTGCTCTTACTGCGACTACATAGTTGAATGTGGTGAAGCGTAGGACAGGCTCGGTTCATGAGGACCTTAGCCCGTTGGACTACTCCTGGGGTCACCCTGTACAGGCCGAAGCAGCATGGCTATGGACAGAGCAGGCTGGCATGTGCTTCACTTATACTCCACTGAGTGATCACAGAGAGATGCAATATGGAGCAACTGGTCATCACAGAAGACGGTAAGAAGCTTGTCCACACGATAATCGGCATAAGGGCGGGCTGGCGGCACGAGAGACCCGGTGAGAGAGGGATCACTCATCTTCTCGAGCACGCCGTATTCCTCGGCAATGAACGCCACCCGAGACCCGACAGCGAAGCTGCTGAGTATGGGGTATCGCTGGATGGAATGAGCCTCCCCGAATGCACTCTCTTCTGCTTCACATCAACGAATGAGGCCTTCACCAGGGTTCTTCCCACCCTTCTATCCTTGATCTACCATCCAACATTTGATCAAGACAGGCTGGAAGGGGAAAAGCACGAGAAGATCATCACTGCAGTCATCCAGGAGGCCGACTTCACACCGTGGGAACTGGCACACGAATGGGCTAAGAGCATGCTGTTCAACTGGGATTTTCTGTCGAGCCTGGGCACTGAGGATGAACTGAAGTTGATTACTGAACGAGACGTACTGGATTGGCACAGACGATACTATCACGGTGAAAACAGCTTCTTGGTGGTGCATGGAGACGTCCAAAGAGATGAGGTGGGGAAACTTGTTGATGATGCCGAGATCCCGGCGAGGGGCGCGATCCCGAAGGCCACCAAGAGCGGCCGGGATCAGAGGGAGGTTTTCGTAAAGAGAGAAGGAATGAGAAAGGCGGAGGTGGTCTATGGATTCAGGATACCTGAGTACGGGCCTGAATGGGAAATCCTGAGCGTTATCCTCGGCAATCATCCACTATCAAAGCTGTGGGATGATGAATTCAGCACGCACACCTACACAGTTGGTTCCCGATTGGAATGGACACCCTCTTGCGGTGGATTACTCCTGTACTTTGGAGCCGATTCAATGGAGGACACCGCAATAATAGATAGGAGTCTATGGTCTCTTCTCCAGGATTTGAGAATAGATGGGCACGAGTTCAGATTCGCCAGAGAGACCAGGTTGCTGGACATCTGGAAGATGAAGGAAGGCGGGGAGCGAGGCCTGCTCAGATTCGTTGCTGGCAATCCCGACCTCAGGTACAGAGACCTCGATGAGATGGCAGACGATGTGGACCGGTTAGACAAGAGAGAGGTCTTGAGCCTTTCAGAAGTGCTGCTGAACAACGAGAAGACGGTACGAGCCGTAGTGGCAGATGAAGGATGAGCTGCCTCTGCTGGTCGTTCGGCAACGAATTTGCGACTCGCTATGCTCATTCCGATAACCTCGCTACGGTCCGCACCTGCAGCCATACCGGAGCAGTTAGGTGACATCATCTGAAAGGACACTGTGGTATGCTTCAAGGAGATAGAATCATGATTCGTGCTATAGAGGAAGCAGACCTTCCGATTGTCGTTCAATGGTGGAACAAGGCTGAGGTGATGTACTATGCCGACGATAACCCCCATCCTAGCAAGTCTCTGGAAGAGCTTAGAGAGGAACACCACAAGGAGAGAACAGAATGGTCAGAACATACAGAGAGATTTGTCATCGAAACCGTCGAAGGCAAGCTGATTGGTGATATCCTGTACCATAGCTATCGTACCGATATCAGAAGCGCAGTTATGGGCATTCTTATCGGAGAAGAGGAGTATTGGGGAGCGGGATATGGGACCGAGGCCATCCGCCTATTCCTTAAGCACCTCTTTGAACACAAACGCATTCACAAGGTGTCGCTAACAGTGAGCGATTTCAATCATAGGGCGATCCGGTGTTTCAAGAAGGCTGGGTTTCGGCAAGACGGGATCATGAGAGACAATGCCATGATCGACGGAAAATACGCCAATCACATAATCATGAGTATGCTGGAAGATGAGTATTTTCTGATGCACAGAAGATGACTGAGGCGCCCCGTGTCAACGTGTCTGCGGTTTGCCGGGCTGACATGGGATTCTCCAGCGGTCTCCGTTGTTTGCAGGATGCCTTGACCAGGGCTAGACCGAATCAGAAGGAGTGATGAACATGCTAACGGGAGTACATTTTCTGCTGAGCTACAAGTGTGACTCAGAATGCGATCACTGTTTCGTCTACAGCAGCCCGAGGGCCCGGGGAACTTTCACACTCCACCAGATTGAGAAAGTGTTCAGCGAACTCGCCAGGATCAAGACGCTGGAGCGGGTATACTTCGAAGGCGGCGAACCGTTTCTCTTCTATCCCCTCATGCTTGAGGGCGTGAGAATGGCCGCTGAGATGGGTCTGAAGACCGGAATAGTCACCAATGCGTATTGGGCGACATCACCGAGCGATGCCGAGTTATGGCTCAGGCCGCTGCATGATCTGGGACTGTCAGACATGAGCATAAGCGATGACGCGTTTCATTCCGAAGACAGCGACACGGCTCCTGCCAGGAATGCCATGGACGCCGCAATCAGATTGGGCATGCCGTCCGCATCTATCTGCATCGACAGCCCCACGGTTGAAGTAACACCAGACAGAGAGCAGGAGATCGGAGAACCGGTGGTCGGTGGCTCCTCCATGTTCAGAGGTAGGGCGGTTGAGAAACTGGCAGCAGGCCTCCCCCTGAGATCCTGGAAGGAGTTGACGGAGTGTCCCTATGAAGACCTCAGACATCCCAGGAGGGTGCACCTCGATGCATATGGAAATGTGCACATCTGCCAGGGGATAAGCATGGGCGATATGTGGGAGGGACCGCTATCGCAGATAGCACAGGATTATGATGCGGAGTCCCACCCTATCTGCGGACCCATGGTCAACGGGGGCCCTGCGCTCCTGGCCAGAGAATACAGGGTCCAGCACGAAGAGGGTTACATCGACGCCTGCCACATGTGCTATCTTGTCCGCCGGGGTCTGCTGGACCGATTCCCTCAGTACCTGGGACCGAGATTGGTCTACGGGCTGGAGTGACAGTTGGCTCTGTGTAACATCCAGACCATAAGACTTACGCCTGACGGCATCCGCCCGCCTGCCCACAACAGGCTCTTCCACCTGATGAAGGTGACAGAAGAACAGGATGGGAATGAGTAGGAGGTTTGACGTTTCGATCTACCGGGGCCTCGCCCAGTTTGGGCCGGCCTACAGGGTCATGCTGGAGAATGACGCGCACGCACCTGGCTCAGTTGACCAGGTCCTGATGGAGAACATGGTACGGCTGTGCACAGAGACAGCCGACTATCTCTATAGCCAGTACACTCCGGAAAGGAGTCTCTACCGCAGGGGTGAAAGGCCTGAACTGGAGTACTGGATAGACAGGATA
>PULQ01000025.1 GCA_003552465.1 Dehalococcoidia bacterium
CTGGGCCCGAGTCCTCTCGGGGACAGGTCTGCCGATCCCGGATCGTAGATGCCCTCCCCCGGTGACCTGACACCGAATCAGGTTCAGTCACGTCGCTCGTCACGAACTACACCGCAGTTCGACTTGCGCAACCTTGGCAGCCGTGGTCCGGCCGACTGCGGTCAAGGGTCAGGCCAGCGAGAGCGGCGGCGATAGGGCGGCAGTTTCTCGCGTGTTCAGATTATTGCGGTACGGCGGGCCAGAATGAAAGGCGATCGCGGATCCAGAAGGGGGATAATCCATTGTGCTTGCTGATGTGATGAGAGGTCTGCTAGGAAAAGCCACAAGCCTGTTTCCAGGTGTATATCGCCGCTTCGAACCCGACGTATGGGTCATGACTGCCATAAGGCTTCTCGGTGCAATCGGGTTCTCTATCTGTATGCCATTCCTGGCCCTGTATCTCCATCAGGATCGAGGCGTATCCATGACCCTGGTCGGTACCATACTACTGGCCGGTGGGCTGTGCGCTGCTGTCAGCCAGGCTGTAGGGGGCGAACTATCAGACAGGTACGGACGACGGCCGATCCTGCTTGTGGCTGCATTAGCCGGTGCCTTCCTCTATGCGGGACTGGCGGTTCTCATCGGCATTTCAGCCCCTGTGTGGGCCATTACACTGGTCTACATCGCAGGTCGGTCGATGCTGACTGCAACACACCCTGTCATCACAGCAATGGTGGCGGATTTCGTTCCCAAAGGGAGACTCACGGAGGCATACGGCGTCCTTCGTATAGGAGCCAACATCGGTTGGGCTGCCGGCCCTGCTATAGGGGGCTACCTGTTCGACGCCATACCCTATGCCTGGTTATTTGCGATTCCGGCTGCGACCTGCGTCATCATCTTCGTCGTTGTTTCCGTTTCGATTCGCAGACCTGAATCGGGAACCGAAGGAAGACAGGGCTTCCGCGGCGTTCTGCCGTGGGTTAGTAGTCCTCCCTTCCTGATCTTCACGCTGTTGACCCTGTTGCTCTTCGTAGTGATGGGACAGATGGGCAGCACGCTGTCTGTGTTCACCGTGGACAGAGTCGGGTTTTCGCCGGCCCAATACGGTTGGCTTCTAACTCTGAACGGGCTGATCGTGATTTTCTTCCAGTATCCGGTGACGCGTGTCCTCGGGAAGGTGGCGAAGGCCCGGGCTATATTGCTCGGATGCCTGCTGTACGGGATCGGCTACCTGTCATTGGCTTGGATTACCGGATTCGGATGGGCGCTTGGAGCCATGGCTGTGATAACAGCAGGCGAGATAATACACACGCCGATCACGCTATCGGTGGCGGCGGAGCTGGCTCCACAAGGGCTGAGGGGGCGGTATATGGGCCTCTTCGGGTTGAGCGAAACCATCGGCTTTGCAGTTGCCCCTGTGTTAGGAGGGATCCTTCTTGATGCATTTCCGGCCAGCCCTGAGCTCGTGTGGCCGCCCTTGGCCTCGATCGCGTTTGTTGCCGCTATCGGATACCTGTGGTGGGCCCGTCGATATAGGTTGCAGTGATGGCACTGAGATGCTGTGTGCAGAAGGAGTTCCAGTTGTGTCTGCCCCATCTAAGGAGTATGGGCCGGTGCCATGAGGGATGTGCTAGAATTCCGCTGTGGATGAACAAGATAAAAGCGCGTTCTCTGCGCTTGACCGTCCCGAGATCCTCAGCTTCGTGTTCTACCCCAGAAAGAGTGTCAGCCCTACGCCATCAGGGGCTTACGACCACTTGATCAAAGTCGATGACAACGTGGTCGTGTCATGTCGACTCTATGTGCACAGCAGAGATGTGCCTACAGTGCTCTACTTCCATGGTAATGGAGAGGTAGTTGGTGACTACGATGGCATCGCACCGATGTATGGTGAGGTGGGGCTGAATCTGTTTGTCGCCGACTACCGGGGCTATGGCGCGAGTCAGGGTAGCCCCACCTTGAACAACACGGTCGAGGATGCTCCTATCATATTCAGGGGATTGCGCGACATCCTGCAGAGGGAAGGATACTGCGGTGATGCCCTGGTTATGGGCCGCTCGCTGGGAAGCCTTTCAGCTATCGAAGTGGCCTATCGCCACCAAGACATGGTCAAAGGGCTGCTCATCGAGAGTGGCTTTGCTGCCATTTCCAGTCTTCTGTCTCACCTTGGCATTCCCGCCGGGTCTCTGGGTATACACGACCCGGAGTTTCCTAACCTGGCCAAAATACGAAGCATAAAGGTGCCGACGCTTGTGATCCACGGCGAGCGGGACCAGATCATTCCGGCCAGTGAAGGAGAGATGCTGTATCATGGCTCAGCGGCGCGGGACAAGAGGCTGCTCGTTATCCCGGGGGCTGACCATAACGACATCATGTTGGTGGGGCGGGAGGCCTATTTCAGGGCGATCAGGGAATTCATCTCTCCCTGAGCATCTCCCGACGAAAGGAAGATCTCATATGTGGTTTGCAGAGCCTGGCAAGATCAACGAGAGAATCGATTTCCTCGGAACACACGAGATCTGTATGTATCTGGTAAGGGGTAGACATTCGATGATAGTTGGTGGGGGTATGAGCTACATAGCTCCTGCCCTGGAAAGGCAGTTGTCGGCGATTGATGTTGATGCGGGGGACATCCGGTATCTCGTTATCACCCACTCTCATTTCGACCATTGCGGAGCGGTGCCCTACCTCAAGAGGAGATTTCCCGAGGCAGAGGTAGTCGCTTCAGCGTATGCAGCGGAGGTGCTGCAAAAACCAAAGGTTATCGATGTAATCGCCAGTGCCAACAGGGAGAAGATCGCGGAATCGGGGCTAGATAGGGAGCTTGAGGATCCGGGTCTGGACATCTCAGGTATTGACGTCGACAGGATTGTCGGTGACGGGGACGCGCTGGACCTGGGCCAGGGGATCGAAGCTCATATCATAGAAGCTCCCGGTCATAGTCGGTGCTCAATGGCGGTCTATGTTCCTGCGTTGAAGGCCATGTTTCCTACCGATGCAGCACCCTGTCCTCTGCCGGATGGTAAAGGTTTGGTCTTGCCTTCGCCTCAATATGACTTCACCATGTACCTGGAATCGCTCAGGAAGCTGTCCGAGTATGATGTGGAGGTGTGCGCATTCGAGCATCACGGAGTGCTGGCCGGGGAACAGGGGCGAAATGCTCTGCAGAGGGGCCTCCAGCGTACAGAGAGATTCAAGAGCTATCTGGTCAGGCAGTGTGAAGAGTTGGGCAACATCGATGCAGTGGCCGGGAAGCTCGCCTCTGAGATAAGACGGAAGAACGAACTGCCCTTCCTCAGCCTTGAGCTTCAGGCCACAATCGTGATGCTATCGGTGCGCAAGATACTCGGTTCCTAGTACCTGCGCCGTTTTCCACCGCCTCCGCCGCGTCCGTATGAGCCGCCGAATCCGCCTCCTCTGCCGTATCCTCCGCCGCCTCTGCCGGTCTCGCCCCGGGGACGGGCCTCATTGACACTGAGGGTCCGCTCTCCCAGCTGAGTTCCGTTCAGTTCGTTGATCGCGGCCTGGGCTTCGGCTTTGTCTGCCATTTCCACGAACCCGAAACCTCTGGAGTCTCCACTGTACCTGTCCTTGATGATGTTAACCGATGTGACCTGCCCAAAGGCCTCAAACGCCTGACGCAGTTCATCCTCGGTGGTCTCGCGAGATAGATTGCCAACGTATATGTTCATGTTCAAAACCCCCTTTTCCAGTAGTGCCCCAGCTCCTCACACAGCACAACTCATTGTGACGGGATGTACCGATGCCTGCCAGAACCCGTTGCGCTCGAAATCCCCAGAGCGCCCTCCCGGCTAATGTGCCATCAGCTAGGAACGGCCGCCGGGTTTGAGCTTGCTGTAGCAGTCGCTACAGTAGACAGGCCTGTCCTGCCGGGGCTCAAAAGGCACTTCACAGTCCTTGCCACACTCAGCGCAGACCGCGGAATGCATCTCGCGGCTGGCCCTGTAACCGCCGAAGCTGTTGCGCTGAGTCCTCCTGGCTTCGCGGCAGGCAGGGCAGCGCTTGGGTTCGTTCGCATATCCCTTGCCGGCATAGAACTCCTGCTCATCGGCAGTAAAAGTGAACGCGTTGCCGCAGTCCGAGCATTCCAGTGACTTGTCGGTGAAACCCATTGGATGACCTCCTTTCGTTCAGTACTTGGCTAGAGCTTCGGTCATCCAACGTATGCAGACGCGAGCAGGATAACTGTCACAGAGGCGCGATAACCCAAACTTGTAACCACCGATTCAAGTATAGTCCAGGGCCTGGCAAAACGCAACCGGCTGTAACGGTCGGCACGTATCACAGCTGACATCGGTCGATGTCGCAGGATAACTATATCCGGAACTCAATTATGTCTCCATCCTGGAGTGTATGTGTCTTGCTCCCCCTCTGCCCATCATACTTACCGGAGCCCCAGACAACAGCGTACTTGAGATTCTCCCGGAAGTCCTTGTGAAGGCTCTCAGCGGCCTCTTCGACTGTGCTGCCCTTCTCCAGTATCATCGGATCCGACATGTCGACCTTGTCACCCGGAGTCTTGGTGTACACCCGGATGATGCTCAGTTCGTGAAAGACGGCCCTTCTGAACTCGTCGAGGCCCTGTCCTTCTTTTGCCGATATCGCGAGAATGGGAAACACGCCCGTGTATCTTGCGGCAAGCAGTCTCAGGTTCTGTCCGGAATCGGGCAGGTCGCTCTTGTTGCCCACTATGAACATCTTCCTGGGATAGGAGCCGGGCGTTGCCTGTGAACCATCCTCGGCCAGCGGTTCAATTCGGGCCTCTCCCAGTCCCTGGAGGGTTGCCTCCACCTGTGTGACCGGTTCCTGGGATAGGTCAACTACAATGGCTATCAGATCGGCGCTTCTGAGAGGGTTTGCCAGCAGTACTCTCACCTCCTTGTGGCCGATGGGCGGGGTATCCACCAGTTGGACCTGAATGTCCTCGTACCTCATCATGCCCGGAATTGGTATTTGCGTTGTGAAGGGGTAATCGGCTATTTCTGGCAGAGCCTCGGTGACCGACGCGAGCAACTGCGACTTGCCGACGTTCGCCGGGCCCACCAGCATTACCTGCCCCGCACCTTCAGGCCTGATGTCGAAGCCGGTCCGCCTGGCCGTAGCTTGTTTCCTCTCGGCTTCCTGGGTTAGCTTTGCGATCTTGCGCCTCAGGTCGGCATGCAGCTTGTCTGTTCCCTTATGCTTGGGCATGATGGCCAGCATGGTATGGAGCGCTGCGATCTTCTCGTCAGGCTCTTTGGCTAACCGATATCTCTTTTCCGCTTCGTGGTACTGCGGTGGCAGATTTGCCGGCATATTGCCAATTTTAGCATCATGCCGTGTATTGTCGAAACACCGGGTCGCCGTGTACATCTATGCCCGATCGGCCGGGTATGAAGCCCCGCGTCGGTTCGGGATGCTATGCGACGATGAGCGGGCGGAACAAGCTGCACGGGGCAGGCGTGTCACCGCCGGTGGGTATGGTGGCCCGGGGTCGAGTGTTCCTACCCTCCGATGGCGCGGGGGAAGACGTGAAGCACGTCCCCATCATTGAGGTCGGTGCTCTTGAGATTGCGGATGTTGGTTCCGTTCAGCAGGATAAGGCCGTGGTCCTGCATCTTGCCGTCAAGGCGGATTCCTTCGGACTCAAGTATTCTGCGGATCGGTTCACAGTAGTTCTCCTCGACCTGCAGCAGGGCGTCATCGAGGCTGTCCGCCCGCAGCGTGATCGCATCTGTGCTTAGGCGGTCACGCCAGAAACCGTAGAACCTCACCATGATCGATGCCATTCTCTCTACCTGCTCAGTCCGACTGTGTCGATGGTTGGCCGACATACATCCACCAACAGCATCTGATTGCGTATGGGGACGCCCACTCCGGTGATTATCTTGACCACCTCCTGGACCTGGAGGGTCGCCATGATCACGGGTGTGACTGAAGGGGTGCCGATCGAAGTCTCGATACCCTGTTCGGAGGAAGATCCCGGTGGCCCATAGATGCTTGACAGTCCGGGATCTTGAGGGAAGATGGTCATGATCTGCCCCCCAAGGCCTGCGATAGTTCCGTAGACGTAGGGTATTCGGAGGCTACGGCAGGCACCCTCGACTGCAAACCGCGATGCAAGGTTGTCAAGTCCGTCCACGACGACGCGGGCGTCCCTTAGCAGGTGGGCAGCATTGCTCGGCGTCAACCGTTCCTGGTGCGTCCTGACTTCAGTGGATGAGTTGACAGCCGTGGCTCTTGCCGCCGCAACGACGGCCTTGGGCGCACCTAAGTCTCCCTCCGTTAACATGATCTGCCTGTTAAGGTCCGGCTCAGAGAAACGATCATCATCGATCACGATCACCCGCCCGACACCATGTCTGGCCAACAACTCGATGGTCGTGCCCCCCAGGCCTCCCGCTCCAACAACCGCGACGGTTGATTCCAGCATCCTTATCTGCCCGTTCAGGCCGATGGTTCCTGTGTTGCGGCTATAGCGCAGAGGAACTATCCCCTGCCTGAGAGCGGCCATCTCCACCTTCCTGAGCGCGATTCCCGACGATAGCGATATGGATCTGGCTGTGGCGAGGCTGATGACGGACTGTTCAGTGCCGTCGTCACGGAGCAGCGAGTCCGCCAGTCGCGCAATCTTGTTGACTATGTTCGGCTCCATGGTGACTCTGCCGACAGGTGCGCCTCCATTCCTGTAGCTTCGGCTATGGCAAAATAGAGGTGCTGACCGCCGGGATGAATGATATCAGAATGCAGGAAATCCGACACGAGACGAGATTCACAGGCGCTGAAGCGGCATATTATGATGTATAATGGGGCGGTCCAGGATTGGAACTAAGTGAGAGGAGTTTAGTACATGGCAATCACATTTGGACCCCAGGAGTGGGCTGATGCACTGAAGCAGGCCATCGATGCCAGTCAGGCGTACAAAGAGGCGGCTAAGAAGTGGGAGG
Source organism: Dehalococcoidia bacterium (assembly GCA_003552465.1). Classification (GTDB taxonomy): domain Bacteria; phylum Chloroflexota; class Dehalococcoidia; order GIF9; family AB-539-J10; genus RBG-13-51-36. The sequence goes on from PULQ01000025.1 coordinate 6,927, forward strand.
GTGATATGTACATTATCATAGATCCCGATTCAGCCTACAGCCACAGGCATATCGTGTATCTTGATCTCTGGCACGGAGAATGCCGCGAGGCACGTGTTGTTGAAGACGAGGGCGAGAAAGACCCGAAGTACCGGGTCTTCGGTCCGTTCACCAACATGAAGAAGATACTTGACAAAGAGGTTGATCCCGTCCGGTCTATGATGACCGGTAAGATAAGCGTCAAGGGAGATATGGTACAGATCATGCGGATGCCCAGAGCGGCGGTTGAACTGGTGAACTGCATGACCGCGTTTGAAACCGAGTTTCCGCAGTAGCCGACCTGAAGTCCCCGGCACCAGATCGACCGGCGATAGATGTCGGCACTTGACATAATAGTACTATCTGTATCGACGAATCAGGATAGGGGAGGTTCATATGTGGTACTTCGTGGCGCCTGAAGTGGTCTTCGGGCCGGATTCCTTGAGTCATCTCGCCGGGTTAGGGGCCAGATCCGCATTTATCGTTACCGACAAGAAGATAGTGGAGTTGGGGCTCACCGATCGTGTCATCGAGCAGCTTGCTCTGGCAGAGACACGTGTGGTGGCGGTCTTCGACGATGTCGAGCCCGATCCATCGCTCCAGACGGTGCTCAAGGGCGTAGCGCTGGTTAACCAGCACTCGCCTGACCTGATCGTCGCTGTCGGTGGGGGATCGGTCATGGATGCTGCTAAGGCGATCAGGGTGCAGTATGAGCGGCCGGACATACCGCTCGAGGAGATAAACCCGTTCATAACGGACTTCGGCCTGGGCACAAAGTGCAGACTTGTCTGTATATCGACGACATCCGGTTCAGGTGCTGAGGCGACATTTGCCTTCGTAGTGACCGATACGGCGGATCGGAGGAAGCTGAGCCTCATCAATCGACAGATTGCGCCCGACATCGCCATCGTTGACCCGGATATGGCCCGGGCCATGCCGCCTCAGATCACAGCGGACACCGGGATGGATGTACTGACACATGCTGTGGAAGGGTACACATCCACATGGAAAAACGACTTTTCCGATGGGCTCTGCATGCGAGCAATACAGCTTGTCTTTCAGTATCTCACCCGGGCGGTGAAGGATGGCGACGACATGGAGGCTCGGGAGAAAATGCATAACGCGGCTTGCATTGCGGGCATAGGTTTCATAAACTCGTTTCCAGCTATGGCACATGCTGCCGGCCATTCTCTGGGTGCCGCGTTTCATGTGCCGCACGGCAGAGCGGTGGGATTGTTCCTTCCCTATACCATTGAGTTCGTCGGTGAAGCAGCGAGCGATCGCTGGACGGAGATCCTTCATACTGTCAAGCGCCCTGTTCCGCAGGGAGTACCGGCAGCGAGCGTGCTTGCCCGGACGATTAGAGAACTTGCCGTTGAGATCAACCAGCCCGTTAGCATAAGGGAGACGGGAATTCCGTTAGACTCCTTTGGCGAAGCGATGGAGAAGCTAATCGACAATGTCATGGCCGACGGCCAGTTAATAGTCAGCGCCAGGATACCTGATGCTGCAGAGACCGAGAGGTTTTTCAGGTACGCGTATGATGGAAAGAGCATTGATTTCTAGCGTCGCGCAGCGGAGCCGTTCAAGTAGTGTGGTGGTTTTAGACGGTTCATGGTGTGAAGCGGCTGGATGTTGGAAAAGACGAGTTCGAGAAGTAACAGCGATGTCTCGAAAGCTGTAGTATACAGGCAGAAGGAGCATTGTTATGTTTGGCTACATGGGCAGGATTCTGAGAGTTGACCTTACAGACGGCAAAATCACGGAGGAGAGTCTGAACGAGGATGATTGCAGGATGTACCTGGGTGGAAGTGGACTGGCGACCAAGTATCTGTGGAACGAAGTGCCCGGAGGCGCGGATCCGCTTGGCCCCGAGAACGAGCTTATCTTCATGACCGGACCTCTCACGGGCACCGAGTCGCCCAGCGCAGGTAGGTACTGCGTTGTGACGAAGTCGCCTCTTACAGGCTTCTGGGCTGAGGCGAACTCAGGGGGCAGCTGGGGGGTGTATCTTAAGAACTCGGGGTTCGACGGGATTATCTTCAGGGGCATATCACCAAAGCCGGTCTTTCTGGTGATCGACGACGGAAAGGCGGAACTGAGGGACGCGGGAGATCTCTGGGGTAAGGGTGTCAGTGAGACAGACAGGCTGATAAAGGAGGAACTGGGGGAGGACTTCAACGTTGCCTGCATCGGCATTGCGGGTGAGAACCTGGTTAAGTATGCCGCGATAATCAACGATGTACATCGAGCGGCCGGCAGGTGTGGGGTGGGCACGGTTATGGGGTCCAAGCGGTTGAAGGCTGTAGCCGCCGGAGGCACGCAGGAGATCAAGATTGCCAACCAGGAGGCCTTCAGCGAGACATCCAGGACAAACTACGACCTGATCAACGAGAGCATGCTGAAGATGACTTTGGAGACCTACGGCACGGCTATGAACACGGATCTTGTTAATGTGAGAGGCGGCTTTCCTACCAGGAACTGGCAGAGCGGCGTTTTCCCCGACATAGACAAGATAAGCGGGATCACGCTCGAGAGCACATTGCTGGTGGACAGGAAGCACTGTTATGCCTGTCCCATCAGTTGTTGCAGGGTCAGCGTGGTCAGGAGCGGTCCCTATGCGTGCAAAGGAGAGGGTCCGGAGTTCGAGACTATCGGAGCCTTCGGTGCTATGTGTGCGCTTGAGAATCTGGAGGCTGTCACACTTGCGCACAACCTCTGCGATGACTACGGGTTGGATGTCATCTCCGCCGGCAGCACAATAGCATTCGCTATAGAATGCTACGAAAAGGGGATTTTGACGAAGGATGATACCGGCGGGCTGGAGTTGAAGTTCGGTGACCCGTCCCCCGTCATCGAGCTAGTACACCTTGTAGCGAAGAGAGAGGGCATTGGCGACCTGCTTGCGGAAGGAACCAGGAGAGTCGCGGCAAGCCTTGGCAAGGGCTCAGAGGACTTCGCCATGCATGTAAAAGGACTGGAGTTGCCGGCGTATGATCCGAGAGCAGCCAAGATCTGCGGATTGGCATTCGCCACCGCCAACCGCGGCGGTGATCATATGACGGCCTGGGTCGAAATGCCGGCGTTCATAGATGTGCCCATTCTGTGTGTTGAGGATAGCAGGATCGAAGACGCCATGGTTGAGAATCCCGCCGAGGCCAGGGTGCTGAAGGATCTTGAGGATGTTCTTACCGTATTCGACTGCGTCGGTACATGCAAGTTTATGGGCGTGGCGCTATCTGCTGAGGATTGGGTAGACATGATATCCAACTGCGTGGGCTGGGAGTTCAGCGTAAGCGATTTCAGAAGTGTCGGAGAGAGGGTTTACAATCTTGCCAGGGCCTTCAATGTGAGAGAAGGCCTGGTCAGGGCGGACGATACACTGCCCGGGAGGTTGCTGAACGAGCCATTGCCTGAAGGGGCGGCTGCCGGACACAAGGTGGAGAAGCTGGATGAGATGCTGGATGCCTACTACGAGTTTCGTGGTTGGGATAAGACGACAGGCAGGCCGACAGCAGAAAAGCTCAGAGAGCTCGGGCTGGACTATGTGATCGATGTGATTGAGGGGTGTAACCATGGCCACTATTGCTGAGAAACCATGGCTGAAGCAGTACAAGCTCGGACCCTATAAGCTTCCGCAGACGAAGGAGCCGTATCCGGTTACGACGGTTCACAGTCTGCTTGACGCCACTGCGGCTGAGTATCCGGACAGGGTGGCCTGTTACTACCTGGGCAGAGAGATCCTGTACAGCGAGATGAAGCAGTTCAGCGACAGCCTGGCTGCTGCGCTCGCAAACCTGGGAGTGACCAAGGGCGACAAGGTGGCTACCGTTCTGCCGAACTGCCCCCAGTTCATGATAAGCGACTTCGGGATCATGAAGGCCGGGGCGGCGCATGTACCCTGCAGCGTGATGCACAGGGGGGCCGACCTGATCTATGAGATCGGAGAATCGGGGGCCGAGACGGTCATCTGTACCGATATGTCTCTGGACCTGGTGAACTCGGTAAGGGCGGAGACCCGCATCAAGAATGTCATCGTCAGCTCGTTGACGGACTATTCGTCCGACGAGACTGATCCGAAGAAGCACCCGGATGCCCATGGATTCCGGGAGTTGATTGACAGCCACGGTCCCGAGCCTCCCGAGGTGGATATCGATCCCATGACAGACCTGGCTGTTCTTCCCTTCACAGGAGGCGCTACGGGATTGCCCAAGGGAGTTATGCTGACCCACTATAACCGGGTGGTTGCTATAGTGCAGACGGCATGGTCTTATGAGCCTTTGAAGGTGGGCATCAGAGGGAAGGCTTCGGCCATGATACCCATCCCTCTGTTTCACGCCTACGGTCATCTTATGATGCAGTTCGGGGTGTACTGGGGGCTGAAGGGCTATCTGCTGCCCGACCCGAGGGATACCGACACGCTGGTTCAGATGCTCATGAAGCATCGCCCCTTCTTCTGTGCCTGCGTGCCCACTCAGTATTCGCGACTGGTGGCGGCAGGACTGGGCAGACTGACCACGATGTTCATGTCGACGACGGCAGCGCTGGCGCCCGAGGTCGCGCAGAAGTTCAGGAAGGAGACGGGCGTGCCCATTACCGAGGCCTACGGCCTGACTGAGACCGGTGGTGCTACACATATCAACCTTTCGTCTTTCTCCAAGATCACCGGCTTTATGCCCTTCGAGAAGTTCGGGTCGATTGGGATTCCGCTGCCCGACACGGATGTGAGGATAGTCGATCTGGACACGGGGGAAGACGTCGCTCCTGGCTGTGAGGGCGAACTATGGGTGCGAGGCCCACAGGTGATGATGGGATACTGGCCCGAGGCAGGCAAGGGCCTTGTCGACGGCTGGGTGCCCACGGGCGACGTGGTGAAGATGGAGGATGACGGGGATTTCTACATCACAGACCGTGTTAAGGACATGGCCAATATATCGGGACTGAAGGTCTACACCAGGCTGGTTGATGATGCCCTGTACGAGCACCCGGCGGTCGGCGATGCCGTTGCCATCGGGGTTCCCGACCCCGAGCGGGCAGGTAGTGAGAGGATCAAGGCCTTCATCCGGCTGAAAGAGGAATACGAAGGGCGGGTCACCGCTGAAGAGTTGATAGGGCATTGTCGGGAGAGGCTCCCGGCCTACGCGGTTCCCAAGTTCATCGAGTTCAGAGAAGAGCTGCCTGTTACGGTCACGCTAAAGCTGTTCAAGAGGCAACTGAGAGAAGAGGAAGTGGCCAGGATGAAGGCCTCAGGTGAATTGGGTTAGACTTGCGGGTTCAACCTGGTGACGCGTTTTCACCGTGTGTTAAGAGGCGGCGCAGTGTGACTTCCGGGTGCCGCGGTACCAGATATGCCGAGCTACGAAGATCTAGAATCCAGGATCATTGACTCCGGAGAGTGCACCGTCTGCGGTGCCTGCGTTGTCGCCTGTCCGACGGCCCATGTGAAGCTCATCGATGGCAGGCCAAGGCGGCCCAAACGCGCTATGGATTGTGTGGGTTGCAGCATCTGCTATGAAGCTTGTTACATGCTCAGGCACAGCCTGATCAAGGATATTGAGGGTGCCGTTATCGGTCGAGGAAAGAAAGAGAGCGTCGGGCTTTACATGCGCGCAGTGCTGGCGAGGACAACCGATGATGTGGTTGCCGACAGATGCCAGGATGGTGGGGTTGTGACTACGCTACTCCTGTATGCGCTGGAGAGCGGCATTATGGACGGCGTGCTGGTGGTCGGCAGAGACGGCTGGACTCCCACCGCCTATGTAGCAAGGACCAGGGAGGAGATAATGGAGGCGGCAGGTACCAAGTACGGCGTCGTGCCCGTGTTGAGTAAGCTGAGGGAGGCCGTTGTCGACCATGGATTGACCAAGATCTGGGTCGTGGGATCGCCATGTCATATACAGTCGATCAGATATCTCAAGCACAAGGGTTTGCCGCTGGCAACGTCGGTTCAGGTTATGGTTGGCCTCTTCTGCAGGGAGAACTACGAGTATAACTGCATGGAGGAGCTGGTCAGGGCTCAGGGTGTCGAGATGAGCCAGGTCGATAGGCTGGAGGTATACGATGAGTTCCGTGTATACGCAGATGGGAACAGGATGGACCTGCCTGTTACCGATATCAAGGATTGCGTGCCCCGGCATTGCCTTGTCTGCCGTGACTTCGCTGCCGAGCTTGCCGATATCGCCGCAGGTAGCGGGGGCTCCTACGGAGGCCGGTCAACCGTCATAGTCAGGAGTGTGAAGGGTGAGGAGGTCTTCGCCGGGATGGAGCAGTCGGGGCTGATCAGTACAGAGTCCGACGGATACGCGCCTGAGATCAGCGAGATTGCCGAAAGGAAGAGCGAAAAGGCGAAGCAAACCGGTGATATATTTCGGCTCGCCGAGAAGGGCCTTAATGAGAAGGAGATCTCCGATAGGCTCGGCATAACCGAGAGAAGGGTATCTCACCGACTGCGCGGTGCACGTCGGAACACCTCCTGAACACAACCGCGCGGTCTTGTGTAGAGCGCCTGCTTACAGATGGCAGATACCGGAAATAGACTAGATAGGAGGAAACACTGTGGAGAAGACTACCTATGAGATCGATGGATTTGCCAGGGGGGCGCCGTACTCACATGTTGTCGAGGCGGGTGGCTTCCTGTTCGTCTCCGGAGTTCTCCCCATCGATGTCGGGAAGAACCTGAAGATAACCGACGACGTAAAGGCGGCTACCGAACTGGTGCTCAGCAACGTGAAGCTGGCGCTTGAGTCGACTGGCAGCGATCTCGACAGGGTCGTCAAGGTTACCATCTTTCTGCGGGACATGGCCGATTTCAGCGCCATGAACGAGGTCTACAGGGCCTTCTTCCCCGTCAACCCGCCCGCTCGTTCTTGCATTGCCGTAAGGGAGGTTCCGGGTAACTACCCTGTGGAGATCGAAGCTATTGCCATCAAGTGACGGATGAAGTGGCCGTCTAGCCCGGTATGCCGTTAGGAGGGCCACCCGCTGGGTGCCACCAGGTACATAGGAGGTTGCCATGAGTGAAAGCACAGTGTTGCCGGAGATGACGATCGAGTCGTTCCCCAGGTTGTCGAAGCTCTATGACGACCTGCTATCGGCAAGGAAGGAGGTCTGCATCCAGAGGGCCCGCCATATCACGGACTTCATGAAGGGATCGGATGTCTGGTTCATGCCTCCGGTGTTCAGGAGAGCCCGAGCAGTGGCTCACATTCTGAAGAACCTCGATGTGGGGATACATCCCGATGAGCTGTTGGTTGGCAGTATCACCAGCAAGCGGGTGGGAGCCGTCATCTATCCAGAGTTTGTCGGTGTCCTGATCTGGCCGGAACTAGCGAATCTGCGAGAACGAGCGGTGGATGCGTTCGACATCAGCGATGATGAGATCAAGGAGTTGGAGCAGGACATCTTTCCGTTCTGGATGGATAAGGTTCTGGCCTGGCATGCTCAGGAGTTCCTGTCGCCACCACAGCCCATGTCTCTCTTGTTCAAAGGGGGCTTCTTCGTGCTGACCGAAGCGGCAGGGATCTCACATACCGCTCCCGACTTTGAGAAACTGTTACGTGTGGGGCTGGATGGCATCAAAGAGGAGGCAGGTGAAAAGGTCCGCGAGATGGATGCCGATCCCGTGGGTGATCCTGAGCGGTTCAGAGAACGCGCCTTCTACCGTGCTGTCCAGGTATCCTGTGATGCCGTCGTAGAGTTCGCCGGCAGGCACCACGCTGAGGCACTCAGACTCGCTGAACTGGAGACGGACAGCGAGAAGAAGGATGAACTGCTGGAGATCGCCCGTATCTGTGCCAAGGTGCCGGCCGGGCCGGCCACATGCTTCCGCGAGGCTCTGCAGAGCATATGGTTCCTCGAGATCGCTCTGCATCAGGAGAACTACGAGCAGGCTTTGTGCCCTGGTCGGGCAGACCAGTATCTCTATCCTTACTACCGGGATGATCTTGAGAAGGGACTCATCACCGCGGAGCAGGCCGTTGAGTTGCTCGGGTGCCTGTCTGTAAAGATGTCCGAGTTCGTCCCGCTGTTTGCCGAGAATCTCGCCACGCTGTTCAGTGGCTTCCCGGCCAATCCGTCGGTCACGATCGGCGGCGTGACTGCTGATGGTGCCGATGCTACGAATGAGCTTAGCTATCTGTTTCTGAAGACTAGAGAACTGGTCAAGACCAGGCACCCCAATCTCCATGCTAGAGTACACGGGCAGTCGCCTCCTCAATACCTTGAGAGAATCTGCGAGGTAATCAAGGATGGCGGAGGAATGCCGGGCCTCGTCAACGACGATGTGGTTGTGCCTGCGCTTATGGCCAAGGGGATAACGGAGTCGGATGCTCGTGACTATGTGATCATCGGCTGCGTGGAGATATCGGTTCCCAGGAAGACCTTCGGCTCAACCGATGCCGCCTTGATGAGTCTGCCGGTCTGTCTCGAGATGGCTCTGAACAACGGCTGTAGTCCGGTCATGCAGGAGGAGGTCGGAGTGAAGACGGGCGATCCGAGGGAGTTCAGGGGAATGGATGACGTTCTCGGTGCTCTTCGAAATCAGATATCATACGTGGTGGAGCAGATGGTCATCGGCCTGAACGTCCTGGGCATTGCTCATAGGGAGCTATACCCCAGTCCCCTGCTGTCCTCTCTGATAGAGGGGTGTATTGACACCGGGAAGGACGTCACGGCCGGCGGTGCTGTGTACAACTTCACTGGCGTCCAGGGTGTGGGTGTGGCCGACGTTGCCGACTCACTGGCAGCCATTGACCGGTTGGTGTTCGCGGACAAGAAGGTAACGATGGATGAACTGCTGAAGGCTCTGGAGGACAACTTCGAGGGCCACGAGCGGCTTCATCAGTTGATAGTGAACAGGGTTCCCAAGTACGGCAATGACGATGAGCTTCCCGATAGGTATGCCAGGGAGGTTGCCGAACTCTTCTGTGGGGAAGTGGCGAAGCATCGTAATCCCAGAGGCGGAGCCTACTTGCCGGGGTTCCTGAGTATGACCAATCACAAAGGCTTCGGCAAGTTCGTCGGCGCATTGCCCAGCGGTAGAAGGGCCCTTGAGAGCCTCTCCAACGGCATATCGCCGTGCGACGGCGTGGATAGGAAAGGTCCGACCGCCTATCTCAAGTCGGTGGCAAAGGTCGACTACTCCCAGGCCACCAATGGAGTAGCGGTGAATCTGAAGTTCAACCCAACTTATCTCAGGGGTGCCGTCGGTACGGGGAACCTCGGTTCGCTGATCAGGGCCTACTTCGGGCTGGGCGGTATGCACCTGCAGGTGAATGTGGTCGACAGGGAGACCCTTCTTGATGCCCAGAGGAACCCGGCGAAGCATGCCGGGCTTATGGTCAGGGTGGCCGGCTATTCGGCTTACTTCGCAGATCTGAGTCGAGAGGTACAGGACGAGATCATAGCCAGAACCGAGCATTGCTCTCAGTAGGACTGTAACCATGTCGGAGGGCGCCACAGTTTTCGACCTGCAGCGCTTCTCTATACACGACGGTCCCGGCATCAGAACCGTTGTCTTCTTCAAGGGCTGTCCGCTTCAGTGCCTGTGGTGTCAGAATTCGGAGGGCCTGGACCCTGAGCCTGAGATCAGCTTCTCGAAGGAGAGGTGCCTGGGTTGTCGGGAATGCCAACCTTCATGCCCATTGCAGGCGATCGTCTTCAATGGAGATGGGCGCATCAACCGCCAGCTTTGTGATCGCTGCGGCAGGGGCACCGAAGCCTGCCATTCGGGTGCCCTTGAACTCGTCGGCAGGCGCTACTCTCCGCAGGAGTTGCTGGAAGAGGCCATGGATGATCTGCCCTTCTTCGTAGCATCGGGTGGCGGCATCACCCTCTCGGGAGGCGAGCCTACCTGCCAGGCTGAGTTCCTGTCCGAGTTTCTTCCACTGTGTAAGGAGCAGGGGCTCAATGTCGCTATGGAGACATGTGGCTACGTGGCCTACCAGAAACTGGAGCCGCTGCTTCCCTTCCTGGACCTGGTTCTGTACGATGTCAAGGCCGTTGACCCGGCGCTGCACCGGCGTCTCACCGGGAAGGATAACGCTGTGATACTGAAGAACCTGGTGCGGCTTCTTGAAAAGCAAAGGTGCAGGATCAGGGTCAGGGTGCCTCTGGTTCCGGGCATGACATCGACGGACAGGAACCTTAGGGACATCATTGGCTTTCTTAAGAAACATCGCGTCGACGAAGTGTCACTTGTCCCCTACCACAGGATGGGGGAGAGTAAGCTGGAAAAGATCGACAGCCCGCTGAAACCGCTGAATCTGGCCGGGGCCGATGATCGAGATATGGAAGCTGCAGCAGGCCTGTTTCGTGTTAGTGGCATTGAAGTCCTGGACCCGTGATGATACAGCGACGAACCCGTCCCGTTCGTGCCGATTGACCTATCGGTACCGATACACTAAAATGGCATCTCAGTTGTGAACCCGGATGCTATTCAGCAAGACATAGAGCCTGCTCTTCGTGATCTTCCCGATCGACTCTGTTCTGGTGCCGCGCACCGCAATGATGGAAGGGTGGACCTGGATTGGGACGATGACCATGTGCTTCCCCCGAAGGTCTACCCGGACATAGCTCACCTTTTCCGAAGGATGACCGATGTCACAGTCGGGGCTGTGGGTGTGGTGGAGCAGGAACTTGTGCTTGATATCGGGTGTGGCAGGGCGGTTGATGCCATAGAACTGGCCAGGAAGGGAGGGCTGTGCTCAGGACTTGAGCCGTCGGGGAGGATGATATCGCACGCCCGGCTGCATACCTCCCGGAACGGTGCTTCGGTCAACCTCGCCCGTGGAGTAAGTGCACACCTGCCGTTCAAGACAGGTTCGTTCGACAAGATACTCTGCAAGGGAGCTCTGGATCACTTCTGCCATTTGGACGAGGCGATCGCCGAAATGGCCCGGGTGCTCAAGCCAGGGGGGCGGGCGGTGATCGCCACTGCCAACTTCGAGAGCCTCGGGTTCAGGACCGGAAGACGGTTGTTCGCACTGATGCGTTTTCTGCGCAGAGAGAAGGCGGATGACGGTCATTTCTGGCAGATACCCGATGACCATACCATCAAGCTGGACTACGGCACCCTCAGGCGTCTGGTAAGCCCTCATTTCAGGGTAGAGCGTGCCGAGGGTATATCGTTGCTGGTCGGACTGCCTGGCTGGAGTTCGCTGCTTGATAGATTGCCGCAGAGGCTTTCTGCTCTTTCGCTGACGGCCCTGGACGGGTTGGCCAGGCATTTGCCTTCGCTCAGCAATGTCATCGTCATCAGGTGCGTGCCCAGGGCGAATCCTACCTCTTCGTCAACAGAATAGAGGAGATGCCGTAGTCCCCGACTATCTCGTGCCGATCCAGTATGTCATCTTTGTGCTCATCCATCAGTTCGTCTACCGCCTCGGTCACCTCCGGCCAGTCGTCGAACCTGTAATCGTGAAAGCCAATGATACCTCCCGATACCAGGTGTGGCCAGATGAGGCGGAAGTCGCTCTTCACACAGTCCTTCTGGTGACAACCATCGACGAAGGCGAAGACGAATCTAGTTTCCTCGTCCAGGACCACCCTTCTGGAGTCCTCTATGATCGTGACGATGTTGGGAAGACGCCTCGTCGCCTCTCTGTATACCTCCCACATGGAGCGCCCTTTCAGAAATGCACGGTAGACCTCGGCTGCCGGCACTGTGCTCTTGCTCACTGTGGTGTCCATGTCGGGGTCGAAGGTGTCGATGACATACACTCTCTTATCGTGCCTGGCTGCCAGTCTTGCCAGCTTCACCGTACCACCGCCCATGTAGGCTCCGACCTCTATGAGGTCGCCTTCCATCTGCATCAGCCCCTGTCTCGTTATGAAGGCGATGAGGTTATCGTAGCCGACGAACTCGGGTGGCGGGCGCTTCAGCCCCGGTATTCTGTGCCAGATATCGGCGATGCGGACCAAGTCAACCTCTCACGGAAACCTGGTGAAGACCCTGCTTCGGGTAGCTTGAGGGTTCGCGATCTCAAGCTGGCTGCTGAGCGCGATGACCATCGCCGCTGAGACCCAAGTCGGTTTCTCCTCCGGGGGCCAGATCTCCTCCTCGGGCATCTTCATGCCCGTCCAGAAGCGCCCATCGTCATCTCTGAGTTCCAGGGCCCAGTCCAGGAGGGTCCTTGCCCTGTGGCTCTCGCCGATACGGTTCAGTGCCAGGACGAGTTCGCAGGTCTCGGCCACAGTTATCCCCCATGGTTCCTCCACCACACACTTGCACCCCCGGCCGTCGACAACGAAATCCGACCACTTCTCGTAGATGCGCTCTCTGGCCTCCCCTCCCCTCACTATGCCGGTGAGAACGGGATAGTACCAGGACATCGCATAGTCATATTGACTGTCGACCGAGTTATGGAACAGCTCCGGTTGTTCGCTGACCGCATGTGCCAGTCTGCGGCTGGCAGCATGCCAGCGGGGCTTGTCGGTCTGCAGGAGTCTGGCTACCTTGATCCCACATCGCAGACTCTGGTAGATGGAGCTGGACCCTGCTATTAGCGCCAGAGGATAGACTGCCCCGTGCGGGTCACGAGCCCAGTAGATATGGCCGGGCGGCTGCTGCAGTTGCAGGGCGAAGTCGAGCCCTCTCTCCACCGTCGGCCACATCTCGGCAACGAAGCCCCTGTTCCGGGTTATCATGTAGTGATACCACAGCCCGACTGCGGGATAGGAGCTGTAGTTGGTGTCTTTGGTCAGATCGCAGGGTTCATCTCCCATATAGCTGGAGTACCAGCTCCCGTCGTCGTTCTGAGCGCCGCGCAACCAGCGGTATGCCCTCTCGGCTTCTTCGTGTCTTCCCGACGCATCCAGAGCTATCGCACACTCGACGTGATCCCACGGGTCGGCAATGCCCGTGTCATACCACGGTATAATGCCCGACGGTAGCTGGGTACGGCCTATGTGGTCGGCCTGCTGCTCTATCAGGCAATCGATCTCCGACCGTGTTAACTCTTGTCTCAGATCCACGGAACTACCTCTCGTTCTCGTTCTTGGTTGCGTAGAGGACCGTGCTCTTCGCGAAGAAAAGGGTGAAGAAGGAATCGAGCCATCGAATCGGCCTGCTGTTGGCCCTCATATCCCAGACCAGGAACCTGTAATAAAGCGAAGGAACGACCGCCTTTTCGTTGTTCACTCCGAACAGGCAGCGCAGTATCCAGTAGAAGGAGTGCAGAGCGTGCTTGCGGCGCCTGGCATAGACTTGCAGGCCGTGTGCACTGAGGGGCGGGATCAGCTGGCCCGACCTGTATATCCGCACGTGGCCGCCTGCACGGGCATGGTAGGCAGACGATATTCGCCAGCAAATGGCTTCAGGGAGGTAGCTTGGGACGCTTACGGCAACTGCGCCTCTGTCCTTCAGCCCCCTGGCCATCTCCTTGATGCCCTGCAGGTCATCCGGTACATGTTCCAGCACTTCCGAGCATACTATCTTATCGAAAACCCCTTCTTTGAAGGGAAGGCTCACGGTGCTTGCCCGAAGGAGACCCCACTGTGCCCGGGACTCTCCCTGCCTCTCCATAGCACCAAGGACACCCCTGGCCCGCATGAGCTCTTCTCCATCGATATCGAGCGCATACACAGTGCAGAAGGCCCGCCGGCAGGCCTCCCAGCTATGCCTGCCGGTACCACACCCGATATCGAGTACTCTTTCGCCATCCCCGATCTCCAAAACGCTGTAATCGACGGTGAGCATTCACATCACCTCCCGGTATACCTCGACCGTCTTCCGGGCCGCGCGTTCCCAGGTAAACTCGCTCTCGATCCTCTTACGTCCCGCTTCGCCCATCTTCTCTCGCAATGACGCATTGTCAAGGAGTGTTCTGATAGCCGCCGCAAGTGCCTCCGGCTGCGCCGGCGGTACCAGGATCCCGGCCTCGCCATCGCGTCCCACCACCTCGGGAAGCGCACCTCCAGTTGTGGAGACTACCGGAAGCCCGCAGGCCATAGCCTCTGCGGCGGGAAGCCCGAAACCCTCGTATAGCGATGGCACTACACACATCTCGGCTGCCGCGTACTCCTTCACCAGTCGGTCGGCACTCACCCTGCCCGTGAAGCTGACCATATCTTCGATGCCGTATTGCTTTATCAGCTTAAGATACTGGCCGTCGGGAAGGGGACTGCCGACAACGGTCAGCCTGATGTCTGTCCCGTCTTTGAGAATGCGGAGCGCCTGGAGGAGGTAGGGCACTCCCTTCAACGACTGCTCTCCGCTGTTGACCAGCACCAGGCTGTTGGGACGCTTGGGAACGCCATTCGCCTTACGGAAGCGTTCGGTGTCGATCCCGTTGTGCACAACCCTCATGTGTTCCCTGCGAACTCCGTGGGCCTGTTCAATCGAACCGACCGAACTGTTGGAGACGGTGATGACCCGCTCCAGGCGTCGCGCCACCCGTCCCTGCATGCCGCAGAAAGCGTCCCAGCGGCGGATGAACAGTTTTCGCCACGGATATCTCGCCTGAGCGACGGCCATGTCCCGGTCGATGGGAATCGGATGATGAATGGTGGCCACAACCGGTATGCCCAGGCGCTTCATCAACAGCAGTCCGTAGCCCAGGCACTGGTTGTCATGGATGATATCGTACCTTCGCTCTCCCAGTAGCTCCTTGATCCTCCGGTAGGCCCGTAGACTGAATGTGAGCGGCTCGGGGAAGGTCCCGGTGCCGACCGCCAGCACCTCGTACAGGTTGACGGGATCGTAGAGACGGGACATGATCTTCCGTACCGACTTGTCAGGCTCATACAGGTTGAGGCTGTCAAGTCTGTGCAGCTGTATTCCCTCGGCAACTTCGGGATAGGGAGGCCCGGCCATCACATCGACCTCGTGGCCGAGTTCCAGCAGAGCTCGTGACAGATAGTAGATATAGATGCCCTGCCCCCCACAATAAGGATTGCCGCGATAGGATAGAAGGCAGATTCTCATGTCTCGGTACGGAGTCAGTCGTCACCAGGTCGATCGACCCACTCTCAATGCTACAAGTCCGTTCGCTTCTTGTCAAGATTGGCGCACTGTTGCCTGCGCGTCCGCAAATGTGCATAATACCTGACTGCGTAATAGATCCACCGACCGAAGGAAGGATTCAGTGAACCAGGACAGGAGAAGGCGAGTCTTCAGGGGGATAACGAGAAACGTCCTTCTGCTCGGACTGGTCAGCCTCTTCACCGACCTCAGCAGCCAGATGGTCTTCCCACTCATTCCCCTGTACCTTGTCGCCGTCCTGGGCACGGGGGCGTCCGCAGTAGGGATTGTTGAGGGTGCCGCTGAGACGACCGCTTCTCTGATAAAGGTCTTCTCCGGTTACTGGTCCGACAGACTGAAGCGGAGGAAACCGTTTGTGTTGATCGGCTATTCTCTCTCGGCGATCACCAAGCCGCTGTTCGCCCTGGCCGGAACCTGGCCCCTGGTTCTCGTGATCAGGATGGTGGAGAGGGTGGGTAAGGGCGTGCGAAGCGCCCCGAGGGATGCCATTGTGGCCGAGTCGGTTGACATGGGCGTCAGGGGCAAGGCCTATGGATTTCACAGGGCTATGGACGGAATCGGCTCTGTCGCGGGTGCCCTCCTGGCATTCGCTCTTCTGGCGGCTACCGACTCGGACTACGGGCGGATCTTCCTGCTGGCCGGTATACCTGGGGTAGCGGCTGTGTTGTTCATACTGCTTATCAAGGAGCCGGAGGCCGTCAAAGAGCCGCAGAAGGCGAAGCTGTCTATGCGTGTCAGCTTCACCGCCTTGCCCGCCACCCTCAGGCTGCTAATAGTGGCCGCTTCGGTGTTCTATCTCGGCCACTTCGGTTATGCCTTCCTGCTTCTCAGGGCTATGGACATCGGACTGACCGACCAGACGGCGATACTCCTCTACGTGCTGTTCTACGTAGTCTACGTCTTCGCCGCGATGCCGGCGGGATCGTTATCGGACAGGATAGGCAGAAAGCCGGTGCTGGTCGCCAGTTACCTGGCATTCGGCCTCGTCTCTCTGGGCCTCGTGTTCACAGGCGACATCTACAGTCTCCTGCCTCTTTTTGCACTCTACGGCGTATCGTTCGCCATGTTCGATAGTGTGCAGAGAGCATACGTGGTTGACTTCGCCCCCGAACACCTCAGGGGCACTGCTCTGGGCACATTTCACGCATGCGTGGGCCTGGTTGCCCTGCCCGGTGGTTATCTGGCCGGTATGCTGTGGGACAGGGTGGGGCCGGAAGCCACATTTCTCTACGGTCTTGTCCTGGCAGTTGTCTCCGCTCTCCTGCTTCTGGGAGTGAAGTCCGGGCGCGAACCCGACGGCTAGGTCGGTACTTGTTGTTACCGACC
Source organism: Dehalococcoidia bacterium (assembly GCA_003552465.1). Taxonomy (GTDB): domain Bacteria; phylum Chloroflexota; class Dehalococcoidia; order GIF9; family AB-539-J10; genus RBG-13-51-36. The sequence goes on from PULQ01000025.1 coordinate 23,251, forward strand.
CACCTGGGTTGTCAGGTACTTGACCAGCATATCCAGTGCCTTGTCGGCGGCTGCCTGTTTGTTCTCGCTGCGGTCTCCGGTGAACACCCTCATCTCGGCAAGACAGGTATCTTCGGCAGCAAGGGCAAAGTAAAACAGGCCCACCGGCTTTCCTGGAGAGGAACCGCCCGGACCGGCGACGCCGGTGTCGGACACACATACGTCTACTCCAAGGAGCCTTCTTCCTCCTTCAGCCATCTCTATGGCAGTCTGCTCGCTAACGGCCCCGTGACTATCAATGGTGGCTCGTTGAACTCCCAGCAGGGCAACCTTGAGATGGTCGCTGTAAGCCACCAGGGAGCCCGCGAAGTACTCTGAGCTTCCCGGTATGCCGGTCAGCCTGTCGCAGATCCTCCCGGCCGTAGCCGACTCCACTGTGCCGATGGTCAGCACGCGTCCGGTCTGCTGCCGGTGCAATCTCATGAGGCGGGCTATCTCTGCTTCCGATTCTGCCACGGTCCCACCATTCTAACAGATTCGCCTGCTATAATTCGGGCATGGCCGGAAGTCGGGACACTATCACGTTCCTGGGCACTGCTGGCGCGAGGTTCGTCGTGGCCCGTCAACTCCTGGCTTCAGGAGGCGCATGGCTTGATCTGTGTGGTACCCGGATTGTGCTTGATCCCGGTCCGGGCTGCCTGGTCGGGGCTATCTCGAGAGGACTCGCCCCCGGGAAGCTCGACGCGATCATCCTGTCTCATCGACATCTCGATCATAGCGGCGACATGAACATCATGGTCGAGGCTATGACCGATGGCGGTACGAAGAAGAGGGGCACAGTCTTCGCTCCCGGTGATGCTCTTGATGAAGACTCCGTGATCCTCTCGCACTTGCGTCCCTATCCCCGGGAGATACGGTTACTGGTTGAGGCGGGGAGTTACACCGTCAATGGTGTCTCGTTCGTGACACCGGTCAGACATGAGCACGGGGTGGAGACCTACGGGTTCGTGTTCCGGACACCTCGTCATACCTTCTCCTGGATTACTGACACCAGATACTTCGAGGGTCTGACCGCACGGTATGCCGCTGATGTAGTGATCATCAACGTTGTCCGGCTCAGTGCCGGTGCACCGATTGATCACCTGTCGCTTCCTGAAACCAGGGGAATCATCTGCGCGCTGAGACCGAGGGCTGCCGTCCTCACTCACTTCGGCATGACGATGTTAAGGGCAGAGCCCGCTCTCGTGGCCGAGAGGCTGAGTGAGGAGACGGGAGTTGCCGTCATAGCCGCCAGGGATGGCATGGAACTGGATCTGGACCTGATCGAAAAGCAGTGAGAACTCCCTGGCAACGACATATTTTCCCGGAGAGTTGCCCCTCGAGTATCGTCTGCGCTGGAGCGTTTCACTTCCGTGTTCGGGATGGGAACGGGTGGGGCCACTCCGCCAAAGTCACCAGGAAGCTCTCGGCAGGAAGTATAACGCATGTCGGCCGGATTATGCAAGGCGGTGAGCTATTCCGTTGCCTTGCCCCTCCCCTATGACACTGGTATACTGGTCACCAGCTATGACCTACCAGACCGTCATCGGCCTCGAGGTCCATGCCCAGTTGCTTACCAGGAGCAAGATGTTCTGTTCCTGCAGCACCGACTATGCCGGAGCACATCCCAACACCCACGTCTGCCCGATCTGCCTGGGCATGCCGGGCCCCCTCCCCGTCATCAATGAGAAGGCCATCGAGTACACGATCATGACTGCCCTGGCCCTCAACTGCAACATTCCTGAGTATACGGAGTTCGACCGCAAGAACTACTTCTACCCCGACCTGATGAAGGGGTACCAGATCTCCCAGCACGGCACTCCCATCGGCCGGAACGGATGGCTGACCATAAACTCCAATGGCGAGATCAGGAAGATCGGCATCGCGGACGTGCATCTTGAGGAGGACGTAGCCAAGCTGTGGCACAGGAAGGACTGCAGCCTGATAGACGTCAACCGCTCCGGTGTACCGCTGATGGAGATAGTTAGCGAGCCCGATATGGAGTCGGCGGTTGAGGCCCGCGACTACCTCGTTCAGCTTCGCAGTATCCTGCGCTACCTGGGTGTGTCCACGGGCAACATGGAGGAGGGGAGCTTCAGATGCGATGCCAACATCAGCGTGCGGCTTCCGGGTAGTAAAGAGCTTACCCCCAAGACAGAGATCAAGAACATGAACAGCTTCAAGGCGGTTCAGCAGGCGCTGGAGTACGAGTCCCGGCGGCAGGTGGACCTCCTCGAGCAGGGCGGCAGTCCGATTCAGGAGACCAGGGGCTGGATCGAGCAGGAGGGCAGGACCGTGTCACAGAGGACCAAGGAGCTCGCCGGCGATTACCGCTATTTCCCCGAGCCCGACCTGCCTCCGCTGGTTCTGAACAGGGACTGGATAGAGCGGATCAGGGCCGGCCTTCCCGAGTTGCCGGTAGCCCGCAGAGATCGGCTCATGGCCCAGTATGGCCTTTCGCTGTATGACGCAAGCCTCCTGACCGCGTCGCGCGGTATGGCCGACTACTTCGAGAATTGCATGAAGCTCGTCGACCCCGCCAAGGCCAAGGCGGTCAGCAACTGGTTGCTGGGAGACTTCAGCAGGCTGCTCAACGCTACCAATATCGAGATCGAACGTGCTAAAATAGTGCCGCGACAGCTCATCGGTCTGCTGGCCCTGGCCGACGACGGCACGGTAAGCGGCCCGGCCGCGAAAATCGTGTTCGAAGAGATGTTCGCCACCGGCAGGGCAGCAGATGAGGGGGTTGCCGAGAAGAAGTTGGGCCAGATCAGCGGTAAGGACGAGATTCGGGAGGCGGTGAGAGGCGTGCTGGCCGTGAACAGCGATGCTGTGGCAGACTATGCCTCAGGCAAGCAGCAGGCCCTGACCTTCATCATAGGGCAGGTCATGAGAGCCACGGGGGGCAGGGCCAACCCGGGCATGGTTAGAGAGATTATTGTACAGGAACTAGGAGGGAAATAGATTGCTGGAGTCTCTTTATGTAGCACAGATATTGGTAGCAATAGCACTGGTTGCCTCGGTGCTCTTTCAGTTGCGTGGTGGAGGCATCGGAGGTATCTTCGGGCAGGCCGACTCGGTGTACAGGACGCGCCGGGGGGGTGAGAGTACGCTGTTCAAGCTCACCATAGTCCTGATCGGCTTGCTCGTTGTGTTCGCGATTGTGGCGGCCACCGTTGCCTGATATCCATTATATGAGTTCCATCATCACCCTGACCACGGACTTCGGCTACGACGACGCCTACGTTGCCTCCGTGAAGGGAGCCATCCTGAGCGTCAACCCCGAGGCCAGCATTGTCGATGTCACCCACTCCATCCAGCCCCAGAACATATTGCAGGCGGCTTTCGTGCTCAATGCCGCCTATCGTTGCTTCCCGAAGCAGACGGTACACGTCGTTATTGTCGACCCCGGCGTCGGTAGCGACCGCGAAAGCATAGTACTGAAGACGCCCTCCGCGCTCTTCGTCGCGCCGGACAACGGCGTTCTGAGCTACGTGGTCGATGACCTGGTTCCTGTCGAGACGCCCCCGGCCCGGCCGGCGGGTAAGCTGACCCGTGTCATCATGAAGAAAGGGATTGAGGTCGTGGCTATCAGCGACCCGCGTTTCTGGCGACGGCCTGTGAGCCCGACGTTCCACGGGAGAGATGTCTTCGCACCGGTGGCCGGGGGACTGTCGCTCGACATCGCGATGTACGAGTTCGGTACCAAGGTCGACTCCCTTCACGTCCTGCCGCTTCCCAGGCCATCTCGCGATCCCGATGGCATCCTGGTGGGACAGGTTCTGCATATCGACCGCTTTGGCAACCTGATCGCCAACATAAAGGGAAGTGACCTGCCGGGAAGAGACGCCACCATCGAGGTGGCGGGCTGCTGCATAGAAGGCGTCAGCAAGTTCTACGCCCAGAACACGGGAGTGATGGCCCTGCTCGGCAGCACCGGTCATCTTGAGATATCCTACAGGGACGGCAGCGCCTGCGACTTCTTGGGCGCGGTAGTGGGTGACGAGATCAGGGTGATTCCAGCCGCGTAGAACCTCGCTCCGGAGCCGGGATGAAATACCATAGTTCTGTTACGCTGACCGAGAACTGCCGCTGCTACATATGGCAGGGCAGAGGGAACAACTGCAATACTGTCCTGCTGCCCGGCCTGCTCAGAGGCGATCGGCAGCACGTGTTGGTGGATCCCGGCCACACAATGAACGAACTCGGCGAGCCCTGCTTTGATTCGCTGACCCGCGCCCTGCAATCCGACGGCTTCAGTATCGAGGAGGGCGGCCTCGTCATCGGCACGCACTGCCATCCCGACCACATCGAAGCTACTGACCTGATCGTGAAGGAAGGCGGAGCCCTGTTCACGCTGTCAGCCGAAGAACACGAGTTCTACCGTACCGCCGGCAGGATGTTCTTCCAGGCGATGGGTGGTGAGGCGCCGGGAGTCGAGCCCTTCTTCTACGTCGGGGAAGGCGATCTGTCTCTTGGAGCCGCAGATGTTAAGGCCGCCATCAAGGTGTTCCTGACGCCCGGGCATTCTCCCGGCTCGGTCTCTCTCTATCTCGAGACGGAGAGAATACTGATCACCGGCGACGTCGTCTTTGCAGGCAGCGTTGGCAGGACGGACTTCCCCGGGGGCAGTCCGTCGTTGCTCAGGCAGAGCATCGACAGGCTGTCTCAACTCGAGGCGGAGTACCTCGTACCGGGGCACTCCACCCAGGCAGGCAGTGTAATCGCCGGTACCGACCGCGTGAGGCGCAACTTCTACGGCATAAAGATGTTCGTGTAAATGGACATGGATGACAGGATCAGAAACGCGATGGAGCACACGGAGCTCGTCCGGGCTCCCAAACAGGAACTGTCCACCTTCGGAAGTTCCGTGGTCGACTACTACGTGGTCACCGAACTGGTGGGAAACGTCAGCGTGGTCAGGGACGGCAGGGTGATTGCCGAGAGGCCCAGGATCGTCACTCCCGCCTATTTGATCAACGTGGAGGGTTTCAGTGATCAGGCCAGGAGTTACATATCGATGCTGGCCCGCGAGCGCCCCCATGAGTCCGGTATCTTCTACCGCTACAAGAACGAACCGAAGGACATGAACGTCGTCTCCGAACCTTCACGACAGGTCATCGACAAGCTCAACGCCCGTATAGATGAACAGCGCAACCCTCTGAGCACGATCATAAAGGGTGTCGAGGAGATGTGGGATGTGTCCCTGCTCATGTTCATCTACGAGCTGACCAACAGGTCGCTGCGTACCAACATAGCGGATTTGGACCGCCGGGGACTGCTCGACACCGACTCCAGCGGGGTGCCCGAGGGCGCCCGCAACTACATCGAAGAGCTGTTTGAGGATGTAAGCCGGAACCTCGCAAGGGCACCGGAACTTGTACTCGAACTTCATCGCTGGGGTGTGTTCTCGGAATACCAGGACCGTTTCTTCAGGCTATTCAGGAATAGGTGAGGCCCCCGGCCGACATCAGCCCCATATACCAGCCCAGCATCTGACTCCCCCAGATCAGCGTTATCATGGTGGCAATCGCCAGGAACGGGCCGAAAGGGAGTGTCTCGCGGAATCGCCTTCTCCGGGCGATCATAAGCGCCACCGCCACCAGGCTGCCGATCACAGCGGCCAGCACGATAGCCAGTATCACCAGTGGAAAACCTGTCGCCAGGCCGATCACAGCCATCAGCTTGACATCTCCCCAGCCCATGCCCCCACGGGAGACTACGGCGATCAGGAAGAACAGGCCAAAGCCGACCGCTCCGCCCATGGCGGCGTTGGCGATCCCGGTGGTCACAAGACGTCCTTCCTCCATCCACGGTTGTGGCACCAGCGCCAGGAGCACTGCCACGATGATTGCCGGGTACACTACCTTGTTCAGTATCAGGCCGTGCTCGATATCGATGACGAAGATCACCGTGAACAGACAGGCATAGAAGGCCAGTATGCCGAACTGTGGACTCAGTCCATAGTGCCAGAAGAGCAGGGCAAATATCAGGCCGGTGGCCAGCTCCACCCAGAGCAGCTTTGACGGCACCCTGGTACTGCAGTAGCGGCAGCGGCCGCGCAGCCGTAGATAGCTGAATATCGGGATCAGGTCCGTTAGCCCCAGCCTGTGCCTGCAGGCCTCGCAGTGCGAAGGGGGTCGAACGACCGACAGGTCACGGGGAAGGCGGTCGATGCACACATTGAGGAAGCTGCCTACCAGCAGGCCCAGAACACCGAACAGAAACGCTCCGGCGAAATCCACGGACTGTATTGTGGTCACATCGCCGCCTCGAAGTCAATAGGCGGTGAGTACTGGCCCTACCCCCGCTACGCATGCCCTCCTGCCTGCGAACAGCTCCCTACATCGTTCTCTCGCAACTCATCACTCTTTACTCATAACTCTTCACGCGGTTGTCCTCAGTTATCACTCGCCCGAGTTCACGCCCCATCCTGTCATCGCGAGCCCCGACACACCACCCTATTGTCATCACAGTCCTGACACACCACCCTATTGTCATCGCGAGTCCCGACGCAGTCGGGACGTGGCGATCTCGCCCCTCCTTCCTCTCCCTTGAGGGAGAGGTCCGACTGTGTCGGGACTCCGATAGCATCGGAGATTTGGATGAGGGTGAAACAGCACATCGGGTCCTGGGGGGCGCGACCGCCTGCTCTTCTATCCCCTGCCCCCTGATCGCTGAATGCTGAACGATGACCGCAGCCTCCCCCCCCGGTACCCCGCATCGCTTATCAACTACTGTTCATGCTTCACGATTCATAGTCTACTGTTTGGTCGTCACTCCCCGCTCCTTACTCTCTATCGCAGTGCACCTGTCAGGGCAGATCGACATAATGCTGCCAGGCTTCGGGGAAGGCGAAAACTACGCGAAGAGAATATCGCCCACGAGTGAAAAGGTATTGACAGTTCACTTGAGAGCCGTGGTACTATAGTACCGTGGTGCTACGGCGGCGCGGACCTCGGCGGGCGGCGTTTGTGTCTGAGGCCTGAGGCGGGATGCTGCAGGGTTGGTTGAAGAGGGCCGTGTCATGAGTGAGAGCGGGCTGGCGAATAGGGATGATCGCAGAGTTCTACGGGCGCGGGGCGTGGCTGGTGTGGGTGGCTATATCGACGACTTGGCGTCGGGCAGAGGCAGTGAATACGGTGGACTGGCTGACGGTGATAGAAAGGCGAGACCTGATGGGTCAGGTCTCGTCGTTGCTTTTCTGAGACAGCGAGGCGGTTGATGATAGTCTGTGTAGCTAACACGCTTAAGCGGTTATGCTTGCCCATGGAGTCTCCTCTGTGGAGGACATGGTCGGTCTTGGGCGATGAGCGACATCCTGAATACCTTGCACGGGGTGGAGCAGAACACCTCCCCATGTCATTCTGAGTGAGCGCAGTGAACGAAGAATCTCTCAGGGACTTAGGGCGGGGAGTAACAGGAGTATGACAGAGGCTGCTCTGGCATAGAATGACGAATGACGAAGCTCAAATGCCAACTAAAGCTCAAAGGGCAAAGGACAAAGATGAGTGACCTTGGCTTTCAGGCATTTGAACTTGACTTGTCATCTGGATTTTGACATTTGGGATTTGCTCTGCGCCCGTAGTGGCGCAGAAAGGGAGCAGCCTACTACACAGAAGGAGGTATGAAGTGAGAAAGCTATTTGGAGTATCGCTCGTCGTGGCACTGGTGCTGAGCTTCAGCCTGGTGGTCACCACGACGGTGTCAGCAAGCCCTGCTGATTGGTATGTGGATGCGGTGAATGGGGACGACGGGAACGATGGCTTGAGTTGGGCAACCGCGTTCGCAACCATAGTCAAGGCGATGGATGAGGCAAGCGGCGGCGACACAATCATGGTGGCGGCGGGGACGTACGCGGAGAACATCACCGTGGACAAATCGCTGGAACTGCTAGGACCCAATCAAGGGAAGCCTGGTTGTGCAGACGACCGTGTGTCAGAGGCAGTGCTGGAGGGTCCGGAGATACGGATCACTGCTGCCAACGTGATTATTGACGGTTTCAGAATGGCAGGTCCGAGCACCAGCGGGAATGCATTGCGTGCTCAAGCAGGAGCCAACGGACTGACTATCCGTCACAACATCATTGAAGTTGGAATGTATGTTGTGGCAGTGATAGACGACTTCACGTACAGTTACAACCTGGCGCGCGACCTGCTGCTGTGCAGCCCGCCAACCGCGACCAACGTCATCTATGCCACGTCAAGCGGGGGCGAAAACTGGGCCATCACCAACAACAAGATGGTGGAGATCCGAAACGGCATCGTACTGGAGATTCCCGGTCAGTTCAGAAATCTGACGTTCAGCGAGAACGAGGTGCTTGAGTTCACGCACTGTGGCGTGAACATTGGCCAGGGCACCACCGTGGGAGACCTTACCATCACCGATAACACTTTCTGGACACCCAAAACGGGTGCGCTCGGCGTATTCTTCTGGTATACGGGTGCCGGTGTTGCTGTTGATCCAGATGCCGTCATAACGATTACGGGCAATGATATAGTTGCACCATATGGCTTGTTCCTTGCAGCTTCAGCTGTTGGATCAGGTGCGACGGTGGATGTTGCGCACAATAAGATCCGAGAAAACGACGTTGCAGTGTGGGTATACACAGCCGAAATGGCAGGGATCATTAATCGCATCAGTTACAACTTCATCGGTTTCAACACATGGGGCATACTTATCGAGGACGGTGCGGACCCCAGTGGCATCAGCGTAGATCACAACGCTATTTGCTGCAATACGATAGGCGTTGATAACCGTGACTCGGAACCTTTTGACGCTACCAACAACTGGTGGGGCTCCAACGACGGTCCCGGTGGGGACGGACCTGGAAAGGGCGATGTGGTGACAGGCAATGTCATATACGACCCGTGGCTGGTGCTTACATTGACGGCCGATCCTCCGAGTGTGGCGCCGGGTGGAACCTCTGTGATAACCGCTGACGCGACCATGAACTCTGATGGGGTTGATACAGGAGCCAGTATACCTGATGGTACGCCAATCCTGTTCGCAACCACCAGTGGTTCAGTAGATCCAGAGCTGGCCATCGCCCAGGATGGCGTTGCCGTCACAACCTATACTGCGGGCACAGAACCGGGGATCGTATCAGCTACAGCTCCGTGCTATCCTGAGAACATAGAGGTGTTAGACATTCCTCTGGCGCCTGTTCCCAGTTTTACGGTCGGCTGGGAGGGCTCGCCCGTTGACAGGCTAAAGGTTATGGCGCCCTGGCTTGTCCTGCTGGCAGGCATCATCGCTGGGGCGAGCGTGCTTTTGATGCGGCGACGCGGGGTCCGGGTCTAGGGAACATACCTGATCACTGGTAGGGGGTGACCACAGGAGTGGAGATCGACCCCGCCCCTGCGGCCCCCTACCGTTTGTATCGCTGGTAGGGAGAACCGCAAGGGGAGGCTGTCGAGACTCCGGCGGCATCGGAGATCTTGGCGAGGTCGAAATTCCCCTGACTCTCACTCTCTTCCCCAGGGGAGAGAGGATTTGGCGTCTGGGGCAGAGCCGCCGGGGCAGGTGTGTTGACGAGGCAGTGCCATTGGGGGTCTGGGGGCGCAGGCCCCAGCGCAGCTGTTATTGTGAGCGGAGCGCGGCAATCTCGCCTCCTGCCTGTCTTTGCGAGCGCAGTGGGGCAATCTGGGTGGGGTCAGGGGCAACCAGATCGCCACATCCCGATTTCATCGGATCTCGCGATGACAATTCTCCGCCTGTGATTCTGAGTCCCGATCCAATCGGGACTCAGAATCTCCTGGGGTTCTTGGGGAAGTGCCTGAGACCCTTCGCCAACATCTCGTCGACTCAGGGTGACAGGGGTACTGGGACTCGTGCTGTCGGACCGGGCACGACCCTAAATGGTCGCACTACAGAGGTTGGGCGGGAGAGGATTGGGCACAGCCTTCGATATCGTTCGGGGCAGAAGCTTTACAGGGCGGCATGAGCACCTGTAACATGAGGGTGTAACAAACAGGCCGTACGATGACCAGGCGGAAACTTGGGAAATCCGACCAAGCCGGAACATGAGTAGGCGGGAATCCAGTAAGCCGCCCGGGCCCGAACATGACCAAACGCAGATCCAGGAGGCCGACCAGGCTGGAACATGAGTAAGCGAAAGCTGAAGAAGGGGGCCAGGCCAGGTCAACCCGCCAGGAAGCAGGGCGGAGTGCCTGGCTTCATCAGGCGCCTGCCCTGGTACGCCCGGCTGGGCCTGGGTACGGCGATTGTCGGCGTGGTTGTTCTTGCCGTGGTTCTTGTAGCCGGCGGGTACCCCGCGGACACCACTGCTGGGCCGAGGGCGGCGATCGTCGACCAGCTCTATAACCTTCAGCCTAACCCGGAGTTCGTGGCGAATGTTACCGCCCAGCTTGAGGACTTCGGTTTCGAGGTCGACCTCTACCAGGGCGACGAAATCGATGTTAGTTTCTACCGGGGGCTGGCAAGGCGCGGTCACAGCCTGATCCTCTTTAGAGTCCATGCCGGCCTGGTGATAAGTAACGGGGAGGCGCTTGACAGGACTCTGCTGTTCACCAATGAGGAGTACAGTACCGGCAGGTACCCGACCGAGCAGATAACCGCCCGTCTCGGGAGGGGGTCTGCCGGGGAAGGCCATCCCATGATGTTCGGCATAACCGCGGACTTCGTCTCCAGCAGGACCAGCATGTCCGGGACATTCGATGACACCGTGATCATCATGATGGGGTGCTCGGCCCTCTACTACGACGACCTGGCCAGGGCGTTCATCGGCAGGGGCGCCTCGGCCTACCTGGGGTGGTACGGCAGCGTACTCCTGCACTACGTGGATGAGGCGACTCCCTACCTGATGCGGCAGCTGTGTTTCGAGGAGGCGACCATAAAGGAGGCGGTTGACAGGACGATGGACCCGGAGGAGGGCATAGGCCTGGACCCGAGGTACAAGGCGGGGCTCAGATACTATCCCGAGCGGATCGGCGACAGGACGCTGGCGGAACTGCTGCAGATGGTGTTCGATACTGAAGAGCATGCAGCGAAATAGGGACACGTCGGTTTTTCATCGGGCGCGACCCTGAAGGGTCGCACTACCACAAGGAGGGGCTACTCGCCCAGGTACTCCTTGATCCTCCGTGCCAGCGCTGGCGTTATGCCCTCTGTCGTCGCCAACTCGTCGGGCGAAGCCCGCCTGATCGCCTCTACCGAGCCGAACCTGGCCAGCAGCGCCTTCTTCCTCTTCGGCCCGATGCCCGCGATGCCGTTCATGGCCGAGGCGAAGGCCTCCCTCCCGCGCAGCCTGCGGTGGTAGCTCACCGCGAAGCGATGCGCCTCGTCCCTGGCCCTCTGCAATAGGTGGAGGGCAGCCGAATCCTTCTCCATGCGGATAGGCTCCACCCGGCCTGAGACGAATATCTCCTCTTTGCTCTTGGCGAGGCCGGCCACGGGAATAGAACCGAGGCCCAACTCCCCCATCACCTCCAGGGCGGCGTTGAGCTGTCCCCTGCCTCCGTCTATCAGCACGAGGTCGGGCATTATGACCCACGTGCCGCCGTGCCCGGCCGCTGACCCAAACCTGCGCCTCAGGGTCTCCTTTATCATGGCACAATCGTCGGCACCGTCAACCGTCCTGATGCGAAAGCGGCGATAGTGCGCCGGCCGGGGCAGGCCCTTCTCCAGGACCACCATGCTTCCCGTGGCCGACCTTCCCTTGATGTTGGATACGTCATAGCACTCTATCCTCAGAGGCATGCCGGGCAGGCGGAGTACCTCCTTTAGTTCCCGCAGGCCGGCCTTGATAGTCTCCGCCCTCATGTCCCTGGCCCGTGCCATTTCGAAGCTCCGCACTGCATTTTCGGTAACGGTATCGATCAGCCTCTTCTTCGGTCCCCGCCGGGGCACCCTGAGCCTGACCCTGCCTCCCCGCTGCTGTGACAGCCATTGGGAGAGCACCTCCTCTTCGTCCACGGGGTGCTGCAGGAGTATCTGCCGCGGTATGTACGAGGCCGACGAGTAGTACTGCTTTACGAACCCGGTGAGGATCTCTCCCGGCGAGTGGTCACTGATTCCTTCCATGACAAAGCGGTCGCGACCGATCAGCCTGTCGTTACGCACGAAGAAGACCTCAACATGTGCCTGTTCGTCATCCTGTGCCACCGCTATGACATCCTGATCGCCCTGCACTGCCAGCGCGATCCTCTGGCCCTCGATTACCTCCTCGATCGCCCTGACCTGGTCACGAAGCTGGGCGGCCCTCTCGTACTTCATCCGGCGGGCGGCATCCTTCATCCCGGCTTTAAGTTCCGAGAGCACAAGCTCCTGCCTGCCCTGCAGGAACAGGATGACCTGGTCGATCACCTCCCGGTATTCCCGCTTGTCCACCGCCCCGGTACACGGCCCGAGACAGCGATGGATGTAGTAGTCGAGACAGGGCCGGATCTCGCTGCCGTCGATACGCCTGCTGCAGTTACGGAAGGGGAACAGTCTCTTGATCAGCCTGAGGGACCTGCGTATCGAGCCGGCACTGGCAAATGGCCCGAAGTACCTGGCGCCGTCCTGCTCAACCTGGCGGGTTATCTGAACCCGCGGCCAGTCATCGTGGACATCTATTTTGAGGTAGGGGAAGCTCTTGTTGTCCTTCAGATGCACGTTGTAGCGGGGCAGGTACCTCTTTATCAGGTTGCATTCCAGGATCAACGCCTCCTGCTCCGAGCCGGTGACAAAGAGTTCGAGGTCCTCAATCTGCCGCACCATCCTCCGGGTCCTGAGCGAGGTGCTGGAGGACGGGCTGAAGTAACTCCTGACCCGGCTGCGCAGATTCGCCGCCTTGCCGACGTAGATGAGATTCCCCTGCCCGTCTTTGAAAAGGTAGACTCCAGGTCTCGCGGGCAGAGACTCAAGCTGCTCTGATTCCACCAGGGGTCAATTGTAGCAAGTTGCATGTGCGTCCCGCACTTTCCTTGCAGGACAGACAGTAGACAAATGCCTTGCCTGTTGCTATACTGATTTACGGAGGTAAACACATAGAGGGTAACTGTCACCGTAGTCAGTAGCGCTCCCCGGTGCAGGCCCTGATGGGCGTGCTCAGTGGCAGTGTGCGGCAGTAGAAAGCGGTGACTACAGGAGGGAACCATGAAACAGGTGATTGGTTTGGTGCTTGCGCTGGTGCTGGGTTTGGGGCTGGTGATTGGCATGCCAGCAGTGGCTGCCCCCGGCACGACCTATTACGTGTGTGCCGAAACTGGTCATGACAATAATAATGGTAGTGATCCGGAGAATGCTTTTGCCACCATTCAGCATGCCATAGGAGAAGCGTCTGGCGGCGATACCATCGAGGTGCTGGGCGGTATTTATGAGGAAGATCTGGTCATTCCTGATGGCAAGGACGGTCTTGAGATCAAGGGCGCTGGCCGGGATGTCACCACGATCAGAGGTGTGTTAACGGAACCGTGGGACAAGTGGCCATTGGCAACGCCGAATATCGAGATCCTCTCGAATGGAGTCAGGATTCACGGCTTCACTATGGAGAGTCCGTTTGTTCCCCCAGGTCACTATTCCAGCGGCATAGTACTAACGGGTACTGATGTCGAGATCTTCGACAATGTGTTCGCGTTTGTGGGCGACGATAACAGCGGATCCGTTGGTGTTCAGACGTATAGTGATGATGCGCTGCCCGGTAGCAATATTGGCGGGCTGAGGATATACGACAACACCTTCGACGGGACGGTCGATATCTACCAGGGCATATTCATAAACCGTGACAACGGTGGAGGCATAGTTACCATAGAGAACAATGAGTTCAGCGGTAATGTCATGAGGGCTGTCGTCACCGGACGCTCCAACACTGTGATCAGCGGCAACGAGATGACGAGTGCGATCCCGGGCTACGGCATCACCGTCAGGGACCGGGATGGGCTGGATCAGGAGAGTATTGAGATCAAGGGCAATACCGTGGAGGGATTGCTGGTTGGGATGGTGATAGGACACGACAAGCAAGAGCTGACCGACATCAGGATCGCAGGGAACACCATAAGGGATAACGGTACAGGCGTTCGTGTCGCCGCATCCGCAGGAGTGGTGACGGTAGACCTCAACAATATCGTTGACAACACCGACTGGGGGGTGTTGAACACGGGCACCGCCACTCTGAAGGCCCGTTATAATTGGTGGGGGCACGAGACCGGGCCCGATCATGAAGGGCTCAATCTGGGTGGCCAGGGCAATGCCGTAAGTGACGGTATCCATATCGGTCCCTGGCTTTACCGACCTCATGAGCAGTTCGTCTCCGGCGCTCCCTGCTACGCGGGTTCGATAGCGCTTACCAATGAAGCGACTGAGGTCGAGGTGGGCAGCTATGCGGGTGGCTGGAACGGCTTCTCGACGCCCATCGCGCTGGATAGCTCAGCCAATACAGTGAGCAAGCTCCTCGACCTGACGACGGGAAGCGGCTTGTTTATCGAAAGGGCTCAGCGTTTCGACATCGCTGAACAGGCCTGGGTACCGATGATAATGGGCAACCAGTTGGTGGGTCCCGACTATACCATAAGGCCGGGCGAAGGCTTCTTCATACAGGTGCGGAGTGCGGGCAGCATTCCGATCCTGGTAAGAACTGATGCAACTGTGCCGCCAAGTCGAAACCTGGTTGCCGACTGGAACCTGGTCGGACTGTCGAGCCTGCAGGCAGAGACTGTAACGACTGCTCTATCCGGCGTGGATTACAGTTTTGTGCTGAGTCCCAAGCCACCTAATGCTGAGCACTGGAGCGTTCCTCCCTATGCAGCGGACGATACCTTTCTAGAGGTCGGTGAAGTTTACTGGGTGGCCATGAGCGAACCTGGCAGCCTGTTTGGCATAACCACGACGCCGGTGGCAGACGACATGATCTGGGACCTCAACCAGTTAGATGAATAGTGTAACGAACTCAAGAAGGGGGGCGGAGGCAATTCGTGCCGTGCAGGTTGGTACTGAAGAAGGTGAACATGAATAATTGGAGTTCAAGAAGATCGAGACTTGCCATCTGTGGCTTGCTGGTTCTGATGCTACTGATTGCTGTTGCGCCTGCCGGTCCCGTTATTGGTGATGTGGGTTCGGGTCACGGATTCTACGGCACCGTTAAGCTGGATGGCGAGGATGCTGCCGTAGGCACGGTGGTCAGCGCTCGGGTGGGCGGAGTTGAGTACGGCAGGGATGAGATTACCGTTGCCGGAGAGTACGGCCTGATAGTCCAGGGTGATATTGACGAGGGCGCTACCATTGAATTCTATGTTCCCGGCGGGAAGGCAGATCAGACTCATCCGTTCCATAGCGGCTGGACCACCACACTTGACCTGACGGCGACCACGCCAGCTTACACCCTGACCATGGTGGCAGACCCTGAGGTCGGTGGCAACGCCAGTGATCTGACTGGTGAGCCGTCTTACGCGGCGGGCAGCGAAGTGGAGATAGAGGCGGCTGCCAGTGAGGGCTACCGGTTTGCCGAATGGACGTCTCCGGCAGGGGAGTTCGTGGATCGCTTCATGACAGTAACCACCTTCATCATGCCGGCTCAGGATGTGACCGTTACCGCCAACTTCGTGGAGGCCTACGCGCTCAATGTGACATGGAGTCCCGAGGAAGGCGGCACGGCGTTTGATGATACCAAGGATGCACCCTACGCGGCAGGCACCGCAGTTAACATAACAGCTGTGCCCGAACAGGGATACATGTTCGTGAACTGGACGTCCGATCCGGAGGAGATCATCGACAATGAGTTGGCTGCGCAGACCTTCCTGACTATGCCCGCCGGGGACGTGACCGTCACCGCCAGCTTCCAGGTACGGCCCGAGGATCCTACGGTGACTACGGGCGCGGCCACCGACATCACGACCCGCGCCGCGGTGATCAGTATGACCTACACCACCGGGAACTACAGCGAGGTAGACGTGAGGTTTGCCATCAAGAAGGCCGTTGACGTAACGTGGGTCCATTATCCTTGGGTGTCCAGGACGGAGGACGGCACCTATTCCTATGGGGAGACGGAGCTCGCCTCGAATACAGAGTACGAGTTCAAAGCACAGCTCAAGTATGATGGTACCGTGATCGAAGGCGAGGTCCGCCGGTTCATTACAGCCAGCCAGGCGGATATCATTTTCCCCCCGTTCTGCTTTATCGCCACCGCAGCCTATGGAACTCCGAGCGCTGAGCAGATCGACGTCTTGCGGGAGTTCCGGGATGTCGTCTTGATTCAGAACAGTCTGGGCTTCCGGTTCGTGTCTTTGTACTATCAGTTCAGTCCTCCCGTGGCGGAAGTCATATCTGAGAGCAGCCTCTTGAGGACCCTGACCAGGGAGCTCCTGGTTGACCCTGTCGTCTGGATAGTTGAAGCTACCGGGCACCTATGGCGCAAGTAGGGTCCGTCTTAACAGCGTCGTCAAGCCACCGCCCGGAGGGTTGAGTGATGCCGATCGTCAGAGCAAGCTCGAAGAGACTGAGGCCTGTTGTGGTTGGCCTACTGGTACTGCTGTTGGCCTCCAACCCTACCGGCCTGCTCTACGCTGAGACCTACGATGACCTGGGACATGGCTTCTACGGCGCGGTCACGGTGAACGGCAGAGATGCCGCCGTCGGCACGGTGATCAGCGCTCGAGTTGCCGGAGTTCAGTCCGGCAACTGGACACTTACCGATCCGGGGCAGTATGCCCTGATAGTCCAGGGCGATATCGCGGAGGGGGCCACCATAGATTTCTATGTGGATGATCAGAAGGCCGACCAGACCTTTCCGTTTCATGATGGATGGACTACTGAGTTGGACCTTACGGCTCCGGCGGCACCCGACGATGATGATGATGATGACTATCCATTACCGACCCGGCCCCCATGGTGGCCGCCGGAGTTGCCGTATCCCAGCGACTGCTTCATCGCCACCGCAGCCTATGGAACCCCGACCGCCGGGGAGATCGACGTGTTGCGGGAGTTTCGTGATTCGGTGCTGCTGGAGAGCGCCGCGGGGTCTCAGTTTGTGGCCCTGTACTACCGGCTTGGCCCTCCGGCTGCGGGACTTATCGCACGAAGCGACTTCGTGAGGACTCTGGCCAGGGAACTGGTGGTTGAACCGGTCGTCCGAATAGTCCACGCCACCGGCCACCTGTGGCGTAACCAGGCCCGGTAGAAGAATCCGATATGCCTTCTGGCTCCACCCGTACGCAGGCAAGACGGTCCCGGTTGTGCTAGAATTGCGCGGGAGGATCGCGGGTAATTTTGCAATTGACCGGCACACTGAGCACCGACATCGACACCTTTCTGCACTACCTTGCGCAGGATAAGGGCTATTCTCAGAACACACTGGCTGCCTACCGCAACGACCTGGCCCAGATGGCGGCCTTCATCGCCGCAGAGCAGGCAAAAGAAACAGCCTCGTCCTATGACGAGCTGCTCAAGGGTTACCTGCTAAAGCTCAGGGAGAAGCGATACTCTGCAGCAACAACAGCACGCAAGATAGCATCGGCCAGGTCCTTCTTCCGCTTCATGGCCGATTCGGGCAGGTTGGACGGGAATCCGACCCGGGATCTGCCCTCTCCACACGTTGGCAGGCATTCACTCAAGTTCCTCTCCATGTCGGAGTTCAAGAAGCTGGTTGCCGAGGCGGCGAAGCTGAGCACTCCCGAGGCTAAGCGGGATGTGATGATGCTCGAACTGCTTTATGGAACGGGTCTGCGCATCAGCGAACTGGTGTCGCTTGATGTCGGAGACATCGATACCGGGCGGCGACGCGTGAATGTCGGCTCCAGCAGGCAGGTGCCTATCGACGCCGGACTCGCTTCGCTTCTCGCCGCTTTTCTGAGGAGCGATCGACTGGACCTTCTATACGATGATGGCGAACAGGCTGTCTTTCTCAACCGGCGCGGCAGGAGGCTGACACGACAGGGGCTATGGCAGATCATCAAGGAGCATGCTTTCCGGGCGGGCCTGGATGACAGGGTCACTCCCCAGCCCCTGCGCCATAGCTTCGCAAGACACAGACTGCAGAACGGCACGGACCTCCGTGAACTGCAGCAACTCCTCGGTCATGCGTACATATCGAGCACAAGGATCTACAGGCAACCACCAACAAGGCAGGGATAATGGCGAAGAAAAAACGACGTACAAGATCTACCAGGCAGCAGTCGCGAACGGCCAGGCCGCTGCAGGAAAGAGTCGATCGCCAGGTGGCGACTACGTCCCCCGGGCGACAGCAGCCGCCCCGTGTGATGCCCGGAACTCAGGAC
The DNA here is from genome assembly GCA_003552465.1 of Dehalococcoidia bacterium. Lineage (GTDB taxonomy): Bacteria > Chloroflexota > Dehalococcoidia > GIF9 > AB-539-J10 > RBG-13-51-36. The sequence goes on from PULQ01000025.1 coordinate 41,481, forward strand.
CGGGCGGCGCGCTATGAACACATTGTTCCCGAGCTGAAACGCATCGGGATCATCGCCGGCGTCATGGTGCTCGTCCTGATAATACTGGCAGTTGCTCTCGTCTAGCGCCCCCGGTGAAAGCGGTGGATTTGGAGCGGGCTCGAGATAGCTTGATCAGGTCGCTCGACCACGAGATCGCGGACAAGCGTGTGGTAGAGGCGATGAAGCGCGTTCCCCGCGAAGCGTTCGTGCCACCCGAACTGCGTGCCGTGGCCTATGAGGACCGACCGCTCGGCATCGGTTTCGGACAGACCATCTCCCAGCCGTTCATAGTCGCCATTATGATACAGGCCCTTGAACTGCAGGGCGACGACAAAGTGCTGGAGGTGGGGACCGGCAGCGGGTACGTTGCCGCGATTCTGGCCGGGATAGCCCGGAAGGTGGTCACGGTGGAGTGCATTCCTCAGCTGGCCGACTCTGCCCGGCTTGCTCTCGACAGGCTGGGCTACGACAATGTCGAGACGCATGTCGCCGGGGGTGTGCTCGGCTGGCCGGCGGAGGCCCCTTACGATGCGATCATCGTTTCTGCCGGCGCACCCTCTGTGCCCGAGACCATCGTCGATCAGCTCGCCTGGAACGGTAGGCTGGTCATCCCCGTCGGCTCCCGGTGGCAGCAGGAATTACTCAAGGTGACCAAGCTGAGAACGGGCAACCGCGTGGAGAATCTCGGAGGCTGCTACTTCGTGCCGCTCGTCGGCGAAGGCGCCTGGGAGGAGTGACGGGATCGCCGCGTCCCTCCTCTGTCGGGACTCGCGATGACGATCCTTGCCTGTCATTTGACGGAGGGCGTCGAGTTGGCATACCATAATGGGGTTTCTGCACTACCAAGACTCGGGAGGAAAGTCGGCAATGGAGAAGACGAGGACTTCTGTCACATACCACACGGCCAGGGCGTTCGCGGTCGTGCTCGCGGTGGCCCTTATCGCAGCGCTCGCCGGGTGGAGCTGCGGTCCGGGCGGCCGTTACGAACTCAGGATCGACAGCACCGAAGGTGGGTCGGTAACTATCCCCGGTGAAGGTATATCCAGTCACTCACACGGGTCGGAGGTCGACCTGGTCGCCACGCCTGATGAAGGGTACCGGTTTGCGGGCTGGATCGGCGACATCGACACCATCGGCGATGTCGCTGTGCCGGAAACCACCATCCTCGTGGACGAGCACTATGCGATCAGGGCCAGCTTCGAGCCGGCGTTCCGGCTTACCGTATCCAGCACGTCCGGAGGTTCGGTGACCGTCCCCGGCGAAGGGAGCTTCGACTACGACGAAGCAGTGACGGTCGACCTTGTGGCTACTCCCGATGATCTTCATCGGTTTGCCGGGTGGACTGGCGATGTCGAAACGGTCGGCGATGTCGCTGCACCGGAAACGACCATTCTTGTGCACGGGCACCATTCCATCTCGGCCAGCTTCGAGCCGCTGGTCAGCCTCACTGTTTCCAGCACCGCCGGAGGCTCGGTGATCGGGCCCGGCGCGGGCACTTTCCACTACGAGGCGGGAGATGTGGTCGATCTGGAGGTGTCCGCGGCCACAGGCTACCTGTTCTCCGGCTGGACCGGCGATGTGGATTCCATAGCCGATGTCCGCTCCCCCTCGACCACCATGGTCATGAACGGCGACTCCGTTATCGAGGCCGGGTTCGAGCCGTACTGGATCGAGATATGGGACTGGTATGACCTGGATGCCATCAGGGACGACCTGGATGAGAGCTATCTCCTGATGATCGACCTCGATGCCGGCACCCCGGGCTACGAGGAACTTGCGGGGCCGAATGCCCACGGCGGCAAAGGGTGGCGGCCGATCGCCGACGGATACTGGAACCATCCTGAATGGATCGGGGAGGTGTTCGTCGGCAACTTCCACGGCCAGGGTTATGAGATCATGGATCTGCATATAAATCGAACTCAGAGCGGCGTGGGGCTGTTTAGCTATATCGGTAGTGGAGGAGTCGTTGAGTCTGTGGGCATAGTCTACGCCGATGTAACCGGCTCTCCGTTCGTGGGCATCCTGGCGGGCTTCAGCCGCGGAGGCACGGTGAACGACTGCTACTCGAGCGGGAGTGTGCGTGGCAGTCTCGATGTGGGCGGCCTCGTGGGATGGAACTGGGAGGGCGGCACGATTGCAAACTGCTATTCGACTGCTACCGTACACTCCGATAACATGGCCGGCGGCCTGGTGGGCTGGAACTCACACATCCTGAAGAGTTCTTACTCCACGGGCAGCGTGAGCGGGGGTGAAAATGTCGGCGGTCTGGTCGGCGGTAACGGACACGGGGGCACGATAAGCGACTGCTATTCCACCGCCGATGTCTGTGGCCGGAGATTCGTGGGCGGTCTGTTGGGATACAACGACGAAGCGACTGTGATCGGTTGCTATGCCGTTGGCAGCGTCACCGGGTTTCGCGATTATGGCGGCCTGGTGGGCAAGTCCCGCCTGGCCACCGTCAGCGATTCCTTCTGGGACGTCGAGTCCTCTGGGGTATCTGTCAGCGATGGCGGTACCGGCAGGACCACCGCGCAGATGATGTCCATCGTCACCTATACGGACACGAATGCGGGGGGGCTGGACGCGGCCTGGGACATAGCCACGATCGCCCCGGGTCAAACGGACGATACCCGCACGTGGAACATCGTCGAGGGACAGACCTATCCCTTCCTGAGTTGGGAGGGATAACCGGATACACACAGGAGGGCATGCAGCCATGGAGATCGTTGAAGCAATCCGTGAACGGAAGAGCATCCGGGCGTTCAAGCCGGACCCCGTGCCGAAGAGGGCGCTCGGGGAGCTGCTGGAGCTTGCTCTGCGGGCTCCTTCGTTTGCCAACACGCAGCCCTGGGAGTTCGCCGTTGTGGCTGGCGACAAGCTGGAGAAGATAAAGCAGGCTTATGCGGACAACGCGGAGGCGGGGGTGGCCGGCGTCGCGGACATTCCCTATCCCGGGGAGTTCCCTGAACTCTACGATAGCCGCCGGCGCGCTGTCGGCAAGAAGGTCTTTGAACTGAAGGGTATAGGCAGGGAGGACAGGGACAAGAGGAAGGGGTGGCAGCTCCAGGGACTTAGGCTATTCGGGGCACCGTGCGTCATCTACGTTCTCACCGACCGCTCGTTCTGTCTGCCGCCCGGCGGGGCCAATCCCTGGCCGGTATTCGACTGCGGCCTGGTGGCCGCGAACATCATGCTGCTTGCGCCCCGCTACGAGCTGGGTACCATCGCACAGATACAGGCCGTTGCCTACCCCGGAGTGCTCAGGGAGACGCTGGGCATCCCCGAGTCAAAGCTCCTGTTGCTGGGCATAGCCATCGGCTATCCCGATTGGGACGATCCTATCAACGGCCTCCGCTCCGAGCGAGACCCTCTCGACCGGGTCAGCACATGGCACGGCCGGGAATAGATAATGTGCCCCCAAGGGGATTCGAACCCCTGATCTTCAGCTTGAAAGGCTGATGTCCTAGGCCTCTAGACGATGGGGGCAACGCCACGCATTTTACGGGTAAACGGCCGATTGTGCAAGTCGGCGGTGCAGGCCAGCAGACAGGTATTGAGTAACAGCCCTGTGCTCCGTTCTAACCCGCGGTGGCACCGGCTTACGGGTCACGGAGGACGTTCACGCCCCGGTTCTCGAGCTGAGGGATGTATATCCCCCGGGAGTCGGCACTCAGCGGATTGCCCCGCAGGTCGATCCCATCTCCTTGATCAAGCCCTTCGTTCTGCACCAGCGGCTGGATATTGGCAATCTGATTGTTGCTCAGGCCGAGGCAGATCATCGTATCCTCCCTCTCCTCCAGCCACCACTCTGGTAACCCTTCCACATCGCCGAGCCTGGCCATGCCGGAAAGCGGCGATATGTCGACGATATCGTTGTCATCCAGCCACAGGGCCCTCATGTCGGTGAGCGCGGACAGCGCGCCGATGTCGGCTATCCGGTTGCGGTCCAGCGAGAGCCGCTGTAATCCGGTGAGGTCGGACAGCACGGATATGTCGGCTATGTTGTTTCCCCCGAGGCCCAGTTGTTTCAGGCCGGTCAGTTTGGCAAGCGGGCCAGGATCGCTTATCTCGTTCTCGCCCAGGGATAGGATCTCCAGGCCGGTCAGGTCTTCGAGGGGCCATATATCGCTCACCAGGTTGTCGGCCATGGACAGCACCCGGAGGTCGGAGAGGTCTTCCAGGTGGGATATGTCCTGTATCCGGTTCTCACTGATGCGCAGTTCTTTGAGGCCGACGAGACCGGAGAGGTGCGATATGTCGTCGATGTCGTTTCTCCAGATGCCGAGCACCTCCAGGCCGGTGCGGTTGGCGAGGGGCGAGATATCGCTGATCTCGTTACCGCCGACATCGAGGTGGGTCAGGTTGCGGAGGCCGTCCAGGGGCGAGATGTCGCTGATCCGGTTGTTGAAGATGCGGAGTTCAGTCAGGTCGGTCAGTCCGGCCAGGGGAGAGATATCGTTGATCTGGTTGTTCGAGAGGCGGAGGTCAGTCAGGTTGGTGAGATCCTGAAGATGCAATACATCCGTTATCTTGTTATCGGCAAGGGTCAGCGTCTTCAGCGCAGTCAGGTCCTTCAGGGGTGATATGCTGGAAATCTGGTTGTTCGAGAGGCGGAGTTCAGTCAGGCCGGAGAGGTACTTGAGGTCCGAAAAATCCTCGATGTTGTTGTCGGACAGGGTTAGCGTTTCCAGCGCGATCATGCCGGCCAGGGGCGATACATCGCTGATCTCATTCTCGCCCATGGAGAGTATAGTGAGGTCGGTGAGTTCCTCGAGGTCCGTTACATCTGCTATCTCGTTGCTCCAGAGGCCGAGCACCTGCAGGTTGGTAAGCCCGCGCAGGGGCGTTAGATCGGCCACCCGGTTACTCTCCAGGCCCAGCCACCTCAGGCCGGTCAGGTGGGAAAGATCGGTTATCCCGCTCACATCGTTGTCGGCCAGGGACAGCACGGTCAGGTTGGTGAGCAGGGAGAGGCCTGACGGGTCTGTGATCTGATTCCCGGAGAGGTCCAGCACCTGTAGGGCGGTAAGGCCGGACAGGGCTGAAACATCTTCGATCTGGTTGTTCCAGAGGCCGAGCCATACGATATTGCTAAGGCCGGACACGCCCGATAGATTGCTTATCTGGTTGCCTCCCAGGGACAGTTAAACCAGTCCCGTGAGGCTGCCGATCTCGACGATGTCCTGTATCCGGTTGTCCTCGAGGCCCAGCATGTTCAGGTCCGTAAGGGTACCCAGCGGGGCTATGCTTTCTATCTCGTTGAAGTCAAGGTACAGTTCCTTCAGGCTGGGGAGACCGTTCAGGACGTCCGCGAACGGCCACAGGTCGCTTATTCCGTTTGCCGACAGACTGAGGGCCTCAAGATTGCGCATGTCGGCGAGCGGCGTTATGTCGGTAATCAGGTTACGGCCGAGGTCCAGCTCCTTCAGTCCGGTGAAATGCTCGAGTCCGGTTAGATCCCGGATTCGCCCTTCGCCGCGGTCCTCAGCAGTTCCGTGCCAGAACAGGCTGAGTTCGGTAAGCCGGCGGAGTTCGGTATCATAGATGTCTCCCTGGGGCTTCCCCAGGACCTCCCTGATGGCGGCTTCCAGGTACGGGTCGGGAAAGGTCACAACCTGGGGGTCCTGGCATCCGGCCGATGTGAGGGCGGCAACCAGAGCCAGGGCCAGTATCAGCCTGGCTGCCACCGGCGCCCATCTTCGTCCTCTGAGCTTGTTCATCGCTCGCTGCCCTCAGGCTGAATGTGTCGGGTTTATGCCCGGTAGGCGTGTCACTCTTAACAATGCTAACGGTTTTCCCCGCATTTTTCAAATCGGCTCCAGCCAAGATCGCCACGACCCGATGAAACCGGGACGATGAAGCAATCTGGTCGTGGGGCGACGAGAGCGCCACGTCCCCTCTCCGTCGGTGCTCGCGATGACATTGCGGGACGGGCCTGCGCGTCCCTGAAGGGTCGCACTACATGGATATCTGACTGCTGATCGCTGATCGGTCACTGCTGACCGCTGACCGCCATTTCACCCTTCGTCTTTGCGAGTAGTCCCGACGTGTCGGGACGACCAAGCAATCTAGGGGTAGTGGGGTAGCAGCTGACGGCTGATGGCTCTTCGCCGACCGCCGACTGCCGAAACAGGAAAGGGGGGAGCCCGCAGGCTCCCCCCTGTGTTTGGCAACCGAGCAAAAGATCCTAGGCTGCTGTGTTGGTCATCACTCGAAGTCTCGGAAGAGTCCTGCAAACGAGACCAGCAGGTCGCCGACCGCCTGCAGGATTCCCTCGAATCCGATTAACTCGCTGAGCTCGGGGAGCAGTTCGCCGACCCCTTCCAGGATCACAGCGACACCCTCCATGGCAACAACGCCCAGCTCGTCGGACCACCCTCCCAGGTTACAGGCCAGCATGCCCGTGGTCTGGGCAACGGCGGTCCCCATTATGTCCGTGGCAGCAAGGGTTGTCCACACCATAGCCCCGGCAAGCGAGCGTGTCGTCTTGTCGGGTAACTCCGGGCAGTCCGGTGGTGTGTATGTACAGCGGTCATCTGCTCCCACGGCCACGGGCACCATGAAGGTGACCAGCAGCGCAAGAACCACCCCCATACTGATTAACTTTTTCACCAGAACCTCCTTCATGGGCTTCTCACCCATCTTATTTCGTTTGCTCTGCGTGCTATCCGCATTTCTTTACGTTCCTTCTCCATGTCGGGGCAGACATACATCCGTACACACCTGGTTAGCTCCCTCCCGACCACAGGCCGTGGGTCCAGTTGACCAGCGCCACGATCGGGTCGACCACGCCCACCCTCACCGTCGTTCTCAGGAAGTCGTGTCCCGAGATGAAACCGGCGATGGGCGGACTGGTTCTGTAGTAGAGGGATACGAACCCGGCCCCCAGCCTGTTGGGCATCAGTACAGTGTCCCTGAACTCCCTCAGGATATCTATCTGGACGGCTGAGTCCGTGCCGTAGGCGGCGGTGGCGATGAAGCACCCCGTTAACGGGTCAGGTTGGGCGGTGAATTGGGCGGTGATCTCCACGTCAAAGTCCGGCATGGTGAAGGTGGTCGACGCTGCGTTCGCATTGCCGAAGTCTATCTCCGGCGACGACGTCCAGCCGGCGAACTGGTAATCGGCTGCCGGCGACGCACTTATGCTCACCGTCTGCCCTTCTTCCCTGAGGTACTCTCTCCCCGCAGTGGGAGTGGTCGTTCCACCCAGCGGCGGCGAAGCCGTCATGGTCAGGGTCCAGTAGACCGTATCGTCCTCCTCCTCCTCTTCGAAGTGGGCGGTTATGGTAACGTCTGCCTCGGGCATGGCGAAGGTGGTCGTCGCGGAGGTGTTGTTGGTAAAGTCGCCCTCCGTCGCCGTCCACTCCTTGAACTCATAGCCCTCGTCGGCCTCCGCCACCAGGTTCACCACCTTGCCGTACTCTTGGGAAAAGGTCCCTTCGCCGGGACTGGTCACCGACCCGCCCTCCGTGCTCTCTATGGTCAGGTCGTACTCCACTATCACCGGCTCGTCATCGATCGTCAGGTCGATCCTGTACAACTCCCCTGCTTCCCCGGTCGGGCCAAAGGTATGTGTCTCATTGGCCAGTTCGCCGCCCACCTTGAATCTCACCACCTTCCCCGGATCGTTGGCGGTTCGAGGAACGCTGAACGTGTACCAGCTCTCATCCTGAAACTCGAACAGCGAGGTCCAGGACCTGCGCTGGGTCTCCTCTCCCACGAAGGCTTCGACGATCGTGCCGGGCTCAACCGGCTGTCCGTTGACCGTCGCTGTGCCCTCGAAGAAGTCGTCCATTATCGGAAAGCTGTCGGCATAGGCCGGTGTCGCGGCGGCCAGCACCAGGGCCAGGGCCAGCAGGAGCCCCAGGGCTCCCGCTGGCCGGCCGGCCCCTGTTCTACTCAAATTGTATCCGCGCGTCTGCCCTTTCATAGTTCGGTCACCTTTGGATTAGAGAACCGGCGAACCCGGAACCACCTGTCCGTCTGCGGCAAAGTGGACCCAGTAGCCGAAACCGGGAACGAACTGGGTAACGGGCACGTAGGCGTTGCCGCTCAATCCGAGTATTCCTCCACCGATGGCGGCAGCGGGAAGCAGGTAGTCAGCGGCATCCCCAGGATCAGCCAGGTTCGTGTAGCCCATCATGGTCCAGCCTTTCGCGACGTTATACGTGAACGGCGGTTCCGGTGCGTATGCCTCGGCGTGTCCGAATAGCCACATTGCACCGTTGAGGGCAGGGTTCCAGTTCTCGTTGGTGGTCTTCATGCGGACAAGGTAGCCCTTGCCGTCCTCGATCGTGTTGAGCGACTGGTACTCGGCTGGCAGCGAGGAGTTGGTGTCGTAGCCGAACCATTTGCCCTGGACATTGTCGTAGTAACGGACGCTAACCAGGTTGGCCTCCACGGGCTCAAAGACACTATCGATTGCGTCGTCGAAGAGCCTGAGAGGCGTGGAGAAGAAGTTCCACTTCGGTCCGAATTCGGGGCGTAGGAAGGAGTCCAGGTCCTGATAAGCCTTGAACATGTACTCCTTCTCGTATTCTCTGATGCCCGGCTCCTCACATGGGGGGGCAGGAATCTCTCCCTCGAGATGGAAGTTGATCACGTAGTGCTGGCAGTCCTCCGAGGGTGTGTGTGCGTGAATGGTCAGAGGCAGTACGATCGTGACGTTGGCTCCCAGGTCATACGTGCCCAGCGGTAATTTCTCGCACTCCTCCATGGCAGTTCCATTGAAGGTAACCTCTCCCGGGGCATCCGGCTTCAGGTGGGCCCAGACTTCGGTATCGCCCCAGCCTGCGCAGCCAAGTTTGTCGGTCTTTATGATCAGGTTGAAATCGTACACTTCACAGGCCTGTAGTGGGGGCCAGATGTCCTCGGCTATGCCCGGGTATGAGGGCCCGAAGTCGACCACGAACTTGTAAGTCGATACCGCCGGCACGATTTCGTACTCACCACAGTCGATCTGCTCGAGAGGACAGCACAGCATGTCCACCCAGACGTTCAGGGTGTAATAGTCTGGGGTGTCGGGGTTCTTCACTCCGTCGATGCAGATGACGACTGTAGCACTAGCGTCAATGTTGGCCGGGACCCCGACCGTGACCAGCAGGCCGTCTAGGACAGCAGTGGCTGCTGCCCCGTCGACGGTCGCGGTGACCGTCGCGCCAAAGGTCGTGCCCTCCGGGAACTGGATGACGAACTTGTCGTTGCCCGCCAGCATCTGGTACTTGCTTTCGAACTCAATGCAGTACTCGGCGAGGTAACCCGCGCAGGGCGGGGTTACGGTCACAGCGGCGTCGCACTCTTCGTCTGCCAGCACCGGCATGGCCACCAGGCTCATGCCCAGCACCAGTCCGAGGGCCAGGATAATGCTAAGTATCTTTTTCACCTCTTTCCTCCTTTTTGAATTGTCAGGCTTTTGATAGTCAGGCTATCTGTTTCCATTATTATCAGTGCCTGATTTCTCATGCTCGGTTGCCTGCATATATTCTGACTATTTTCGCGCTACCTCGAATAGATATTTGAGGTCTCGCTCAATGCCCATGACCGACCCGCACCCTCCCCGTGGAGGATGCACCATGGGTTGGAGTGGTCTTCCTTATTGTATAGATTGCCGCGCCTCGCTCGCAATGACAGGAAACAATCGTCATCGGGAGGACTGGCGTAGCCAGGACATGGCGATCTCGTTGGTCTGCATGCATCGGGATTGCTTCGGGGCTTCGCCGCTCGCAATGACGGGAAATACTGTCATCGCGTAACGAACTCGCGAAGTGCAGCAACGGACGTGCCTCTGTGCTGAGTTGCTCTGCCACCTGCGCTGTCAACTCCCTTCTCACCCTTGGTGTGGCTGTCTTACCGACCTCGTCGCCGCTTCCGGCCAACCCCTCCGGACACCGACTGCTCATCACCTCGCTTCTCGATATGCTCCGATACAGACTCCGGGCTTCCCCGGGTCGCACTTAGCATTCTAGCACCCGCTATCAGGACTGTCAATACCCCTGGCGCCCCGGGAGAAAATTATCCGCTGGCCCGCTCACCCCCGCCGGGATTGCGTCGTCGCCTGCCGGCTCCTCGCAATGACTGGAAGGAGTTTTCATCGCGAGTCCCGATGAAATCGGGACGTGGTGATCCCGTCGCCCGGACTGCGGCTCACATATCAGCCCAGCACCCAGTCATCCACATCACACTGACCTGAGGCATTGCGGCCCACAGCCACCACGGTGCCGTTACCCTTGAGCCCCACCGTATGGAGGATGCCAGCATCGACCTGGATGATATCGCTCCAGCCCCCGACCTGGCACTGCCCGCGATCGCACCAGCCGGAGTGCACGACAGTGCCATCCGACCTGAGGCCGACCGATGCCTGGCAGCCCCCCGCCACCTGCACGATGTCGGTCCAATGGCCTACCGCCGTCTCCCCGTAGTTGTCGCGCCCTACTGCCAGTACAGTGCCGTCGGACTCAAGCCCCAGTGTGTGATGCCCCCCTGCTCCAACCTGGACAATATCGGTCCAATCTCCGACCTCGAGTCGTCCATCCACTGTATTACCCACGGCTGCGACGGTGCCGTCTGCCCTGAGCCCCAGCGTGTGGTAGAAACCGGCGGCCACCCGGACGATGCCGGTCCAGCCGTCCACGTCGCATTGGCCCGAGGTGTTACGTCCTGTGGCAACCAGCGTCCCATCGGACCTGAGACCCACCGTGTGATATCTCCCGCAATCCACCTGGACGATGTCCGTCCAGTCGCCAACATCACACTCCCCCTCGTCGTTGCCTCCGGCGGCGATCACCGTGCCGTCGGCCCTGAGCCCGATTGTGTGACGTTCGCCCGCCACCAACTGCACAATGCTCGTCCAATCACCGACCTCGCACTGTCCCTGTGCGTTGTATCCGGTGGCCACCACGGTTCCGTCAGACCTCATCCCGACCGTGTGCCAGATGCCGGCGGTTACCATGGGTATGGCCTCGAAACGGGCACTGATTGTCAGGTCTCTGTCGATATGAACCGTAGTCTCAGGAGCATGCGCATCGTCAATGCCCTCCACATCGCCCGTCCAGCCGGCGAAGCGGCAATTCATGGCAGGCTCGGCCACAAGGTCGACCGGAGTTCCGCAGTCGTAGGTAAATGTGCCCTCGCCAGGACCGGTCACCGAACCGAAGGCGGTGCTGTTTACCGTGAGTTGATAGCGCAGCCGTGCGAAGTTGGCGGTCACGGTTCTGGTCGCATTCTCCCCGATGGTGATGGCGATGGTGGTGCTGGCGGAGTACGGGTCTGCAATGCCCTCTGTGTCGCCGGTCCATCCTGTGAACTCGTAGCACTCGTCGGCCACGGCCACCAGGTCGACCACCGTGTCGGCATCGTAGGTGAATACCCCCTCGCCGGGGGCGGTCACCGAGCCGCCGTCCGTGCTCGACACGGTCAGGTCGCAGTCTACGATGGGAGCTGGCTCGAAGTTGGCGGTAATGGAGTAGTCCGCCCTCACTGTGATGGTGGTCTCGGCGGCGTCGACGTCATCGACGCTGCGCACATCGCCGGTCCAGTTAACGAACTGATAGCCCGGATCAGCTTCGGCCACCAGGCCGACGACCTCGCCGAATTCATAGGTGTAGGAACCAAGGCCCGGGTCGGTGACCGAGCCCCCGTCGGTAGCCGAGATGGTGAGTTCGCACTCCGTCACAGCGCTTTCGGTGCAGCACACCAGCGCAGCAATGAAGACGACGACAACAAGAAAGGCGCTGGCTCTACTACTCAGGCGGTGCCTCCCTGAAGCGGGACGTGTCTTCATGCATGGCTCCCTTCCTGGCGGATCGGTTCAGGCGAAGTTCCCCGCAGGAATTATGCTCTGCTAACACCGCCCTGTCAAATGGGCGGGGGAGGGGCCAAGCCGCCGACTCGGGCAGCCAGCGCGGACACCCAGTCGGCAGCTATTCGGTAGATCAGGTCGGAATTGCTTCGTCGTCCCGATTGCATCGGGATGCCTCGCAACGACAGGAGAGAATTGTCATCGCGAGTCCCGACGAGAATGCTTCGTCGTCCCGACACGTCGGGACTTCTCGCAAACACAGGGAGGAATTGACCTCCTTCTTCTGGGGGAAAGAGTTAGAGCGAGGGAGAGGACGTAGCGACGGGATTGCTTCGGCACTACGTGCCTCGCAACGACGGTAAGAGGCAGGTCGGGGTTCGCAACGACAAGCAGGGACTGTCGTCCCTCAATCGATGATCTACAACGTAATGTCGGTCTGTGACGCTCAGATACCTTGACAAAGCTGCCATATTGTGTTTTAAATGTATTTCAGAGCGACCCGATGAGGAGTCTGAATGCGTAGAGTAACGACTGCCGCTTTGGCAGGTCTTTTATTATTGACACTGTTCCTGCCCCCGCCGGCTCTGGCAGACGAGCCGGCACAGTATTCCATTACGACGGACCCCCTTTCCGGGGCCTACGGCGACGCGATCGATGTGTGGATAGTTGTTCCGGAGGCGGGCAGGTACCATATCTGCTGGGGTGCCGCCTCGCTAGCCCGGAGCTTAACAGAGATCCATGCACCCGCCGCCGGAAACTGGTCGGGCCAGTTCGCTGTTCCGGAAGCTGCCAGGGACCTTCACGAGGATATCCTTTATCTGATCCGGGTAGAGGATCAGACGCTGGCCAGGGCCGACTTTGAGATCTATCCTCACGTGACAATTACGCCGAGGCAGGGCCCTGTTGGCACAACGGTGACGATAAAGGGTTACGGATTCAGCGAAGGAGAAACGGGCATCCCTATCGCGTTCCGCGGCAGCGAGATCATGACGGCGACAGCCGATGCGCAGGGCAGCTGGGAGGAGACCCATTCCATACCCGGACTCGCGGCAGGGTCCTATCGATTCGACGTAGGACCCGATAGCGTAACCGACCGGGTCTGGCACATGCATTTCACGGTCACTCCTGAGATCACCGTGAATAAGGTGTCCGGCGTGGTCGGCGATATAGTGAGAGTGGGCGGCACAGGCTTTGCGGCCAATGAGAAGGCGATACGGATCACTTTCGACGGAGAAATCCGCAGGGACAACATCCTGGCCGATTCCGACGGCTCCTTTTCCAACATCGAGTTCACCGTCCCCCGCAGAGGAAGCGGAACCTATGAAATCGGAGCCTCGGGCTCCAAGACCTGGGCCCGCGATGTGCCGACCCGCCCGTTTACCATCGTGACCGGAATATCGGCCTCGCCTACCGAAGCTTATGTCGGTGATGAGATTACAGTTACCGGCAGCGGGTTTGCAGCCTGGGAGACCGGTATAAGATTCACATTTGGCGGCAAGGCGGTTGATGCCGGTACGGTCACCGCTGACAGATTAGGTACATTTGAAGCGTCGTTTGTCGTCCCCACAAGCACCTTTGATTCCAAGACGGTAACTGCTCGTGGTGACACGACACTGGAGGCTGACGTCGAAGAGGCTACCGTCAAGGTACTGGCAAGGATAACTGATGTAAACCCACAGGAGGCGTCACCGGGCGACTCGGTTACCATTAGCGGCGATGGTTTTCGCGCTAACCAGGCCATGACGGTGACGTTTGCCGGCAGGGAAGTGCTGGAGTCAGTTGATTCGAATAACGATGGCACGCTGAGTGCCACGGTTACGGTGCCGGCCAATCCGCCAGGACCGCTGAGCGTCACGGCCAGCGGAGGTGGGGCACAGGCGTCAGCCGATTTCACGGTGATACAGAAGACCCTGGACACGCCGCGGCCGGTTGCGCCTGAAGAAGCTAGAAGGCTACGGTCGGGGGAGGTGAAGTTTGAATGGGGCAGGATAACGGTGGGCAGTGACCGGACTGTCACATACATGCTCAGGATCGACGGTCCCGGGGGCGCACAGATGTATGAAGAGCTTGACGGGTTGAAGTTCACGATCCCGGCGGCCGAGGCTCTGCGTCCCGGCCAATATGAGTGGCAGGTCAGAGCGGTGGACCAGTTCGAGAATGTGAGCGAATGGTCCGAGCCGATGGTGTTCACAGTGTCTCCCATTCCCCGTTGGGTATGGGTACTGGTGGGCCTGGCCGTGTTCACCATCCTCATGGTCGTGGCCTACCGCGAGGAGAAGTTCAGGCTCACGCCGTGAACTCGACATAATGCGCAGCGGCGTTAATGAGCATACGGCACGACCCTGAAGGGTGGCACTACAGGAGTGTTGACATAATGTCCGGCAGCGGCAAGGATCATGCGGTACGACCCTGAAGGGTCGAACTACAGGATTGTTGACATAATGTCCGGCAGCGGTAAGAATCATGCGGCACGACCCTGAAGGGTGGCACTACAGGAGTTTTGACATAATGTCCGGGAGTAGGAAGGAGCATGCGGCACGACCCTGAAGGGTCGCAATACAGGAGTGTTGACGACGATGGCTTTCGAGATGGAAGGAGTTGAACGGGGGATTGCGGCTGAACTGGCTCCCTGCCCGAAAGGGGGTGAGTTCCTATGGGCTGTGTGGTGATCGCTGCGGCGGTGGGCGGCCTTGGGATGCTGGCTGTATACGTGAGTGCCGTCCTCGGTTTCTTCCTGATGCTCTTTACAGCCATCGTTACGCAACTGGCCGGACTGATAGGCCTGGTGCTCCTGATATAACCTGAGCAGGGCACAGGCGGGATGATAAATGAAGTTAGAATGAACTGCCCGTGTCCTGAGGAGAGAAAGGCTATATGGGCTGTATAGTGGCGCCTGCCCTGGCAGTCGTGTTTGGACTTGCGGGCTTTGCCCTGACCGGTGTTACGGCTCTGTTCATGGGCGTCGCCACCATTCTGGTTAGTGGCCTGAGCGGTCTCATGGCCTTCCTCATGATCCTGATATGAGGCCGGGCTCAACCAGGTTGGGCGCTATGATTCAGAAGAGAGTAGAAGCCAGCCAGTACGCTGAGGAGACGAACAGGCCATGATGACCTGTGCCGGGCTGCTCGCGGTAGCGACGGTCATCTTCCTGGTAGGCACTCTCCTGATCCTCGCCCTGATACCGTTAACCCTGGCCCTGCTCCTGCTAACAATCCTGGGGATACTGGCACTCCTTCTGCTACTGTGGCGCAACCTCTTCCCCTCGCTAACGAAACTTGCGAACTGGGCAGCTCAATTCAGGAACATCGTCTTTCTCTTCGTCGTGGTGGTGGCTGTAGAGATCTTCCTGAGGTGGGGTCTCGTTCTAGCAGGTATCATCGTTCCCACCCTCACTCTGTTTGGAGTGACAATAACGATTCCAGGGTTACTCCTGCTGCTGCTCTTCCTCTTCCTGCTTGTACTGGCCATAGTTACCTGGCTGATCCGGTTGTTCCGTTACTCCTGGCCGCCGCTGCGAAACGTTTTCTGGGACCTGAGCTTTCGCCTGGTCGCCCTGTTCTGGAAGATTCTCCTGGGCATCCCGCTGGGCGTGGTCTGGTTCCTCTACCGTCCACCTCTACGGTGGCTGGTAGCGGTTGGCGTGTTCTACTTCAGGGGCATCGCCGCGGCAATAGCCTGGTTTATGTACAATCCTCCGTTGAGGGAACTGGCACGGGCGGGACTCTTCTTCGTGCGCCTGGCGGCCCGGCTCGTGGCCTGGATAATGTTCAACGCCCCGGTGCGCTGGATCGTGCAGATGGGGATCTTCTTACTGAGGCTGGCGGCACGCTTTGTCAGCGGATTGATGTATGCGGTCTGGTCGTGGTGGACTCTGTCCGGGGTCAGGGACGCGTTCAGTAGAGGGCTAACCGTTGAGAGTAAGAGCTATCAGGACTACAAGCAGGCCCAGGATGACCGTAGCCCCGCCGCCTAGCAGGCCGGCCACGTCCATATGACCGAAGATCCGGTTGAATATCTCCTTGTTGATAGCCGCCTTCTGGCGCTCTGCTTCGTCTGATTCATCGGCAGACTCGGGCGTCTCGGCAGATGCCCTGTCGAATATCGGTAGTATCATCTTCTTCCCCTCCCTCGACTCACGATAGACTATGCCGGCGATCACTATGCCGACGATGACGATGAATCCCCCGAGAATCAGCACAAGCATGGACTGGCTTAGTATGCCTGCCGCGGGGCCAGGGTCAGCTGCGTACATCTGTAACCTCCTTGTTTATCGAGCGAGTCTCATCACAGGTATCATCACGGGACTACACACTCAACCTCTACTTCGTTCAAGCGTAGCATGCCCGATAGGCCATGTCAATGGCCTCTTTCCCACGCATCTCCTGCCTGTGCTAAAATCCAGCGGGACATCGTATGGTAGCCGACGCTGAACTGAAATACTGGGTGGCTTTCTCCGCCGTGGCCGGGGTGGGCCGGGTGCGCATTTCCCTGCTCAAGCAGCACTTCGGCTCTCTGCACGACGCCTGGATTGCGCCCGAAGGCAGGCTGAGGGGGGCGGGACTTGACTCCCGCACCATAGAGGCCCTGCTCGCCGTGCGCCAGAGACTGTGCCCCGACGAGGAACTGGAGAGGGTACAGCGGATCGGTGCGGAGATCCTTACCTGCGAGGATCCGGTCTTCCCCCCGGCACTCAAGGAAATCCATGACTACCCGCCGGTACTCTATGTACAGGGCGCCCTGCCCCCTCATGATCAGCCCTGCCTGGCCGTGGTCGGAACCCGGCGTCCCACCATCTACGGAAGACAGGTGACCGAGGAGATAGTGACCGACCTGTGCGCAAGCGGCGTCACTATAGTGAGCGGCCTGGCCCTGGGAGTCGA
This sequence comes from Dehalococcoidia bacterium, assembly GCA_003552465.1. Classification (GTDB taxonomy): domain Bacteria; phylum Chloroflexota; class Dehalococcoidia; order GIF9; family AB-539-J10; genus RBG-13-51-36. The sequence goes on from PULQ01000025.1 coordinate 58,179, forward strand.
CTCCGTGGCCCACCGGGTGGCCCTGGAGGCCGGCGGCAGGACCATCGCCGTCTTCGCCTCCGGCCTGGACATAATCTACCCCGCGGAGAACACGAGACTGGCCCGGAGGATAACGGAGCGCGGTGCCCTGGTCAGCGAGCACCCTCCGGGCACCAGGCCAAGGCCCGAGAGCTTCCCGATGCGCAACCGGATCATGAGCGGACTGAGCCTGGGTGTGCTGGTGGTCGAGGCCGGAGAGAAGAGCGGCGCCCTGATTACCGCGCACCAGGCGCTGGAGCAGAACCGCGAGGTCTTCGCCGTACCAGGCAGCATACTCTCTCCTGCCAGCCTGGGGACGAACCGCCTGATCCAGGACGGGGCGAAGCTGGTTCGAAATTGCGAGGACATCCTTTCAGAACTGAATCTGTCCCCTGCCGGGCAGCAGCCGGAGAATCTCGAACTGTCGTTGCTCAGCGAGGCTGAGTCGCTGATAGTCGGGCAACTCGGCTCGGAACCCAGTCATATCGATGAGATCTGCCGCCGCAGCGGCCTGGCGATGCCCGAGGTGGGGAGCACCCTTGCCGTGCTGGAACTGAGGGGAGTAGTCAGGCAGGTGGGGAGCATGAACTACGTGCTCAGGAGACGGAACTAAGGAGGCTACAGTTGCCTGCAACAAAAGCGAGACGGACATCCAGAGCTAAAGCAACCAGGTCGACCGGCAAAGCCGGCAAGACCGGCGGTCAGAGGCTGGGCGTCGTCGAATCCCCGGCCAAGGCCAGGACCCTGGGCAAGATCCTGGGACGGAGCTACAGCATCAAGGCGTCGGTGGGACACGTGAGGGACCTGCCCAGGTCGGACATCGGCGTCGATGTGGACGACGATTTCAGCCCCAGGTATGTGATCCCCACCCAGAAGAAGAAGACCGTTGCCGAGATCAAGAAGGCGGCCGCCGATGCCGGCGCTATCTACCTGGCGACCGATCCCGACCGCGAAGGAGAGGCCATCTCCTGGCATCTTGTCAAGGCGGCGGACATGGACAAAGGCGACGCGCCGGTTCACCGCGTGGTCTTCCACGAGATCAGCGAGGACGCCGTACGCAAGGCCTTCGAGAGCCCTCGCGACCTCGACATGAACCTGGTCAACGCCCAGCAGGCCCGGCGGGTCCTGGACAGGCTCGTAGGCTACAAGCTGAGCCCGCTTCTGTGGCGGAAGGTCCAGAGGGGCCTGTCGGCGGGCAGGGTGCAGTCCGTCGCGGTGAAGATGATCGTCGATCGCGAGCGCGAGATACAGGACTTCGTTCCCCAGGAGTACTGGACCATCGAGGTCAGGCTGGCTCCACGCGATGATGGCAAGGTCAGCTTTATGGCCAGGCTGGTGTCCCTGTTGGACGGTACTGCCCTGGATATCGGGAACAAGGACCGGGCCGACAGGGTGGTGGCCGACCTGGAGTCCTGCCGCTATGCGGTGAAGTCCGTGCAGACGAAGCAGGTGCCCCGGCAGCCGGCGCCGCCCTTCACCACCAGCACGCTTCAGCAGGAGGCCTCGCGCAGGCTGCGATTCACGGCCCCGCGCACCATGGCCATCGCCCAGCAGCTTTATGAAGGCCTGCCCCTCGGGAAGGCGGGGTCGGTGGGGCTTATCACGTATATGCGCACCGACTCCACCGCTGTATCGGCCTCCGCGATCAGCGAGGCGAGAGCGTTCATAAAGGAGGAGTACGGCGCGGACTTCGTGCCGCCCAGGCCGCGGTCGTTCGCCAGGAAGGCGAAATGGGCCCAGGAAGCCCACGAGTCGATCCGGCCGACCGATATTCGCCGGCAACCGCAGCACCTGAAGTCCTTCCTCAACCAGGCCCAGCTACAGCTCTACGAACTGATCTGGAAACGCATGGTCGCCAGCCAGATGTCGGCGGCCGTGTACGACACGACCACGGTCCAGATAGAGGCAACCGGGGCTACCGCGGACCGGAAGGAGGGGCCGCCCGGGGGTTATCTGCTCAGGGCCGGCAGCTCGACGGTCAGGTTCCGCGGCTTCATGGTCCTCTACAGCGAGAGCAGAGACGAAAACGAGCAGGTCGAGGCGTCGGTCAGCCTGCCCGCACTAAAGGACGGTGAGGAACTGGCATACCTCGGAGTTACGCCCGAGCAATGCTTCACCCAGCCGCCGCCCTACTATACAGAGGCAACGCTGATCAAGGCACTGGAGCAGAAAGGCATCGGCCGTCCCAGCACCTACGCGCCGATCCTCTCCACCATCCAGGAGCGGGAGTATGTGAGCAGGACCGGCGGCAGGTTCCGGCCTACGGAACTGGGCATAGTGGTCAACGGGATTCTCACCGAGCACTTCCCGAGGGTGGTTGACACGGCTTTCACGGCACGCATGGAGAAGCAACTGGACGGCATCGCTGAAGGCCGCTACGAGTGGGTCGTGCCGCTGCGGGAGTTCTACCCCGGGTTCCAGGCTGCGCTGGATGAAGCCCTGACCAACGTCGCAAAGGTGTCTCTGACCCGCCTCACCGATGAGACATGTCCCAACTGCGATCGCCCGATGGCCATCAAGATGGGCCGCTTCGGCAAGTTCCTCGCCTGCAGCGGCTACCCGGAGTGCAAGACGACCAGGAAGTACATCATCAAGACCGGCGCCCTGTGCCCCGAGTGCGGGGGTGCGCTGGTGGAGAAGATCAGCAAGAAGAAGAAGACCTTCTACGGATGCGGCAACTATCCCGAATGCCGGTTCGCCACCAATACCAGGCCTCTTCCCCAGCCCTGCCCGGCCTGCGGCAAGCTGCTGGTGCAGTACGGAGATACCCGGGCACGGTGCCTGGCCTGTAAGCACAGGGTCAACCTGTCCGACCTGCCGCAAGGCTGACGCGGTGACCACGACCCGACTGCTCTTGACGGGTAGGCGGCCGTTGTGGTGCCGTTACGGCTCGGCTATAATTGGCGAGAGCGAGGTGACGATATGAAAATCCTTGTCATCCACGGACCGAACCTGAACCTTCTGGGACAGAGGGACAGGGCGCACTACGGCGACAGGACCCTTCCTGAGATCAACGCCCTGCTGGAAGAGCAGGGTCATGCGCTGGGTGTCGAGGTGGCGACATTCCAGTCCAACCACGAGGGGGCGCTGATAGACTTCATCCAGCAGCAGGCCAGTACGGCGCAGGGCATTGTGATCAACCCGGGCGCCCTGACGCACTACGGGCTTTCTCTGCGCGATGCCCTCTCCGACAGCGGGTTGCCCGTGATCGAAGTGCATATCTCGAACATACATCGTCGGGAGGAGTGGCGATCGCGATCCGTGATCGCGCCGATAGCCGACGGACAGGTAAGCGGCCTGGGTTGGAGTGGATACGCTGCTGCTCTACAGGCTATGGTGGACCGGCTGAAGGCCGGAAAATAGACCTGTGTGCTAGATGATGCGTCGGGGCACTCTCAGGAGCGGCGCTTCCTGAAGTCCTCGAGGTCGAGCGTGTCTATGAAGTCCTTGTAAGCCGACAGCCCCTGCAGTTCCTGCTCGTTGAGCCTGTCCTCGGACACCCGCTTGCCCGCTTCCTCTTCCAGTATGATCCCTGCCTTCTCCAGGACTGTCTCGTCCGCATATATGGGCGCACCGGCTCTGACCGCCAGGGCCAGGGCATCGCTGGGCCGGGAATCAACGTCGAGCTTCTCGCCGTCGACGGTCAGACAAAGGTTCGCAAAGAAGGTGTCGTCTCTCAGTCCGCTCACCACGATGTGGTCAATCGAGGCGCCCAGAGAGCCGATCACGGACTGCAACAGATCATGAGTCAGAGGACGCTGCGGTTCCACGTTCTGCAACTTTACGGCAATGGCATCGGCTTCCGAAGGGCCGATCCATATCGGCAGATAACGATTGGTCCCCTTTTCCCTCAGGATCACCACCCTCTGATAGTTCATCAGGCTAACTCTGATGCTGTCGATCGTCATCTCTATCATGCTGCGCCTCCTTGATCAGCGTTCTTTCTGCATCCATAATCCTATACAATCGGATTTCCCAAGTCAAATAGTTGGTCGCTGTAGAGGCTGCTTTTCCCTCGATACCCGGACATGCAGGGCGGTGTTGTCTGGGAGATGGTGATTCCGGGTCTGGGTTCACCCGCGCCTAGAGGGATTCGAACCCACGACCCCCGGTTCCGAAG
>PULQ01000151.1 GCA_003552465.1 Dehalococcoidia bacterium
GCGCAACGGGATCGTCTTCACCAGGTCACGCCCGTACAAGAAGAACGATAGTTGTCATGTGGAGCAGAAGAACTGGACGGTGATAAGGCGTGTAGTAGGGTATGACCGCTTCAGTTCCAGGACAGCATTCAAGGCACTGGAGGATGTCTATGGGCTGCTACGTCTGTATATCAACTTCCTCCAGCCGGTTTCAAAGCTCTTAAGGAAGAGCCGGCATGGAGCCAAAGTGCACAAGGTCTATGACACTGCCCAAACACCTTACCAGCGCCTACTCAGGAGCGGAGTACTCACAGAAGCTAAAGAACGCGAGTTAGCCAATCTGTACAATGGTCTCAATCCGGTGGCTCTGCTGAAGCAGATCACGAAATCAGTGGATCACCTCTGCACCCTGGCCGAGAGGTAATCCGTGGCATCGACTGGGTAACCCGAATTATGACGCAACAATGAGAGCTTTGGTAACACTTTGTTTTGACGCAACACGAACTTGACAATTCTGCCCTGGTGGCTTACCATTATTATTGACATATGTTCATAATTCATAGCACAGAAAGGCTGTATTTGTGATGGCAAGGCCAGCGAAGTTGCGGTGTGTTGCCCGGTTGCCGAGCATCGGGGCTTTCAGGCCGGTGGGAATTCCGGTCGCTGCCCTCGAAGGTGTGAGCCTCACGCATGAGGAGCTTGAGTCCGTCCGCCTCAGGGACCTCGAGGGGCTGGAACAAGAGGCATGTGCAGAACGAATGCGGATTTCCCGGCCGACCTTTCATCGCATACTGGATTCGGCAAGGAAGAAGCTGGCAGATGCACTGATCAACGGCAAGGCCATCCAGATCGAAGGAGGCAACTTCGAACTTGCCCAGCGTCGCTTCAAGTGTGATGATGATGGACACGAGTGGAACGTACCTTTTGAGGTCAGAGCACAGAAGCTACCCGTATCCTGCCCGGTCTGTTCCAGCGACAATATCCAGCCTACGCCACTGCCTCCGTTTGGCCCCGGACGGCGATGCGGCCGGAGGTTCCGCGGAGGCAGAAGATGACAAGCGTTCACAGAGAGAGGAGGTGATAAAGATGCCATTTGGAGACAGGACAGGACCGATGGGCATGGGCCGGATGACCGGAAGAGCGGCGGGTTACTGCGTCGGCTTCGGCAGGCCGGGATTCGCCGGTCCAGTGCAGAGGTATGCGCGCAGCTATGGTCGTCGATCGTCCGCATGGCCCGGGTGGGGCTATGGCTTCGGTCGTGGACGGGGCCGAGGTTTCGGTCGTGCCGGCGGGTGGTGGGGATTTCACGGATATCCCTAATAACGACAGAAGAGAGACTGAAAGGAGGTGAAACATGCCTAACGGATACGGATACAGGCGAGGCGGCCGGGGATTTGGCTTCAGGGGTAGCTCTCCTCCCTGGCCCTATGTCGGCAGGGGCCGAGGGGGGTTGCCGCGCTGCGGGCATTTCTTCAGAGGAGCAGCGTCCGGAGCCTACCCGTACGCCCCCCAGATGACCCGGGAGCAAGAACTCGACTTCCTTAAAGACGAGGCCGAGGCGATAAAGAACCAACTCGAGCAGGTAGACGCCAGAATCAAAGAACTGGAGACTGAGTAAGCTAGAAAGGGGTGCATGATGAAAATCGCAGTATCGGCAACGGCCCCGGGGCTGGACGCGGAGGTAGATCCTCGCTTCGGCAGGTGTCAACACTTCGTCATAGTTGATCCGGAGAGCATGGAGTTTGAAACCCTGGACAACTCCAGCGCCATGGCGTCCGGCGGAGCAGGCATCAGTACTGCCCAGACGCTCGCCGAAAAGGGAGTAGAGGTGGTGCTCACAGGCAACTGTGGCCCCAACGCCTACCAGACCCTTTCGGCAGGAGAGGTACAGGTAGTTACCGGTGCCTCCGGGCGGATACGAGACGCCATTGAAGCCTACAAATCAGGCAAGCTCCAGCCGAATGCTCAGCCCAGCGTCGGCTCCCATTACGGGGTAGGCATGGGTGGAGGGAGGGGAATGGGCAGGGGAATGGGACCGGGAACGATATCACGAGCAGCCCCTGAGACAACCACCACCGACCAGGAGATAGAGGCACTCAGATTTCAGACCGAGAGCATGGCAAAGCAACTGGACGACATCCAGCGTCGCATCGCAGAACTATGTAGGAAGACGTAGAGCAATGCCCGGGCGAGACGGTACGGCTCCATACGTGCCGGGGCATGGAACGGGTAGCTAACCACGACGTAGCAGGGATTTGGAAAGGAGGGTGGGTAACCGGCCTGGGGCAGGTCCCAGTGGCAGATGCGTCTGTGCTGGTTGCGGGGCAAGTGTATCTCACCGGGGAGCTGCTCCCTGCAATGATCTGCCCCGTCCGAAATGTGGTGCCAGAATGGTCAGGGAATAGCATGAGAATATCCATTGCCAGTGGCAAGGGCGGCACCGGAAAGACACTGGTTGCTACCAGCCTGGCTCTTGCACTGAGCGACCGCCATCACGTCCAGCTTCTTGATTGTGATGTCGAGGAGCCAAACGACCATGTGTTTCTCAGGCCCGAGATCACGGGGAGAGAGACAGTGACGATTCCAGTCCCCAAGGTCAACGAGGAGAAGTGCACCCATTGCAGGAAGTGTGCCGAGGTGTGCGCCTACAATGCCATTGCCGTACTGGGCAACCGGGTACTGACCTTTCCTCAGCTCTGCCACGGCTGCGGTGCCTGCTCTTACCTTTGCCCGGAGAAGGCCATCACCGAGGTTGGGCACGAGATAGGTACTGTCGAATGGGGACGCTTCGGCGGGGTTGCTTTCGTCCATGGAAGACTGACCGTGGGCGAGGCAATGGCACCGCCGGTAATCAGAAAGGTGAAGGAGCGTGTCAATAACTATGATATAGCCATTGTGGATGTGCCCCCCGGCACATCCTGTCCGGTAGTAGAGGCAATCAAGGGGAGCGACTTCTGTATACTGGTGACCGAGCCAACTCCCTTCGGTCTGAATGACCTCGCCCTTGCTGTCGAGACAGTGCAAGAGCTAGCTGTTCCCTGCGGAGTGGTGCTGAACCGGGCCGGCATCGGCGACAGCAGAGTGGTGGACTACTGCAGCGAGAACAGCATACCAGTCTTGCTTACCATTCCGCTGGACCTTGAGATCGCCCGTCTTTACTCACGTGGAATAGCACTGGTCGCCGGAATGCCTCAGTGGAAGAGCAGTTTCCTGGAACTATTTGACATGGTTACGGAGCTGGTTGTTGAAAGAAATCGTAGTGCTAAGCGGTAAAGGTGGCACCGGCAAGACCAGCATAGTCGGTGCCCTGGCCGCTCTCGCACAGAGCAAGGTTCTTGCCGACTGCGACGTTGACGCGGCTGATCTGCATCTCCTGCTCAGGCCTTCAGAGAAGATGAGAACCGAGTTCTGGAGCGGAAAGGTAGCACGGATAGATCAGGACAGGTGCGATGAGTGTGGCCTGTGCCAGGAGCTTTGCCGCTTCCACGCCATCAGGGACTTCCAGGTTGAAGAGGCATCTTGTGAAGGTTGTGGCCTCTGTCACCACGTATGCCCGACTGAGGCTATAACGATGAGGGAAAACATGGCCGGACACTGGTTCATCTCCGGTACCAGGTACGGCCCCCTTGTTCATGCCCGGCTGGGAATAGCTCAAGAGAACTCGGGGAAACTGGTGGCGGTAGTACGGCAGCAGGCCAGGAAGGTTGCCGAAGAGCAAGCCTTGGATTATGTTATCAGTGATGGACCGCCCGGTATCGGTTGTCCCGTCATCTCATCTCTGTCAGGCGCATCTTTGGCCCTTCTGGTTACCGAGCCAACCCTCTCGGGAATGCATGACCTGGACAGAGTGCTCGGTGTCTGCCGCCATTTCGGCGTTCCTGCGACGGTCTGCATCAACAAGTATGATATCAACGAGGAGAACACAAGGCAGACTGAGGAGCAGTGTTCTCGCCAAGCTGTTGATGTGGTGGCGAGGATCCCATTCGACAACGCCGTAACTGAATCGATCGTCAGGGGCGTGCCAATAGTGGAGTATTCCGACGGCAGAGTCACCCGGGAGATCGTGACGATGTGGCGAAGGATCTCGGGCGCGTCTGAAGGAAGCAGTCCGGCCTGAAGGGAGTTACGGCCCAGACCGATCCCGGAAAGGAGTTAGTGTGAATGTTGGAGACAACTGCGGGCTGGATTGAGGGGCCAAGAACAAGCACCAGCATACGGAGGTTATTATGAGATATGCGATACCGGTCAGCGGCGGCAAAGTATCGCCGCACTTCGGCCACTGCGAGTTCTTTGCTGTGATGGACACAGATGAGAACAATAGGCAGATTGTAAGAAAGGAACTCATGCCTTCGCCGGGGCATCAGCCGGGGCTGCTGCCGGGATGGCTGGCAGAACAAGGCGTTGCCGTGGTTATCGCCGGAGGTATGGGATCGCGGGCACAGGGTCTCTTCCGGGAACACCGCATCGGGGTAGTTGTCGGCGCTGTAGAAAGCGACCCCGAGAGGGCGGTTCTGAGTTATCTGGACGGCCAGCTGACTACTGAGGGTAACATCTGTGACCATTAACATGACTTTACGGAGGAAAGTATATGACCGATGAACAACAAGTAATGGCAAGCCTGCAATCGATCGTGGTGCCCGCCGTCAAACGCAGCATAGTGGACATGAACCTGGTGCGGAAGATAACCACCTCCGACAAGAAGGTGAGCATCGCGCTGGCATCGACCGGGCTGGTTCCCGGTGCACAGGACTGGATCAGGGAAAAGGTAAGGGAAGCGGTTGAGAAACTGCCTGATGTCAACCATGCGATCGTAGAATACAGCGACGCCAAGGCAAAGGACATCAATGAGATAGGTCACATGGTCGCCGTGATGAGCGGCAAAGGAGGCGTAGGCAAATCTCTGGTGTCGAGCCTGCTCGCCATCGCTCTCAAGCGCCGCGGCCACGAGGTGGGCATACTCGACGCCGATATCACCGGGCCCAGCATACCCAAGATGTTCGGTCTCAGCGAGCGACCGAGCGGCAACGACAGCGGAATCCTGCCTGTGCTCTCGAGGTCGGGAATCGAGGTCATGTCCATCAACCTTCTCCTCCCCAACGAGGAAGACGCGGTGATCTGGCGTGGCCCCCTGATCGGAAACACGATCAAGCAATTCGGCGAGGATGTGCTCTGGGGCAAGCTCGACTACCTGCTCGTAGATCTGCCTCCCGGAACCGCCGACGCGCCTCTAACTCTGATGCAATCCTTCCCGATCTCCGGGGTCGTGGTCGTCTTCACTCCTCAGGACCTCGTTGAGATGATCGTTCGCAAGGCCGTGAACATGGCGCGTACAATGGACAAACGTGTACTCGGCGTGGTAGAAAACATGAGTTATCTCTACGTACCCGAGATTGACAAGAGGATTGAGATATTCGGTCGGAGCCGAGGAGAGGAGATGGCCCGGGCCGTCAACGCGCCGTTGATCGGGCAGTTGCCGATAGACCCCAACCTGGCCAGGCTGTGCGATGAGGGGCAGATCGAGAGCTATGATGAAGAGATCGTGGCTCAACTCGGCGCGTCCCTTGTGCAGTCCGTACTGGCTGGCGCCAGCTAGATGAGAGGAACACTATGTACGCTGAATCTGAAGACCTTCAAGAGTTGATTCTGGCGGATGCGCGAAGCATCTACTCAGAAACAGTTGTCCGGCACGCCATGGAGCCCAGAAACCTGGGTGTCATGCAGGATGCGGATGGATTCGGGAGATTGACGGGCCCTTGCGGTGACACAATGGAGATATCGATCAAGGTCAAGGGCAATACCATTGCCAGTGCCGTCCGAATTGCGTCATAATAAGTGTTACCGAAAAGGGTACCGATGCGTCTCATGTCCCGGAGTTCTAGAGGTAACATACGAGGTTTCGCTGGCCCGGACTACGCGATCTGGGCGATTGTTACGCGAGTGCGCCTACTGGACTTATGCAGAGCATGTTGGATTGCCAGGTGTACTCCGCTACGACA
>PULQ01000024.1 GCA_003552465.1 Dehalococcoidia bacterium
AGCCGATATTGGCATACTGCCCCTCCTGGGCGGTGCCGGTGGCGGTAAGGGTCTGGGATTCGCCTACAGCCAGCAACGCGATGTTGCCGATCGGCCCCTCTTTGTTATCGGTAACCTCTATATTGGTCAGAGGAACACCGCCGGTGTTAGTGACAATATAGGTCCAGGTAACGGTGTCGCCTATAGTAATCGAAGGCCCGGGCGGGCTGGGGGCGTCAACGCCATTGGTGAGCTTCCTGATCTGAATGTCAGGCCCTAAGCCGAAGTAGTGGGCGAGGTCTTCGTCTTCGACTCTTGTGGTATCGTAGAAGCCTTCAACAGTAGCGGTATTCTCGTGCTGTCCTGGCTCCCAGTCCAGGGAGCCATAGACGGTCACTGACTCGTCCTCGTCCAGTGTTATTGGGAAGGTAGCCGGTACACTGCGATCGAAGTTTTCGTAGAAGTCGACCATATCCGTATCAGTCAAGCCGACATCCGTCAGTTCGACATTGCCATCGTTAGTGATCACGAAGCGAAAGACCACGGGGTCCTGTTCGGAAGTCAGTTCCGGCCCGGTCGCAGTGTCGGCGTCATGCCAGGTAGACCCATCCCAGCCCTCTTTCTGTAGATCAATCGATGGGCCCAGGCCGAAGTAGTGCGACCGATCGTTTCCCTCAACCTTGACGCCCTCGTAATAACCCTCGACATATCCAGTGTTGGCATACAGCCCGGCCACGGCAGTACCTGTATGGGTCAGGGTTTCCGATTGGCCGGCGGGGAGCGACGCGATGGTGCCGATCACGCCTTCCGGGTCATCCGTAACGACGATATCCGTCAGGGGCACGTCGCCGAGGTTGGTGATATCGTATGTCCAGGTAACGTTGTCGCCCACAGCAATCTCGGGAACATCGGGGTCTTCCGGGTCGTAAGCGTCGTATCCATTGGTGTACTTCTTAATCTGAATCTTGGGGTCTTCGGCCCAAACAGTTTCTACATCCCGCTCGTCCTCATAACCCATGTCGTAGCTGATCTCGTTGCCGAGCGGATCGGTGCCGAAGCCCAGGGCCACGAAATCGGTCGTCTCCGTTATGGTAACGCCTTCGATAGTCCAACTCCAGGTCTCGCCCGGGTCGAGGACATCGTCCCCATCGCCATCACAGCTCCAAGAGGGATGCTTGTCATCTAGCGTCTCAATCAACTCGCCGGCCTTGTAGACCCGCACGAAAACGTCGGTCAACTCGTCGTAACCGGTGTTCTCCTCAGTAATGATCAGGTCGAATTCCTGACCTGCGACAACCCTTCTATCAGGGTGGACATCAGTATCAATGTCAATGCTGACCCTTGTATTGGGTCGGATAACCCTCGAGTCGAGCACAACACGAACCTCAACCTCTTCGCCTACATCGTTCTCCCCTTCTGCCTCGAAGACATTTCTGACAACCCAGTATTCGAGATCTGAGAGCCAGATAAGGGCGCCCTCATCCACGGTGTATTCCTCGTGGAAAGTCTCCGAATCACCCGGTGCCTGAACCAACTTTTCATCGGGGGCCAAGAATTCAATCACAGTGCCGTCAGGCAGGGTGTCCCATATCCTGCTCAGGTGGTTGGAGTGATCATCTACGGGGTTGCTGACAGTCATCTCGTATTCGATGGTGTCGCCGACGTAGTAGATATTGGGCTGAGCGGGGATCGCATCCTTCTCCCCCTCGATTCGAGCGGCCATGGCGGGCACTGTTGCCATTGCCGTCACCAATCCAGCCACCAACGCCAGCACAGCTATGAAATAGAGCACCCTTGTTCTCATCGTTCCTGTCCTCCTTGTCTCTCCTAGCTTTGGATCTGCTTTATGACCGCTATCGACTGCGTTCGGTCGGTGGTGGAGCAGGCAGCCCTCTTCACAGTGGATGCGACGCGCGGTTCGTATCCTCTGTTCGGATGCCCGCACATTCTGACTGGCAGCGGTCACGTGTTATCATATGCTCGTTCCAGCCTCTCAATATGTCGGCCGCTTCTAGGCACTTTGATGGTGGCAGAAGCGCACGAGCCGGCTCTAATTAGTAGTAGACCTCCACGTCTCTGCCCTCAAGTTCAGGTATGTGCGAATTGAGCGACTCGTCACTCAGGGGATTACTCTGGAGGTACACCCTATCTCCATCGCCCAGTCCCGCATTGTCTACCAGAGGTTTGATATCGCTTATCGCGTTACCCCAGAGACCCACAACAGCCAAGTTGACGAGGCCGGTCAGGGGACCGATATCGGTAATCCGATTATTACCCAGGTAGAGCCATTTTAGCTTGGTGAGGCCAGACAAAGACGATATATCCACTATGCGGTTGTGCGCAAGCCCCAGCCAGGTTAGGCTGGTGAGGCCCGCCAGGGGTTCGGTATCGCTTATCCTGTTGTCACGGAGGTCGAGCAATACCAGATTGATACAGTACTCGAGCCCGTCGAGGTGCGTGATCTTCTTGTTCCTGGCAAAAAGGTGCTCGAGGGCCTCCAAATCAGACTCGAAGATCGGTCCCGTAGCTATGCCGGTGGCCTCTCTGATCGCTGCCTCAAGGTTGGGGTCGGGGAAAATCACCTCACCTTCTAGCCCGAAGTTGGCGGTGATGGTTGCCGCTTCACCGGGCATATAGAAGGTCGTCTCCGCTGCAGAGGCATCAGCGAAAGTGCCCGCGCTCGCGGTCCCCCCGGTAAACTCGTAGCCGGTTGCGGGCTCGGCTTTTATGGTCACTGGATCTCCCTCTTCATAAGGTCCCGCATCGGTCACATCTGTCGCCGTTCCACCTTCATCGGGATCTGCCTGCATGGTGAGCGCATACGTATCGGGTGGAATGTCTTCAAGCTCGAGGTTGGCTGTGATGAAGTGGCTGCCCTCAATGGTGATGGAGGTTGAGGCCGCCTCGTCATCGGCGATGCTGTCGGTATCGCCCGTCCAGTTCACGAATTCGTAGCCGCTATCGGGGGTGGCAACCAGATCGACCACGGTACCGGCCGTACGGGAGAAGACACCCTCACCAGGGATGGTCACCGCCCCTCCGCCGGTGCTGAAGATGGTAAGTACGTACTCTTCTTCCGACGCGAAGCTGGCGGTGATGGAGTAGTTGCTCTGCATGGTAAAACTCGTCGCGGCGTTGGTGACACCATCGACAGGCGCACCTTCCCAGTCCACAAAATGATATCCCGTATCAGCGCTCGCAGCCAGTTCTATCCACGTATTCGCGGCGATATCAGATATGGTCTTCGTCTGACCGGGGCCGACCACGGTCTCGTCGCCATCGACGGTTACGGTTACGGAGCCTCCGGTCGTGCTGATGATGGTCAGGTCGTACTCCGGCATCACATCGGCCTCGAAGTTAGCGGTTATGGAGTAGTCGCCGTTCATGGTGATGGTGGTTGATGCAGATTCGCGATCGTCAATCGTACCCACATTGCCGGTCCAGTTGAGAAACCCGTATCCGGAATCCGGGGTTGCCACCAAGTCCACCACCGTTCCGGGTTCATAGGAAAACGTCCCCTCGCCTGGAGATGTTACTGAACCTCCGGCGCCGCTGGAAATCGTGAGTTCATAGTCTGCTATTTCCTCGAAGTTGGCGGTGATGGAGTAGTTGCCATTGATGGTGATGGTCGTTGAGGCGGCATTGCGATTGGCAACGGTGCCCACGTCGCCGGTCCAGTTGACAAAACGATAGCCGTCGGTCGGCGTAGCCACCAGATTCACGGACGTCCCGGCATCATAGGTAAACGTATTCTCACCTGGGGACGTTACGGATCCCCCGGCCGAGCTGCCGACGGTCAGATCGTACCGCGCAGGGAGGATTAGGTCAGGATCATCAGCATCAAGATCGATAGTACAGCCTATCATCCCGGCAATCAGTGCTGCCGCGACAAGACAGAGGCCCACCCTTGTCAGGTAATGGCATCTCCTCAGACCGGGTTTCATTGTCATGGCCTGCCCTTTCTCCGCTCACCCGGTGAACCGGGAAGCGCCCCTGTAGGCCCTTGCTCTTCGAAGGGGAATCCGCCTCTCAACCTCTCGGGAAAGAAAGCCGGGCACGGATCGCTATATTTGCCATGCCGAGCGTACCCCGACCTGCGATAACCCTCCGATGCACACACTTGATCACCCACCCTGTGGCAACCTTATGAAGCCATTTTATCACCACGCACCGAAATGTCAACCTGAGGCGCAGATGCCCAAGAAGCTCATGTGGTTCGGAGCCTCCCGCAATGGTTAAGCTTAGCTCCGACCCCGGCGGCTCCTAACATAGACAACAACGCCGACTATAACCGCCGCCAAGGCGAGCCCTGGTATCAGGATCACCAGCATGCTGACTGGAAAAACCTCACCGCCCACAGGAAGCTCAACCCCGACCGTCACTTCATCCCGTTCGGCTTCAAACCCCGTGTCGTAGCTGACCTCATTCCCCAGCGGGTCAGTGCCGAAGCCCAGGGCCACGAAATCGGTCGTCTCTGTTATGGTAACGCCTTCGATAGTCCAACTCCAGGTCTCATTCGGGTCAAGAATCCCGTCGTTGTTAAGGTCACCGCTGTCAGGCGGTGCTGTAAGCATGTACAAGCGCGTTTCTTTGTCTTTGTCCCAGACCTCCACATAGGGATTGGTCAGCTCTACATCGCCGGTGTTCTCCTCGGTTACGGTCAGGTCAAACTCTTCACCGGAGACAACCGTTGTCGCCGACGCCTCGATGCTCACCTCGGTGTTCGGCCGAATTATTCGTGAGATCTTCTGAACCCGGCCACTCGCAACGGGGTCCTCATCTGGGTCTGGCCTGGCTTCTGCCTCGAAGGCGTTCCTGACACCCCAGTAGGGGGCGCCAACAGGAGGGGTTATCTCCTCGATGTCGTCGGCAGACACAATGTAGCTGGCGGTGAACTCTTGCTCTTGACCCGGCTCTAGCACGAGGGTCTCACCCTGGTCAATAAACTCCTCCACGGTCCCATCCGGGAAGGTGTCCCAGATCCTGGTCAATGTGAGGGGCTCGTGTACATCTAGGTTCTTGACTGTCAGAATGTAGTTGATGGTGTCACCAACATAATACATGTCGGGATCGCCGGGATCTGTATCCTTAGCAACACTAATCCCAGTAGCCATCACCGGCGTCGATATGGAGAGAGTGAGGCCCAGCACCAGAGCCAGGGCCATCAGTGAATACCATACTGTTCTTTTCATCCTTGTGTCCTCCTATAGCTAAGGGTTATTCTATATCCCCTCGGCCACTCTGCTCAGCCCGCCTCGCGTGCGGACACCGTATCATCCAGTGGCCATATCCCAACTGCACAACGCATTCAGCCTGCCTTGCAGCGGGGCAACCACACTTATTGCGGCCGGTTACAACAGCCGCTCCCCACAGCGCACATCACTACCCAAACCCGGCGGCTCACTGGCCGCTCTCGCACATTCCAGTATAGTCCAGCCGGGAAAGATATGTCAATGGCCTGTATGCGGCATGGTTCGTGTTGCCGGAGGGCAGCTGCTCTGCGGGGCAAGTGCACTTAACACGCGGCAGGCTGCTCGCACCCGGTCCTCCGGCAAAACCCGGCATAGGAGTGTCCCGAATCTCACCTGTCATCGCGAGGGCCCCGATGGAATCGGGGGCCGTGGCGATCTCTGTAAAGAACGTTGTGGTACGAGATTGCTTCAGGTCGATTATCGTCGACCTTCGCATGACGAGGGGTGGGTCGGGATCTGGGGGCGAAGCCCCCAGTGCCTCTGTCACCCCGAGGCCCGACGGAGTCAGGCCTCTGCCACTAAGGGAAGGGAGGGCGGGGAGACCGCAGGGGCGGGGTCGATTCCGCCCCTACGGTCAACCCC
>PULQ01000044.1 GCA_003552465.1 Dehalococcoidia bacterium
TATGCCCAGCTCGCCAAGAGGCCCCGCCCTGGAGAAGAGCACGAAGACGAACAGCCCGACGATAACGGTAGGCAGGAAGTACAGCGTCTGTATAATGTTGATCAGGGCTCTCTTACCGGGGAACTGGCGGAAGTGTATAAGCGTGCCGATGGGCAGACTGATAAGGGCTGCCAGGAGGGATGATGTGCCAGCGATGCTAAGTGTGCGAAGAGCTATCTCGACCACCTCGGCGTCGAACGATGCAATCATCTGTACAGCCCTGATCAGGCCCTGCCAGATCTCAGTCATAGCCGATCCCTGCTCTGCGCACTCGTTACCGATCCAGTGTTTCGCATATTCGACTGTGCCGCGGCTTCATCAGGCCTAATCTTCAGGTTCTGCTCCGGCACAGGGGGAAAACAGCGGCACCCCGTATTCATCAACTCCATAGCTACCGATCATGGCCTGTATCTCGGGTGAGGTCAGGAACTCCACCAGCTTGCCTGCCATCTCGGTGTTGGTTCCCGGATGCCTGTCCGGGTTCACCGCGATCACCGAGTATACGTTCAGCAGCATGGCTCCTGTCTCGACTACGGGCACCAGGTCGAGGTTGCCGATATAGGCCAGGAAGGTGCCGTTGTCGGTCAGCGTGTAAGCGCCCTTCTCATTGGCCATGAGCAGCGTCGGCCCCATTCCCCTCGCTGCCTCTACATAACCGTCCCTGGCCTTAGACCAGCTCGATCCCTGCACTTCCTCATAGGTAAAGCCGGCCTCATGCCAGATGGCCTTCTCCTTAGCGTGGGTTCCCGAGTCATCTCCTCTTGAGATGAACACGATCCGGCCAGGGTCCTCCGCTCCGTCCTCCAGCAGCTTCCTGAATGCGTCCTCCGGCTTGAGGCCTGCGATGCCTGCCGGGTCATCCTCCGGGCCTACGATCAAGAAGTAGTTAAAGGCAAAGGGGACGCGTTCCACGCCATAGCCCTCGCTAACGAACTGCTCTTCGCGGGCTCTGTCGTGAATTGCTACGGCATCGACATCTCCCCTCATGCCGTATTCAAGCGCTATTCCGGTGCCGGCATAGAAGATCTGGAGTTTCACTCCATTTTGCTCCTCGAAGATAGTTTCAAGCTTTCCCCACAGTCCGGTGTCATACAGGCTGGATGTGGTGGCTATCTTGAGAGAGGGGACACGGGGCGTGGCAACAACGCTGACAACCACAGCAATGGCCAAAACGGCCAGCACAACGCCCCCGGTCTTCATGCTTGTCCTTCTCACGATGGACCTGCGTGTTTTCGCTGACTGCCGGTATGTGGGCCTGATAAGATCACGGACAATGCGGGTGCAGGGACGATCAGGAACAAGAAAAGCACCGTAGATAAGAATGGTGCTGCAAGATAGCCTGACTCCATATTCCCTCCTTTCCTAGCGCGGGAGGCACAGGCATTTCTACCTGTGCCCTCGAGGCCCCTCGGCCTACCGTCTGCCCGCCATGGATTGAACTTTAGGCGAGGCAGCTCGGAGAGAGCTAGTAACTAATACGACATATGTTAGCGACGATCCGCCAAACGGGCAAGTCCGTTATGCCCGGACGGGCACAGAGTCGATCGCCGGGCCTGTCAGCCTATTCGCCCTCTGAAGGCTTCTCTTTATCGGACTCAGCCTCTTCGGGTCCCTCAGCCGCTTCCTCCTCCGCCTCCGGTACCGCCTCCACAACCTCCTCTTCCATTTTCTCCACGTGCCGCCTGCTGATCTTCACGATGACCAGCTCCGGCTCGTTGAGCACTGCTACACCCTCGTCGAGGACGATATCCTTGATCCGTATTGCATCTCCCGGCTCGGTGAGGGGAGAAATATCAACTTCTATGGTGTCCGGTATCTTGCCGGGCAGACACTCAACGTGCAGAGTGTCGAATTCCTGGGCCAGCATGTTTTCCTTGACCTTCAGCGCCGGTGCTTCTCCGATCGCTACCACAGGCACTTCGAGCCTTATCTTCTCCCCCATCCTCACCTGGTACAGGTCGACGTGAATCAACTGCTTGTTCCGCCAGTCCCTGCCATACTCACGGATCACGGCGGTCCTTGCCTTCTTCTCGTGGTCGACCTTGAGGCTGATGAGGCCCGTATGGCCGGCCTGACTCAACACCTGCTCCAGTTCACGGGCGTCGCACTGCAGCGCCAGCGACTTGATGCCGTGTCCGAACAGGTGTATGGGGGTGACCCCCTGGCGGCGCAGGTGCCGGACCTTCTTGCCTAGAATGTCCCGGTTGGTGGCTTTCAACTCTATCTTATCCATTTCAGCCCCGCAATCATACCAGAGAAGGCCTCCCCCCGCAACAGAACTCATTCACTCACTTAGAATGTTACCGGAGGCAGTATGGTTCACCCAGATGAAGATGTTACTGAGGAGGGCCACGCCGACCTATAACAGAAAGAGTACAAGCGAGAGCAGGAAGTACCGAACCCGGCTGCGCCCATGTATGCCACGTGATAATAGGGACACGTCCATTTTTCGGGCACGGATACGTCTCTCTGACTGATCACCTGTCACCCGGAGCGGCAGGCGACACCGAGGGAAAAATGGACGTGTCCCTATCTGGCTAACGCTGCAACCTTTCTCGGCCCTGTGCGTTATACTGATATCGGGGGTATTATGCTGCCGGGAAGCCGCGACCCTGGTTATACGTGTTGGGAGCGGCCTATCGATGGTGCAGGATTCACGGGGCAGTCCGCGGTATCTGATGGATGGTGATATGACATGAGGATGGAGAGACGGCATGAACCGGAGAAGCGGGGGCGGGTGCGTCTGAAGAGGGGATTGACCATCGGGCTGGTGGTAGTGGGCGTGCTGGTCCTGCTAGTTGCGCTGGTCGTCACGGACGTGATCCGCATTGGTACGGTGACGCTGCACCTGGACCGTGAGACGTATCGTCCTCATCACACTGCCACCATGACCTTCAGGAATCGCTCCACGAGCGTGGTGTTTCACGGGTATCGCTTCGAGGTGCAGCGGTTTGAGGATGGCGACTGGGTGAGAGTTCCGTTTGGCCTGGGCCTGGTGGAGAGTATCGCCCTGATTCTGCGACCGGGACAGTCTTTCGAGCAGGAACTGTCTCTGAGGCAGGGTTTCGTTGAACCGCCTGAGCCGGGCAGATACCGGGTGGTGAAGGAGTTCAGGATCGGGGCAATCCACGGAACGGAGCATACCCTCGTTGCCGAGTTCCATATAGAGGGCTAGCCCGAGAACTCGCAGGATCAGATGGGAGGTGATATGATATGAATGAGATAGGTGGGAGAAAACGCAGATGAAGAGGCAGTTGCTTATCGCTCTAGCGGTACTTGGTACGCTGGTCGTGGTCGCAACCGTGGTGGTGACGGGTGTGATTCCCGTGGGCTCCGTGATCCTTCGCCTGGACCAGGAGACGTATCTTCCCGATGAGACAGTCACTCTGACCATCAGGAGCCTCCGGACGGGTGCAGTCCAGTTTGGGGATCGCTTTGAGGTGCAACGGTATGAGGATGGTGACTGGGTTCATGTGCCGTTGGATCGTGTGTGGCTCTTGTGGCTCGGTGTCATAGGCCCGGGACGAGCCTTTCGGCAGAGCTTTGTTCCAACTGAGCACTTCTTCGATGAGCCCGAGCCGGGCAGGTACCGCGTAGTTAAGGAAGTGCAGGTCGGCATGATACACCACGACGCACCTCGTGAGACGCGGACCCTTGTCGCCGAGTTCCGCATAGAGGGCTAGCCCTGCGACCGGCAGGGTGAGCAGGCATAGGCACGTCCTGCCCGGAGGCGGCACAGCGAGAGACGTCCTTCGGTGCAGACATGCGCCTGACCGGGCTGACCAGGACTAGCCCGGGAGTTCCAGGGCGCGCTCCAGTTCAGGAGGCAGGGACGAACCGAACTCCCGATACTCGCCAGTCGGAGGCAGGCGGGGCGCCTACCGCAGAGATGCGGTGCCATGCACGAATATGGTTACCATTCGCGAGGCTACGATTGCTGACACACCAGCGATAGCTAGAGTGCACCGGTCATCTGCTCGCGGTCTCGGACGAACACACTACACCCCTGAGGAGATTGAGACATGGGCGGGCAGTATCACGCCGGAACGATACCTCCCTAGCATCGAGGAGAATTACGTTGTCGTGGCGGTCGAGCAAGGAGAGATCGTCGGTTGGGGGCAGCTCAATGCAGAGAAGAGCGAAATCGTTGCGGTGTACGTTACGCCGGCGCGGGCAGGTGCCGGAATCGGCCGAGCACTACTGACCCATCTCGAAGAGGTGGCCTCGAACCTCGGTTGCCGGACACTTAGCCTGTGGTCATCACTGAACGCAGTGCGGTTCTACCAACGCTACGGATACCAAGTAACAGAGCGCTCGGTGGACAAGCTCAGCGATGATGAGATTCCAGCCGTACGCATGGTGAAGACGACCATAACATGACCCAGGCGAGATAAGGCGACCAGCACCCCGACGGCAGGTTGTGGATACTGCCCGAAGAAAACACCAGACGAAAGTAGGGACACGTCCATTTTTCCAACGGGAACACTTCTCTCGGACTGATCACCTGTCACCCGGAGCGGCAGGAGACATGGAGCGAAAAATGGACGTGTCCCTATTCTGCACTCATCTGTCTATCAGAGAAAGGAGTGCAACCTTTTCGGGATCCGCGGGTTATAGTATAGAGGTATTGCGTCATCAACCCGGCAACAGGAAATGGATCTAGAGCGGGAAAAGGAATTAGTCGAAAGAGCCAAGAGCGATACCGAGGTCTTCGCTGAGCTCTATGATCATTATTACCCCCGGCTTTTCGGCTATGTCCTGAGAAGGACAGCCAGCGTTGAAATCGCCCAGGATGTGACTTCAGAAGTATTCTTCAAGGCCATGAAGAATCTTCGACAATTCCGCTGGCGGGGTGTTCCTTTCTCCTCCTGGCTTTACCGCATCGCCACCCATGAGATCGCCAATTACTACAGCAAGACCAAACAGGGGCGGTTTTCGCTGGAAGCAGTCTCCGACTCGATCAGCATCGACAATTGTCCGGCTGAGTCCGACGTTCTTGAGGCCGAGGCGGACTTGAGAAGGCATGAGGAGTACCTCGCCTTGCACGCAAACATATCCAGGCTGCCGGTTAAATACCAGGAAGTTATTACGCTCAGGTTCTTTGAAGACAAGCAGATCAAGGAAATCGCGCAGATTCTGGGAAAGCGGGAGGGGACGGTGAAATCTTTGCTGCACCGGGCCGTGAAGAAACTGGGAAAACTGATGGAATAAGATGCAACCTTTTGAAGGAAAGCACGGTTATAGTATTTAGAGGGGAGTCATGAAGGAAGAAGAGTTAGTCAAAAAGCTGGAAGGGGTCGAGCTGCCCGGGACTCAGCTGGAAAGCCATCGACGGCGGCTGAGGATGGCGGTGCTCAATGCTGGCCACCTTCTTAACGAGCAGCCAAAGGTTACCTCTGTCGCTCGGGCGAGATCCAGGGTAAGCAGAGGCATGGACACGCTGAGGAGAGGCCTGGTTGCGCGACAGCCGGTGTGGAAGACTGCCGCAGTCTGCATAGCAACGGTAGCGCTGATTACCGGGCTGGCAATAGCATTACCACTACTTATCGGGCAATCGCCTGAAGCATTAGCTGCATCCATTGTCCGTAATAGCCCTGAGGTTCGGGCTGCTGTTGTGGGGACGCCCGTAGTAGGGGTGGACCCGATAACACAGGACTCAGTAGTGGTGCTAGCGGCAGTGGTAGTAAAGATGGAATTAACCGAGGAAGACGGGGATGATGTAA
>PULQ01000132.1 GCA_003552465.1 Dehalococcoidia bacterium
CGTCCTCTATGGGACCGCGGTTGATCGAAGTGACGTTCGCGCTGGTAACCGTTGCTCCCTCGGTGCTCACTATGCTTATCCTCTGCCTTCCCAGCACCTGGAAGCCGTCGTATTCTCCTGCGGCTACCACGATTGTGGTGCCCGGCACCGCAGCATCAACCGCCTCCTGGATGGTGGGATAATCGTCCGGCACATCGATGATGTTTGGGTACCCACCGAATTCCGAGCCTTCGACCGCCGCCGTTGGCCCCGTCACCGCTCCCATGCTCAACACCAATGCCAGGGCAAATACGGCACATAATGTCCTTTTCATGTCACTCTCCTTCTTCTGCTATTCTCTTCTGCTTTTCGCCCCTCGACCGGGGGCACGATGATCAGCTAGCATTCGACTTCTATGTCCATAGGCATCACCTTACCCTATAACGGAAGACCGACCTCCTTTCGAGGTCGGTCACGTCGCGAGCCATAGCCCCACGTGACGGCTGCCCGATCTCCGTGGCAGGCCTCCGGCTCTTCTCTGTTGTCTCGCTAGCCTGTGCCTTTCCCATGGCTGCTTCTGCCCTCTCTTTGTCAATGGGCTCCCGACATCATCGTGGATGCCCGGTTGGTTCTGGCAATCTAAGAGATGGTACCATGTTAATGTTAAGATCCTGTTAAGATCTGGCTCATGCACCGGTGAAAACAGGCGGTTGTCTTCGCACCCTTCTACCGTAAACGGTCGTGACCCGAATAATGACTGAGGTCAGAATCCGCGCCGGAGGAACGGCGTGTCGCTGGTATCGAGTGGTGCGGGGTGAGGGGTGAAGCTGTCCCGGCGTTTCGGCAGCCGGATCGGTTCCAGTTAAACGGAAGCCTATGTGCCCGCGCCGGGTGGAGAAGCTTTTACCCTCGTCATGAAGTGGACAGGGTATGTGCGCTGCTAGAACTCCTGTCTGTTCTCCAGCGCCTGTCCCAGTGTCAGGTCATCGGCATACTCCAGTTCGGCTCCGAACGGCAGGCCGCGAGCCAGGCGGGTGACCCGAATCCCGAGCGGCGCGATTGTCCGCTGGAGGTACATGGCCATAGTCTCGCTCTCTACGTTGGGGTTGGTCGCTATGATCACCTCGGTTACAGATCCATTGTGCAGACGGGCAAGGAGGTCCTTTATCCTCAGTTCTTCGGGCCCGATGCCCTGCGATGGGTTGATCGTACCATGGAGCACATGGTAGACGCCGCTGTACTTCCCCGTATGCTCGAGAGGAAGGATGTCCGAGGGCCTCTCGACAACGCAGATCCTGGAGTGGTCGCGCTCCCGGTCCTGGCAGATGAAGCACGTGTCTCCATCGGTGTTGTTGAAGCAGACGGAGCAGAGCTTCACCTTCTCCTTCAGCGTAAGAATCGCTTCTGCCAGTGCTCTGGCTTCCTGGTCCGAGTTACGCAGCAGATGGTAGGTCAGCCTCTGGGCGCTCTTCGGTCCGATCCCGGGCAGCTTGTTGAACTCCTCGATCAGTCTTGATATCGGCTCGGCAATGTACCTCATTCTACTAGTCCTCTACGTGATTATTGTCCCCAGCATCGAGACGACGACCGGGGTCTCTTGCCGCCGGTGTTCATCTCGCTCCTAGAACAGTCCCGGTATGTTGAGACCGCCTGTCAGCTTACCCAGGTGCTTTCCGGCGAGTTCCTGTGACTTGGTGATACCCTCGTTAACCGCAGCCATGACGAGGTCCTGCAGCAATTCGGCATCTCCAGACTCGATGACCTCGGGAGATATCTCCACTGAATGGACCTTCTGGTGTCCATCGATCACCACTTTGACGGCACCGCCTCCGGCTGCTGCGTCCACAGTCATGCTGCCCAGTTCCTCCTGGGCCTTGGCCAGTTTCGCCTGCAATTGCTGGGCCTGGCGGAGTACTGACTTATCCATCTCCCTCCTTTTCTCCAGGAGTCTCAGGGATACGACTCCTCTTCCCTGATCCTGGCTCCCATCTCGAGCGCTGCCTTGATGACCGGGTTCTGTGTCCTGGCCTCGGGCGTGAACTCCTTCTTCTGGTCGACAAGGATACATCTTATCTTATAGGGACGCCCGAAGACCTCCGCTAGCTTTCTTTCGACCAGGTGCCTGTACTTGGCGTCCTCAATCTTCTCCTTGTGAAAGGAGTAGTAGAAACCCAGCACAAGAGTGTCGTCCTCCAGCGATACCGGGTCACACGCGCTGCGCAGAAAGGCATCCAGATTACCGCTGGAGCCCTCTCCGCGAAGGGACCCGATGAACTCCTTCCAGCGTCCACGGAGTAGCTCGAAGTCCTGGGGGGATTCCACATCCTCTGAATCTGTCCCGCCCACTGAGCTGGCTGTTACCGCCGGAATCTCAACGCTCACTGCCGCCCCCGCTGTTTCGACCTCCTTCGCTGCCTGTTGAGGCTCAGGACCGGGAGGATGTTCCTGCTGTACGCCCGGAGATAGGGCGCAGTCAAGCAACGCCAGTTCCAGCGGCAGTGACGAATAGTTGCCGCTTCTGAAGTCCACAGCGGAGAACGCCTTGACCGCACCGAGCAGACGGTCCAGAGTGGTGCCGGCTGCAAGCCTGTCCATCTCGGCCAGGTCTTCCCCGGTAACCTCCAGGGCCTCCTCACACCGGGACTTGGCGAGCAGCACCCCTCGCAGATACTCCACGAGGCTGAGGTTAAACTGGCGGAGGTCGACGCCATCGCTGTTGAGGCTGTTTATGGCCCTCAGTCCGGCGGCCACTTCCCCTTTGATCACGTGTTCTGCCAGCTCTCTGACCCTCGAGTCCCGGCTGATGCCCAGTTCTGCCTGCACCCGATCATGGTCGATCCGATTGCCGTAGTAGGCGATCATCTGCTGCAGGGTGTTCTCGGCGTCCCGCAGGCTTCCTGTGGCGGCACGGGCAATGAGCCTCAGGGAGTCAACCTCGATGGTCACACCCTCCTTGTCACAGATCAGTTTGAGCTTGTCCACCATTTCGGCCTGCCCGAGACGGCGGAAGTTGAACCGCTGGCATCGGGACACTATGGTCGGTATCACCTTGTGAGCCTCCGTCGTCGCCAGGATGAAGATGACGTGTGCCGGTGGCTCCTCCAGCGTCTTGAGCAGCGCGTTGCAGGCCGCCTCGGTGAGCATGTGGACTTCGTCGATTATGTACACCTTGTAGCGGGCCAGGCTCGGGGCGTAGTTCGCCTTTTCCCTCAGGCTACGGATCTCGTCGATGCCGCGGTTGCTGGCGGCGTCTATCTCCACCACGTCGAGCGCCCTGCCCTCGGCGATCGCCTGGCACATAGCGCAGGCATTGCAGGGCTCGCCGCCTTTCTGATCGGGGCAGTTCACCGCCTTGGCCAGGATGCGTGCCATGCTGGTCTTGCCCGTACCCCGCGGGCCGCAGAACAGGTAGGCATGGGCGATCTTCCCGGTCTCTACGGCATGGCTGAGGGTCCCGGTCACAGGCTCCTGTCCCAGAACCTCGCTCAGCGTCTGCGGCCGCCACTTGCGGTAGAAGACTTCGGACCCCATCTGTGAGGCCAATTATACCACCCCTGCACCATGCCCCGAAAGAAGGCTGCTGCGGCAGACAATCGGTGTTTTGCACCTGTCAGAACACGGGTCGTGTCCAGCAGGGAGCAGGCCGGTAGTTGAACGCTTGACAATCTGAAAGGCAAAGAATATAGTCGTATAATAGAGGATATGGACCGGGGATCGACAGATCGCCGCGTGATTAACGCTGCACATCCGATGGGATAGCGGACTGCTCTGTGGATTCTGAGATCCGGTCTCTACGTGCTACATATGCTGGTGCAGCATGAGGAACACCTCTGAGGCGTCGGGTGGATCGGAGCGACCCTGGGGACTGGTTAGATACGGTCTGTCCAGGGCGCTGGTCTTGTTTCTCATTCTCCTCATGGCGCCGTATCTGCTCATCGCCGTCATGAACTGGGGTGGCGAACTGGATGACATGCGCGAGTCCCACATTAGATACGAGGTCGCCATGCGTATTGGGTTGACGCCTGAACTGTCACCGGAGGAGAGGGAGCGGCTGTTCGAAGAAGAGGTACAGGAGGAGTACCGCCGGCAGGGACTCGACCGACCCTTCGTGATACGCAACTTCAGGCACATGTGGTGGGCGATCACGCTCGATTTGGGAAGGGCACACGACATGATATCCGATACCTTCTCGCGGCAGGCGCGTGCTATCGTGGCGGAGCGAGTCTCGCCGACGGCGCTTCTTCTCGGAGTGGCGATGCTGACCCTGTTAGCCGTGTCTGTGCCTGTCGGCCTGTTGCTATCATTTTTGTCGCGGCGTCGCGGCAGGTTTCTGGACCGAATGGGCACCAGGCTGGCTCCGATTTCGGCGGTGCCGATCTGGTTTTACGGGTTGCTGCTGCCCCTGATCTTTCTATCTCATGTAAGGGGTCTGCCGTGGGGAATGGCCATTGGCGCTATTCTTCTGGGAGCCGTCTTCGCAAGTATCTATAGTTGGCGAACCTTCTTCGTCGGACACTCAAGCGACGAGCAGGTTGAGCCGGCCGCAGGCAGCGGGTCATGTAAGGGAGCCCTCGACAGACCGTCATTCCTGCGTCCAACGGCTCCCCGTATGATCACACACGTTCTAATCCTTACCGCCAGCGTGTTGACGGGATCGATCGTACTGGAGGCCCTGTTGGGATGGCCGGGCCTGGGCAGGCTTTTGTATCAGGCTATTTTGCTGAACGACACGCCGGTGGTATTGGGGACGCTTGTGATCTACGGGTATGTCCTTGCGTTCGTTGCCGTGATCGTCTTCCTGTTGGACTTCCTCGACGTGCGGCTGATGCAGAGACGAGGTCGGGTGGCTGCACAGGGAGGTGTGTGACCCATGGCCGGGAGACTGTCAAAGCTGAAGCAACTCAGGCGTCACCCGTCGTTGCTAATCGGATTGGTGCTGATTGCCATCCTGGTGGGCATGTCCCTGTACGCGGTGATCGCCATACCTTACCCGGAAGCCGTCAGGCTGTGGCGCGACCCGGGCGAGAGTATTGAGAATCCGAGGAACGCTCACCCTATCTGGTGGGATTGGTTGACCCGGGACCGCCTGCCGCGCACTATTATGGTCACCAGCCACGATGACGGTATCGTCCGCGTCGAGTCTCTGGATGACGGGAGAAAACTGGTTGAAGTCGTGCTGCCCTTCTCGTATCACTATGACGCGTCTCCCAGCGAACTCATCCTTTCCACGCGGGTGACCGGAGGAGAGGAGCTTACGCCCTTCTCCGTCTCGTGGAAGACGCCAACCGGTGAGACGATCGCAATGAGAGAGTATGATGCGCGAAGGTCAGATCGCTACTACATCTCCCACGATAGGGATCTCCGGGATCGGCTGGGAATGTCGCCTCACCACGGACTGTTTGCCGATCCGCACGATGCAGGTCGTATGCTCAAGGGAGATTACCGGCTTGTGCTCAGGGCTGAGGTTCCCCGGGACGCTGAGCTTGATTCCATGCTGGTTGTCTATGGACAGGTGCACGGCCCGTTCGGAACCGACCATATGCGGCGTGACCTGACGTTACCTGTGGTCTGGGGAGCGGTCTCGGGACTTGGGTTCGGGGTAGCGGCTGCTTTTGCCTGGCAGGTCGGCACCGTTGTCGTGGCTGCCAGGCGCAGGCGACGCGGGGAAAGGAGCGATCCCCTCTTCGGGAGATTGACAGATGTGAACATGGTACTGCTCTCGCTACCGCTTTTGATCGCTGTCGGGTACTTCGTGTCGCCGGGCAGAGGA
>PULQ01000057.1 GCA_003552465.1 Dehalococcoidia bacterium
ATGCCGATGTTTGTTCAATGGTAATAGACCAGCAGGGTGCTCGGAAGCTTACCCCAACGAATCTGTGGGGGACATCTCGAGCGACAGTTGGATCTCGAGAGTCCCCAAAGAGTATGCTGCAAGTGACAGACATGTTATACTAGACCAACAAGAGTCCGGACATCCTTAGCATGATACGAGTATGACCTGTGAGATAGCTGTGATGAACCGCGAAGCCGTGGCATTGGCCGCGGATAGCGCCGAGACTGTCGGGCGCAAGATATTTCGCTCAGCTGAGAAACTCTTCGCTCTAAGTCGAGCCGCGGGGATTATGATCTATGGCGCGACTACCCTGGCAGGAGTTCCGTGGGAGACAGTAATCAAGCGCTACAGGAATGAACTGGGTGACACCAGGTATGAAACTCTGAAAGAATACGGAGATAGCTTCATCAAGTTCATTGAGGAGAATGAGAACCGGTTGATACCAGAATCAACACAGAAGAAGTACATGTTAGACAGCATCCATGATTGCTTTGATTCATTGGTAGAGGACATCGACACAGCAGTCAAAGTGCTCTTCTACAGAAAGAAGAATGTCACCGAAAGCAATATAGTGCGGGTGGCAGAAGGAGTAGTAGGTCGATATTGCCAAGCGGTGAACTCGTTTGAGATGTACCCTTCGATACCCCAAGACTATGCACAGCAGATATCCCGAGTTTATAAAGCAGATATCGATAACCTAATAGAGGAGATCTTTGAGCAGTTCCCCACAGCGTCTATCAAGGAAGAACTCGAGGAGATCGCCATAGGCTTATTTACCCACAATATTCGAGAATCGGACTCTTGCGGCATTGACTATTTCGATGAATATGAGCCGAGAAACTCCTCAGGCATAGTGATAGCGGGCTTTGGAGAGACAGACGCTTTTCCCTCGGTAGCAGCTTACGATATTGAGGGAATGCTCCTTAACCAATTGAAGTACATGCGTTTGGACGACAAGTCCAGTTCCATTGCCGAGTTGATTGATGAGGATGCGCCATATCCTGCAAGGATAATCCCGTTTGCTCAAGAGGATATGGTTGACCAGGTGGTGTATGGGGTGGATAGCACATTCGACTTCTTTCTGATTCGCGAATCTGTTGATATATTCAGCAGCACGTACTCGAAGATGATAGGCAATGACCGTAAGCTACGTAACGACGACAAAGAGAGATTGCTCAAGAAACTCATATCGAAGCGAAGACAAGTGTCAGAAGGCATAACGAACAAGGCTCTTGAGTTTGAGTTCCGCACACACTACTTGCCGACACTGAGAGTCCTGTCAGTGTTGCCCAAGGATGAACTCGCCGTTATGGCGGAGACTCTGGTTAACCTCACATCATTTAAGAGGAGAATCACTATGGCTAGTGAGACGGTTGCAGGGCCAGTTGACGTAGCCATAATCTCCAGGGGTGATGGTTTCATTTGGACAAAGAGAAAGAGATACTTCCCGCCCGAGTTGAACCCAAATTGTAATGACTGATGCTCCATGCAGCGTATCACTTGGTGCTAGATGAACAGGAGACAGAACGAGACCAGACCGAGAGCTCACAGGACCATCGTTGCGTCATTCAAAGAGTACAAGAAGAGGTATTTCCCAAGACGTTTTGCGTCCGATGAGAGTCGCAGGATTCGGCCTAGGGGCTTGAGAGAGAGAATCAGACCTACGTCTGAGAGGCACTAATTGTCAGGTAGCCTTAACTGTCGGAGAGTCTCGCTCGCTAAGACGCCCGGAGTCATGGAGTGTCGTTTATCTCAGATTGGCCTTGCCCTCGAGAGGGATAGACAGGCGACCCCAATACCCTGGGACACCTTATGCTCTCCATATCCGCTGCTTCAGAAGAACGCTACACACTCGGCCTCTAGAAGAAACGAGAACGTGGATTACACCATCCACACAGAAGTGCAGATCATGCAAGAAAAGGAGATCATATGCCAACTGTGAAGCAAGTCGAAAGACAGATTTTCCGGCGTGAAGGGGTCAGAGTCCAGTTCAGATATAAACAGAGTCGCAAAGATGTTCGCGGCAATCTTGGCGGTATTCCACGTTATCCCTATACTAACATGGCCCGAAACAAGTGGTCCGTTAGCCGCTGGAGAGACCAGAGGTTCAACCAATGCTATCCCGGGTTTGACGTCGCTGTCTTAAAGAGCGACGGACATGTCGCACATGGAAGAACACTGCTAGCAACTGCTCGTGATACATATCTGCAAGAGTGACCACGCCCTCACGTAGCTGTGCCAGCTCGGGCCGCTCAAACGCTATACCTGACTAAGTCTCGGCACGCTTGGCCCTAACGGCATAGCTTTTGTCTTGACAGTAGACCAGGCAAGCATCGAGTTGTGTCTGGAGGCTGGTGCCTTCCTTCTCCCGGTCGTCAGTGCTAACTCGCCAGTTGATAGCTGCGTTCATAGCCCGAACCATTCAGTCTCACGCTTCCTTCTGGCAGCATTCTTAGCTGCGGTCTCCTTAGATATTACCTCGAAGTACTCCTGCGGAATCGCTCTGCTTGGCGGAGACTTGGCAATCCTACTGCCCGGCAACCGGTACTTGCGTCTGAACTCACCATCCGTCAGCTTACCCTTTCTTCTATTACACGGACCACACAGGATTTGCTTATTGGAAAGCGTGTTCGCCCCATCGCGCTCAACTGGAATCTTATGGTCAGTCTGAAGATGGTGAATCGCAAGTTTGCAGCCGCAATAGTTGCACCTGCCCTTCTGTTTTTCGTAGAGATACTCCTTTTCTTGCCGTGGAGCTCTCCTCGGAGCTGGTGCCTCGTCAAAATACCTCATGATCGTCTCCTTTCTAGCTCGTTAGCGCATAGAGCAGCGAATACCCTGCCTCCGCTTTCTACCTCGAGCTCGGCGTGCGCCTCTCGTTTGCTCTGCGCGAAAGTGTTTCTCCTTTTTGTCTATCTTCACGAGGCTAGCTCGCTTGAAGGTGCCCTCGCATTTCAGACACACAAACCGCTGTCCGAATAGCCAGGAGAGCTTTCCAGCGCGGCTATTTCGCGGTAGTTGATTGAGCGCATGACTTCAAAGAAGTCATCGTATATTCGCAGGCTTGTCTTGCTAAGAGTAGGTAGCTTGGCCACGTAGAATGGCTGGCCGCGTGTCTCTACCTTGCCGATTGCCATGGTGCCCTTATAGTATCATAGGGTCTGAACCAATGCCACGGAAACAGACTGTGTAGGATAATGGGCAGCGCCTCCAGCGATTCCCTGTCAAGTGTATGCCCATGTCTGGTTCCCCTAGCAGGGTGCTGAAAAAGGGCGAAAACCGCTCAGATTCCGAAGCTAGAAGCCCGACCATTCTCATCCCGAACGGGGTTTCTCAGCACCCTGCTAGGTGCTCTACCTTTCATAGCTTCCTCAACTTGGGCTTTCTGTACCGGGACTCTCAATATGGAGACCATCACTAATACAGAAGAATGAACCCATCTAGGTTAAGGAATCATCCCTCCCCGAATGAACCCTGGCTTGAGGCGACAGCTCTTGACAAATCCTGATGATGCCTGTAGACTATGGGTAAAGCTTGATGATCCTTAATGATTGCCAAAGGCGTATATTGACTAAGGTAAGTACTGAATTATCATCGACGACTTGCGGCAATCAATGAAAGGACTGGCAATGAGTCTGGAAGAGATCACTGATCAGGATTTGCTATATGTGAAGAACAGCCCTATTCGCACCCTGGTACTTAACACACTGCCTGGACCTGAAGAGGACTATGTAAGGGTGCGCCAGTTGGCAGCATCCCTGGAGAAGGATCCAGGGACAGTGAACTTCCATTGCAGAGGATTGGAAGGGCACGGCTTGGTGCGAACCGAAATAGTGACTCGCGAGAAGAACGTGAAACTTACCGATAAGGGCGCGATGGTTGTTGACAAGATTCGGAAGAAGCAAAGTGTGAGACGAAGTGACAAGAGACGCTGATTTGCTGTATGATGTAGGCGATATCCTGGAAGGCACAGGAGACAGCCTAGGAAGATGCCCAGGGAAAACTGCGACACTTAAGTTGGCGCAGGAGAGGGTACACGAACTCACAGCAGGGTCAAATGATGAAGATCTGGTATTCCTAGATTACTTCCTTAAATCATTCATCGTGAGGCTGTGGGACAACTTGATGATAGATTTCCCCTACGAGGTTGGGGAGGAAGCTAGCAGGATAAGAAGGGAAACTCTGGATCTCCTTATTCAGGACGTTGGCAGAACTCTGGTAGAATTGGCCGATTCACTACGACGAAAGGACTCTGTAGCTTGCTACAAAGCTTACAGAAAAATGGCGAATTCTTACGTTGATAGAACCAGAAGACTAGGGATGGCAAAGAGGTGACTATGAACAACAGAGAGGATCCGCTTGTCGCCATAATTAGGAAGTATGACATGGTAAGCAAGAGCAACTGGGCTCTAGCTCGCGGCATGCCCAGTAAGCATTTCTTCGATATCGACAAGGGCACATATGCTCCCGATTCCATTCGGTTTATCGCAAGTAAATACGTAGAGGAAATCAAAGAGATTAGGGCAAAGAAGCCAGAGATAGACAGGCTAGCATTCATAGAGAAGGATTTCGGAACTGTTGGGGCAATTCCCCTTATGTCGGAGATTGTTTCTCAGACTGGGATCGACGCTACTGTCATCAGATTGCGAAAGGAGATGTCTCTAGTCAACCAGAAGGGGGCGAAACTAACAGACAAGAACAGTGTTGTCATAGTGAGTGACGTCTTAACTTCCGGCGAGAGCATAGAAAAGACGAGCCAAATAATCAAGAGCCACGGAGCCAAGGTCCCCTACGTTATTGTCCTGTACGACCGGGAACAAGGAGGCAAGAAAAGGCTTGAACAATCGGGGATAGAAGTACAAACCTCTCTCACGAGAAGACAACTAGTAGAGTCGGGAGATGTTCCGTGTGAATCCGAAGCCCAGTTCTCACCTGAAGACGAAGTAATCCCCCCGCCTCAGACAAAGATAAAGGAATTCGAAGAGTGCTTGTCGCCAAAGTCACGCGAGGTCCTGAAATCTGTATACATCAGGTAGAAGCTCGATTATTCACGACTTATCTTGATTGCGCTTCCCTCAAGTATGAGGATTTCGCGAAGTTTAGCCAAGGTCCAAGTTAGATAGTCGGTACTCTTATTCCCAGCCCTGTTCTTCAGCTCCCTGAACTCTTTCACTATGTTGATTCCCACTGACTTGCCGTCGTCAGTCTCGTACTGCAGAGCCCTTCCATCCTCTAGATCGCTGACATATTGCTCCACAACCCTTTTCAACGTAGGGAAGAAGAGCAGAGGTCTATAGTCCGCGTCGGGTGACCCTATTCTCTGCCTTGCTCTCTTGTCCACATAGTCTATGAACTTCAAGTGAGGGGATAGTTTGTCGACAATTCTGCAGTCAACGCAAAGATCGTAAGCTTCCTTGAATTCTGGGAAAGACTGGAGATCAATATCCAGATCTTGCTCTGCCATACAATTGACTCCTTATAGCACAAACTGTATCATGAATCAGGGAGATCCCATATGTTTCACAATGAAAAGCTCAAGCAACAGCTGGATCATTCTCGAATGCAAGAGAATACGTGGAAAGGCAGAAAATCGAAGTACTGGTTTCTACTGCC
>PULQ01000125.1 GCA_003552465.1 Dehalococcoidia bacterium
GGAGAACATGGTACGGCTGTGCACAGAGACAGCCGACTATCTCTATAGCCAGTACACTCCGGAAAGGAGTCTCTACCGCAGGGGTGAAAGGCCTGAACTGGAGTACTGGATAGACAGGATATTCCCGGCCGGCAATTCCGATGAGGAGCGCATCGCGGCGATTGTGCGGTTTACCGCCCGCCTGCAGGGCAAAGCCTGTCAGGACCTTGATTCGGTCCAGATAGGCGGCACCGAGGAGGAGATTATTGCCCGCGGGTCCGACTGGTGCGCGGATGTGTCAAGGGCGGGCTGTGCGCTCTGTCAGGTGGCTGGTTATCCCGCTCGAATAGTCTACCTGGTTGATACTGAGAAGCCCTACAGCGGGCACGTGATCATGGAGGTCTTTCGGACTGGAGTCTGGGGCGCGGTGGATCCGTTGACAGACGTTCTGTATAGCCGTTCGGGCGGCAGTCCCGCATCCACCTGGGATCTGATGAACGACACCGACCTCATTGAGCAGCACTCCAGAGGAGAGTCGACTCCGTATACAACTCCGGGCCAGTTTCGGGCGGCTGCCATCTCAAACTACTTCCTCTGGGAGGCGACGGCCTATGACTACACGGTGGTCGGGATCAACAAATACTACCGTTCCATCCTTGACATGTCGGAGCAAGGATGGCCGTGTGGCTTGAGATGGCTTCATGGAGAAGATGAGTGAGCTGGTCTGATGGCTGGTTGAGCATCTGCGGCATGTGAAACCTGACGCAGACGCGATCACGAGGAAACGGATGCTGGACGGTTACATCGAAGTCCGTAGCGGTAACATAGAAGTCCGGTACACGGGCGCGGACCGGCGCTATGCAGAGGTCACGCTTGCTGTTCTGTCAGAGGCGTATGCCTTCCTGGAGGAATGCTTCAGTATTGGACAGCCTTTACCCACACCTGTCAGGGCGATATTGGGCCCCAGCAGAAGCGAGTATGACCGTCTGGTCGTACATTTGCTCGGCGTGGACATAGAGGTGCCTTCAAATCCCGGAAGGCTTGCACAGCCTCAGAGAACCGATATTGTGTTCCTCTCTCCTTCCGCTTATCAGCAGCATTCTACATATTCCTACGATGCAGACGAATACAGACGTCTGGTGGTTCATGAACTTGTACACGTCCTTGAAGAGCACCTGTCACCTGACATTGAGGCCGCTCCACGATGGTGGAGCGAGGGACTGGCAGCATACCTGTCGGGACAATGGAGGCATGCAGACCAGTTCCGGTTCAGACAGCCGGTCATAGATGGAATCAGGCTCGGACGTGTTCCGTCCATCAGCGAAATCCAGGCAGATGTCGAGCTATGCTACGCCTGGGGTTGGACGATCGTCATGTTCATCGAGAAGGTCTTCGGCGGCGCCACGATAGCACGGATCGTGAGACAGTGCCGGGATGGAGACGTACTCGCGACGCTTGGTGAGGATCCCCACACATTTGAGAAGGAATGGCAGAGGTGGTTGCTGCATGAGCACCACCTCCAGTCCCATCCGCCCGAACTGACCCAAGACACATGGACGCAGTGACAAAATGAGAGTGAGACAGGCAGATGGTCGATTATGACAGAGAACGTGTCGCTCGACTATTCGACGACATAGCTCGCGCAGACGGCGGCAGCGGCGATGATCCCGGAGAAACCTTAACGACCATTCCCGCGTTGGCCGGTCGGGTGGCGGTCGAGAAGCTGGCGTTACGCCCCGATGATGCATTGCTCGATGTTGGGACGGGCACCGGAGATATCGCCATTGCTGCTGCCCGAATGTGCCGGCAGGTGATAGGCATCGATGTCAGCAGGACAAGCCTCGAACTGGCCCGGATCAAGTCCGAAACGGAGCACGTTGAGAATGTGGTCTTCTCCTACGGTGCGTTCGAGGATCCCTGCGCCGAACTCGACCTTTCGGTGTACAGGATCACGAAGGTCCTGGCCGTGTACTCACTCCATCATCTGCCAGATCCCATGAAGAAGCAGAGCCTGCTCGAGTTGACTGGATTACTGCATCGCCCCGGGCGTATGGCGATAGGCGACATCATGTTCTTCGACGACCCGGACAGGCATCGTGACCGGTTCGATGAAGCAGGCTACGATGCTGGAGACACCGATTTCCCTTCCCGGATGCAGTACCTGCGATACTGCCTCGAGCAGACGGGAGCCCGGGTGCAGGTCGAGCAGATACATCCGATCGTTGGTGTTATCGTAGCCGACTTCTGATGGCACGTTGATTGAGGCCGGCGACTGCCGGGCGGTGGTGTGCCTGCATGGGAATTTGACCTGAGGATATGAGTGTGAGGAAGATGAGACAGAGATGAACATCGAGATTGTGGATCTCACCGAACAGAATCTGGATGACTCCCTGGAGTGGTCCGGGCATCCCTTCAGCTGCAAATACTGCATCTACTGGGAGCATCCCGAAGAGTGTGTCGATCCGGCAACCGTATGCAAGGAAGAGATGTTCTCGAAGAAGATTGCCTGGCTCCGGAGAACGTTAAGGGACTTTGGAAGCTGCGGGAAACTCCTCGTGCACAGAGATGACAGCGAGTTTCCCCTTATGAGGCTGGATCTATGAGTGGAGACTGGACCTCCGCTGCCTCGCCCATCAGTCTGTTCTAGGGTTACTCGCCGGGTTCGTTGGCCATGCCGAAGTCTGCTAAGCTGGAAGTGCTATACTGGACGGGATGAAGCCGTTGATCGAGATTCGCGACATGGAGACTAAAGATGAGTACTTCGTAGGCACATGCACACACGTCGATGAGTCGGAGGAGATAGACGCGTGTGCCCGGAGGCGGCTTTCCTGGCTGCAGAAGCTGCACGAGAAGGGGTTGCGCGTCAAGGTCGCCACCATCAACGGTAGTCACACGGGCTTCCTGTACGCTATCCCTATAGAGTGCTCTCCGTGGGGGCCGCTGGGGCATCACCTGCTTGTGATCCCCTGTCTGTATGTGCTGAGCAACGGTCAAAAAGCGGGAAAGGCACTGCTGAACGCCTCTGAGGAAGAGGCCCGGCGGCAGGGACAAAAGGGGATCGTGACGATAGGATATCGCCACGATTTCTGGTTCATGCCGGCCGGCTTCTTTGAGGCTAACGGTTTCGTAGAATGTGCGCAGGCCCGGTGGGAATCCTCCGAGACTAAGAGTGCGGCCGTCCTGTTATGGAAGACGCTGGACGGGGGCGTCCAGGCACCAACCCTGCTGAGGCCGGACTACAGGTTCAGACCGATACCGGGAAGAGTGGTGATCGACCTGTTCTGGAATACGTTCTGTCAAACAAGCGACATGGAGGCGCAGCGAGTGAGGGAGGTAGCTGCCGAGTTCGGAGATTCGGTGGTACTCAACGAATACTGCGCTGACGATCGAGCAGTTCTCCTTCGTCATCAGATCTCACGGGGGATCTATGTAGAGGGCCACGAGATAGGTTGGGGTTACGAGGCACCTAGGGAGGGGATCAGAGCGGCCATCGTCCAGGCACTCAGTCCCTAGAGCAGAGGCGGCGGCAGATTTACGAACCGCCAGCTTATGCTATCATAATGTAGGTGAAAGAGGTGTAACATGCACTGGTTGGACATAGTCATAATCATTGTTGCGGCACTGGTTGGCTTTACCGGATTGCGAAATGGGCTGATCAGAATGGCTTTCGGTCTGGCCGGGTTGATAGGGGGAATAGCTCTGGCGGGTCGCTTCTACGGAGGTCTCGCAGCGGTCTTCACGCCCGACGAGGCCACCTGGGCCAGGATACTGGCCTATGTAATCATCCTGGCGTCTACCATTGTCGTGGCCGGTGTCGCAGGCTGGTTCGTCTCCAGGCTTGCTCATCTGGCCATGCTGGGATGGCTGGATAGAATTGGAGGTCTCGTGGTCGGGGTCTTCATTGGCGGCCTGCTGTGCGCCGCCGTGCTGGTTGTCCTGGGTGTGTACAACCCTGCCGTGCAAGAAGCAATCAACGCGTCGGCAGTAGCCAGTTTCTTCGTCGGAGGTCTCCCCCTGCTGCTTGCCCTTCTGCCGGACCAGTTCGACTTCCGTCCTGTCTTCTTGACCACGTAGACTGCACTGTCAGATGCCGGCACACAACGGCAGATCTGAGTCTATCCCTCCAGGACGCCGTCCAACACCTTCTTGAGTTCCTGCTTGGGCTTGAAGCCGGTGACCTGCTGGACGGGCTGACCGCCCTCGAATATGAGCAAAGTGGGAATGGACGTGATCCCGTACTTGGCAGCCAGCGGGCCGTTAGCATCCACATCCACCTTGGCGAACTCTATCTTGCCGGCGTACTCATCCGCCAGTTCCTCAAGCACCGGAGCGGTGGCCAGACAGGGAGCACACCACTTGGCCCAGAAATCGACCATGACCGGCGACTCCGACTTGAGAACCACGGTCTCGAAGTTGTCTTCGCCAACTATCGACTGTATCATCGAATTCACCTCCTAATTTGGAACGCGCTACCGAGTGAGAACAAACCAACTGCGTTGGCCGTTGTCTGTTCCGCAACTGCTTCCTGGTCAACTCCCTTCAACTCAGAAACAGCATTCAGGCTCCTGAGTATATCAACCGGCCTCGACCTGTACCTCTTCTCCCTCCCGTAGGTCACCGGACAGTCAGTCTCAAGAACCAACCTTTCAAGGGGCGCTTCCCTGACTGCCCTTCTGTGTTCCTCATGATACTCGGCTGCGGGCGTGGCCGACACGAGATAGCCAGCGTCAATTATACCCTTGAGAACGCCGGAAAAGCCAGTGAACCAGTGGAACACAGCCCTCGCTATGCCGGCATCCCGAACCAGCTGTAACGCATCTTTCCAGGCATACCTGCTATGGATTATCACAGGCTTGGCATTGTCTCCGGCAATGCCGAGAAGTCTTCTCAGCACCTCCTTCTGCAGATCCTTTGATGCCACTTTAACCACCCTCTTGTCGTAATCGAGGCCTATCTCCCCGACCGCGACCGATGAGGCGAGGTTCTCTTCAACGAAACGCAGGCAAGAGTCTATCTGCCCGGGTTCGAGGTTCGCTAATGCCCACGGATGCAGACCCAGGGCAGGGAACACGAAGTCCGCATATCTCTTTGACAGCTCCAGCGTCCTGGTGTTCGATTCGTGGCTGGACCCTACAGCAACGATCGCCGTGATACCTGCTGCCTTAGCCTCTGTTATGGCCGACTCGTGGTCGTCCAACTCGTCGACATGAGCATGAGTATCGATGAGCCTCTTCACTGCCTGCACCAACAGCGTATTCTACCCGTTAGCGCCTGCCTCAGCAACCGGGTCGGGTAGTCCTTTCGGTCGTTGACAACCGCATTTGGCAGTGCTATATTGGATCATCAGATAGGCGTGCCTTGTGAGGTGCATGTATGAACTACGGACGTGAGTTGCTCAAGGGAAACACCGATTCCCTGCTTCTTTGCCTGATCAGCCGTGAGCCAACTTATGGCTACAAGGTAGTGAAGGAGTTGGAGCAGAGGAGTAATGGGTACTTCCGGTTCAAGGAGGGTACTCTGTATCCCGCTCTTCATCGCCTGGAGCGCGAGGGGCTGATCGAGGGCAGATGGCAGATACTGGCCAACGGACAACAGAGAAGATACTACTACATCACTGAGAAGGGAAAGGAGGTCCTCGCAGCACGGTTAGCCACCTGGCAGGACTTCTCGACCGCCGTGAAGGCAGTTATGCAGGCAGAAACAGTCTAGGGGCACGATGATAGATAACACGAGCCACTATCTAAACAGATTCAAAGCCAGCCTCAAGATCGACCAGCTCATCAAAGATGGCGTGGCCGATGAGCTTTACGGGCACCTCGAGGATAAGGTCAGGGAATTGGAGGAGGAGGGGCTGAGCCGAGAAGAGGCATACAAGGTCGCCATACAGTCGCTCGGTTCGCCCGAAATGGTGGCGCAGCAGGTATACGAGACACACGCTCAGGGTAGCTGGAGAGAGGCTGTTTTTAGTGCCCTGCCTCATTTCCTGGTAGCTTTGCTCTTTACCTCATACTACTGGCAAAGCGCTATCGCGCTGTCCATTACGCTGGTACTGACAGTCGGCATAGCGATCTACGGTTGGCAGAGGGGCAAGCCGATATGGCTCTTCCCGTGGCTTGGCTACTACATCATGCCGGTGGTTGTCACCGGAATAATGCTGCTAAACCTTCCTCAAGGTTGGGGATGGATAGCGGCCCTGATCTATATCCCGTTGGCCCTTTATGCGCTTATCCACATTATGAAACAGACTGCAAGACGGGACTGGCTCTATGCATCACTGATGCTCGCTCCAATGCCGGTCATATTCAGCTGGTTCTTGTCCATCGGCACAGGAAGCGAATTCCTGACAAGTGATGTGTGGATGGCAAGGCTTCAGTCAAAGGCTCCATGGGTAGTGATGAGTTTCATTGCCCTTGCCGCCGGGACCATCGCCTTCATCCGTCTCAAGCCGCGCAAGTACAAGATAATGAGTCTGCTGATCCCTCCGCTGTGTATCCTCTTAGGGGTGACCTGGGTAGGCCGGGGGAGCATTGAGCCGTGGGGTTGGGTGATACTGCTGTTCTCGCTGTGTGCCTTCGCCGTTCCGGTCTGGATGCAGGCAAGGCCACAGAACTAGCGACTAGCTCTGCTTCTGATTCCACAATCCGGGCTGCGGCTGAAGACCCTTCCTGTAAGGCAAACCCAGATGCTCATAAGCGAGCCGGGTGGCTACTCTGCCCCGAGGGGTGCGCTCGATAAACCCCAGCTGAAGAAGATACGGTTCGTACACATCCATGATGGTGTCGGCATCCTCGTTGATGGATGCTGCAATAGTGTCCAGTCCAACAGGCCCACCGTCGAACTTCTCGGTTATCGTGTGTAGCACCTTGTGATCTATATCGTCCAGGCCCACAGAATCTACCTCCAGCCTTGACAGCCCTTCAATGGCCACGTCGTGAGTGATTACACCTGTCGCCATCACCTGAGCATAGTCTCGCACTCGCTTAAGAAGACGGTTCGCCACCCTCGGGGTTCCTCGGGCGCGCTGGGCGATGGGCATGAGTCCTTCATGCTCTGCCTCCACACCGAGTATGGTTGCGGACCGCTTCAGGATGGTGTGTATCGAGACCTCGTCGTAGAAGTCAAGATGATACGAAACTCCGAACCTGTCCCGAAGAGGAGGACTGACGAGGGCGAATCTGGTGGTGGCACCGATAAGGGTGAAGTGCGGCAAACTCAACCGCAGATTCTGCGCGGATGGACCTTTCCCCAGGAAAATGTCAAAGACGAAATCCTCCATTGCCGGGTACAGCTTCTCCTCTATCGTGTGGCTAAGCCTGTGCATCTCGTCGATGAACAGGACATCACCCTCGTGAAGGTTCGTGAGAATAGCTGCCAGATCTCCCGCACGCTCAACGGCCGGCCCGGAGCTGACTTTGATGTTGACTCCCATCTCGGCCGCGATTATGTAGGCAAGCGTGGTCTTCCCCAGCCCGGGAGATCCGTACAGGATCACGTGATCTAAAGGTTCGCCCCTCTTCTGAGCCGCGACAATGGCGATCTTGAGATTGTCCTTGATCCTCTCCTGGCCGATGAACTCGCTCAGGCTCTTGGGCCGTAGATCGGAGTCCATAGAGCCATCGTCGGCCGTTGTCCTACCTGAGATAAGTCGCATCGCTAGCCCCTGGAGAGACGACTTCTAGTAGGTATCGGGTTCCAGACCGGTCATCTCCGGCTCCTCAGTCACCCCCACCATCAGTCTTCTCTCGTCATCAGAGTCCTCAGTCAGCACCTGAGAGGGCATGCGCTTGCCTAGAATGACGTTCTCCTTCAGACCCCTGAGCCTGTCGATCTTGCCCTTGATCGCGGCATCGACGAGAACCCGGCCGGTCTCCTGAAACGACGCCGCTGCAAGCCAGCTGTCCTTGCTCAGGCTGGCTCTGGTTATCCCGAGCAGAGCGGCCTGGGCCGTCGCGGGTTCACCTCCCTCGGCAAGCACCCTGGCGTTTGTGTCCTCGTAATCGAACCTATCGATCAGCTCGCCAGGTAACAGCTTGGTATCTCCCGACGAGATGATCCTGACCTTGCTCAGCATTCGCTGGGTGATGACTGCAATGTGCTTGTCATGTATGGTTACCCCCTGCGACCGATACACCTTCTGTATCTCGTCGATGAGGTACCGCTGGACTGCGTCCTTGCCCATGATGCGCAGGATGTCATGAGGATCGATTGAACCCCTGGTGAGCCTGTCGCCTGCCTT
This sequence comes from Dehalococcoidia bacterium, assembly GCA_003552465.1. Classification (GTDB taxonomy): domain Bacteria; phylum Chloroflexota; class Dehalococcoidia; order GIF9; family AB-539-J10; genus RBG-13-51-36. The sequence goes on from PULQ01000125.1 coordinate 8,216, forward strand.
GACCGCATCGCCCGACCTGACAAGCAGGTGTGCTCCTTGAGGAATCGTGTATTCTCTCTCCTCCCTCTCTTCGTACCTGATACACACTCGATCCTCCTCAGTGACGACCTGGCCTGACACTCTGGCTGTCGCCCCAGGCGGCTCACCGGCCTCAACATGACTCAACGCCGGTGCTGTCTCCCCTGATTCCTCCGATGGGGAGAACAGGACGGCGCCGGCACTGATTAGCTGCCCGTCAGTTACGGCCAACTTGGCGCCTGCCGGAATCGGGTATTCATCCGAGTAGATCTCTGAACTGGCTACTCGAACTATGCTTTCCCCATTTGAATGAGATATCTCAACCATGCCGTCGATTTCTGACAGCATCGCGTTACCGCTCGGCGTTCTCGCTTCAAAGAGCTCCTCCACACGAGGCAATCCGGTCGTGATGTCGCTGCCGGCTATACCACCCGTGTGAAACGTCTGCAATGTAAGCTGGGTGCCCGGTTCGCCGATGCTCTGAGCAGCAATGACCCCCACCGCAGTGCCCGGCCTGACCAGCTGCTTCTTTCCCAGGTCTCTTCCGTAGCAATTCCGGCACACGCCTACCTGAGACCGACAGGTAAGCGGTGAGCGGACATGCACTTCCGAAACCCCGGCGGCAACGATTCGCCTCACCCTATCTTCATCGATCTCCTCATCACGAGCGACGACAATCTCCCCGGTGCTCGGATCGACGACTTCTGTCGCTGCCAGATACCCGGTGATGCGCTCCTCGAAGGGAGGCAGGGCTCCGTCTCCGCCCGGGCGAGACATCCAGACGCCCTCAGTGGTGCCGCAATCGACCTCAGCCACTATCATATCCTGAGCTACGTCAACAAGGCGCCTTGTCAGGTAACCACTGCCTGACGTCCTCAAAGCGGTGTCGGCCAGTCCTTTGCGAGCACCGTGCGTAGAGATGAAGTACTCCATGGGCGCCAGCCCATCCCGGAAGCTGGACCTGATCGGGAAATCTATGATCCTCCCCGACGGATCTGTCATCAGTCCTCGCATTCCCGCCATCTGCCTGATCTGGGAGATGTTCCCCTTGGCGCCTGACGTAGCCATCATGTAGAGACTGCCGAAGGGATCGAGTGTGCTGGATATGTCCTCTGAAATCCTGTCTGTAGCCTCCATCCACACCTGGACGGCGCTCTCGTATTTCTCATCATCGGTAATCAGACCCTGGCTGAACTGCTCTTCAATCACGCTGACCTGATCATCCGCTTCCTTGAGAATGCTTGCTCTATTCGGTGGCTCTTCGATATCCTGCATGGATATGGAAATGCCCGACTTCGTGGCATAGTCAAATGCCAGCTGCTTGAGCCTGTCGAGGACGCCGGCAGCTCCCTCATTGCCCAGCACGCTTATGCACCTGGAGATCAGCTCCCTGAGCAGCCCTTTGTCTGCCGTCTCATTGCAGAAGCGAAGCTGCGGAGGCAGACCGTCGTTGAAGAGAATCCTGCCCACCGTGGTCTTCAGCCTCCTCTCGCCATCAGGTAGCGAGGAGTCACGTACCGTTATCTCGGCACCGAGTTCTATGATGCCCATCTCGTAAGCCAGCTTGGCCTCATCGATACTGCTGAAGAACTTACCCTCGCCTTTAGCCCCAGGTTTGACTATGGTGAGGTAGTAGCAGCCAAGTACCATATCCAGAGTCGGCGCCGTTACTGGCTCGCCGCAACTGGGCAGCAGCATATTGTACGGGCTTAGCATGTGCTCTCTGGCTTCCTTGACTGCCGCCTTAGATAACGGAACATGTACAGCCATCTGATCGCCATCGAAGTCGGCGTTAAACGCGGTGCAGACCAGGGGGTGTATCTGAAACGCATCCCCGTCGATAAGCACAGGCTCAAATGCCTGAATGCTAAGGCGATGCAACGTAGGAGCGCGATTGAGGAAAACCGGCCGCTCCTTGACCACCTCATAAAGCGCATCCCACACCTCAGGGCTGTCTCTCTCGACCAATCGCCGGGCGCTCTTCAGGTTATTGGCATAGCCGTTCCTCATCAGCCTGTGCATTACCATCGGTTTCAGTAGCTCAAGAGCCACGTAGCGCGGTATTCCACACTGATGGAGCTTCAGCTGGGGGCCAACAACAATGACCGACCTGCCGCTGTAGTCCACTCTCTTACCCAGGAGATTCTGCCTGAACCGTCCCTGCTTGCCCTTCAGGATGTCGGACAGGGACTTCAGCGCATGGTTGTTACCTGTGGTAACCACGCGCCCTCTTCTCCCATTATCGATCAGAGCATCAACAGCTTCCTGCAGCATGCGCTTCTCATTGCGGATGATTATCTCGGGGGCACCCAGCTTCATGAGACGTCGGAGACGATTGTTGCGGTTGATGACCCTGCGATATAGATCGTTAAGGTCGCTGATCACGAAGCGGCCGCCATCCAACTGCACTATAGGCCGAAGAGACGGAGGCAGTACAGGCAGGACGGTCATAACTGTCCACTCGGGTTTGTTCTCACTGAGCTTGAAGGCCTCTACCAGTTGCAGCCTCTGACTGATCTTCTTGCGGTATCCTCCCGACGTACTGCGGATCTGTTCACGAAGCTCCCTGTGTAGAGCATCCAGATCCAGTTGTCTCAGGATCTGCAGAACGGCCTCGGCCCCCATGCCCACCTCAAAAGCACCATCATACTTGTCCTTAAGCCTTCTGTACTCCTCCTCATTAAGCAGCTTTCGCGGCCGAAGACTCGCTATCTCCTCGGTACTTGCCTTCAGTTCCTTCTCCAGCCTTTCGTTCCTCTCGATTACCCTGGAGCGAAGCTGGTTGATCTCCTTCATCTTGCTCTCATCATCCTCACCCTGGGCCTTCAGTTCCTCAATCTTCTTATCCAGACGATCGTCGTGATCGGCGAGCTTCCGTGCCATCTCCTCCTCGAGTTGACGGAGCTTCTCCTGCTTCACCTCCTCATCCACGGAGATGACAATGTACCGGGCAAAATAAACGACTCCCTCCAGATCCCGTGGGGATAGATCGAGAAGCAGTCCGAGCCGGCTCGGCACCAGCTTGACAAACCATATGTGAGTGACCGGCGCAGCCAGTTCAATGTGGCCTATACGTTCACGGCGTATGCCCGAATGGGCTATCTCGACACCACACTTATCACACGTAACTCCCTTGTATCTTGCCTTCTTGTACTTGCCACAATGAAACTCAAAGTCCTTGACGGGACCGAATATCCTCTCACAGAAAAGTCCGTCTCTCTCCGGTTTGAGCGTGCGGTAGTTTATGGTCTCTGCTTTGGTCACCTCTCCGTGAGACCAGCTCTTGATCTGTTCCGGTGAGGCAAGGCTTATTCGAATACCGTTAACACCGTCAAATTGCGACATTTTCCCCCTCGCTGAGTAGTTCAACGGCGAAACCCAGACTACGTAGCTCCATGAACAACACCCTCGTTGATTCGGGTATTCCTAGCTGCTGAATATCCTCTCCCTTGACAAGACATTCGTAGGCCTTGGCCCGACCCATCACATCATCCGACTTGATCGTCAGCATCTCCTGTAACGTATGAGCAGCGCCGTACGCCTCCAGTGCCCATACCTCCATCTCGCCAAACCGCTGACCACCGAACTGGGCCTTTCCTCCCAACGGTTGCTGGGTGATAAGCGAATACGGGCCCGTCGAACGGGCATGTACCTTATCACCAACGAGGTGGATCAGCTTCATCATGTATACAGTGCCTATTGTGACCGGCTTGTCAAACAACTCGCCGGTTCTGCCGTCCCTGAGGTCCATCTTCCCGAAAGTGGGAGGATAGAGCTTGCGCTCTCTGTAGACCCCTCGCGCCATAGACTCCAGTTCCTCATCGCCAAGATCTCGAAGCTCCCGAGCATCACCCATGCCCAGTTGCTCTAGCCAGATGCAGAGCGATGCCCTTCTGGCTGCTCCTGTCTGATTTCCGTTCATGATCGCCGCCGCATCGAATCCGTAGCCGGCAAGCCACTCTCCAACCCTCTCGAGATCCGTGCCGGCACTCCCTCCATCGTCGGGACTGAAACTCACAGCCCCTGCCTTCCAGGCCATCCATGTCCTGGCCAATGCGTCCTCTATACTCGCCGAATCGGCCCCGTCGAAGATGGGGTTCACCGCCTCAAAACCCAGCGTCTGACCTGCCCAGCCAAGATGTGCCTCGAGAACCTGACCGATGTTCATCCGACCGGGAATGCCGAGGGGGTTCAGGACGATATCGACGGGTGTACCGTCTGGCAGAAAAGGCATATCCTCCTCAGGAAGCACGATCGAGATGACACCCTTGTTTCCGTGTCTTCCCGACATCTTGTCGCCCACCGAGATCTTCCGTTTCTGAGCAACCCATACCTGAACAAGCCGGTTCACACCCGCAGGCAGTTCGTCGTGATTTTCGCGAGAGAAGACCTTCGTGCCGATCACCCTGCCCCACTCCCCAGACGGCACCCTTAGCGAACTGTCCTTCACCTCGCGCGTCTTCTCGCCGAATATTGCCCGCAAGAGCTTCTCCTCTGCCGATGGTTCGGTCTCTCCTTTGGGGGTGATCTTCCCGACCAGGATGTCATTGGATCTTACTTCAGCTCCGATGCGCACAATGCCTATTTCATCCAGGTTGGAGAGGCTCTCCTCACTCACATTGGGTATGTCTCTCGTAATCTCCTCCGGCCCCAGCTTGGTGTCACGCTCCTCTATCTCGTACTTCTCAATATGAACCGAGGTATACACATCGTCCTTGACCAGTCTCCTGCTGATAATGATGGCATCCTCGAAGTTGTATCCTTTCCAACTCATGAAGGCGCAGACGACGTTCTGTCCCAAAGCAAGATCGCCATCGTCTATTGAGAAGCTATCCACCACAGGCTGCCCCCTCTTCACTTTGTCGCCCTTATTCACAATAGGATGCTGATTAGCACACGTGCCCTGGTTTGTTCTGGCAAACTTAACCAGATCGAAACCCTGCTCTTTGCCTCTCCGATTCTTTGTGACAACCTGCGAGCTTGTTGCCGATGTCACCACAGCGTCCTCAGGAGCGAACACGGCCTGTCTGCTATATTTGGCTACCTCGCTCTCCATCCCAGTGGCTACCATGGGACGCCTGGGTTGTAGCAAAGGCACCGCCTGTCGCTGCATATTGCATCCCATCAGCGCACGATTGGCATCATCGTGCTCCACGAACGGAATCAGACAGGCAGCTATGCTGAATAACTGCTTGGGCGAAACATCTATGAAGTCCACGCTGCTGGTCGATTCTTTGAAGTACCTCTCTCCCTTCTTCACCTCAACCCTGTCATAGATGAACTCATTTCTCTCGTTGAGAGGAGCGTTGGCCTGGGCGATATTGTACTGGCCTTCTTCGTCGGCCGACATGTATGTCATCTCGTCACAGACAAAGGGCCTGACTCTGATGCGTCGTGGCGGTAGATCTGCTATCTGGCGGGCAAGCTCATCCGTAATCAGTGTCCCGTTCTCAGCAACCGCCTTCCCATTGTCGACCACGTCCTCTGCCAGCGTCCTGTGGACAAGATCCTCAGCGGTATTGGGCACATCGTGTATGATTCTGAGGTATGGCGTCTCGATGAAACCATACTCGTTGACCGACGCGTACGTAGCGAGGGAGCCAATGAGCCCGATATTCGGACCCTCGGGCGTCTCTATGGGACAGATCCTGCCATAATGAGAATGATGAACATCGCGAACCTCGAATCCGGCCTGCTTCCGGGACAATCCTCCCGGCCCCATGGCGGAAAGCCGGCGCTTATGAGTAAGCTCAGCCAATGGGTTAGTCTGATCCATGAACTGCGACAGCTGCGAACGCCCGAAAAAATCCCTTACGGCAACAGCCACAGGGCGGATGTTGATCAGACCAATGGGCGTAGCCCCCTCCGGACCGAGAATACTCATCCTCTCTTTGATAGCTCTCTCCAGCCTCAACAGGCCGACACGAAACTGCTTCTGTATCAGGAAACCAACAGCCTGAGCCCTTCGATTACCTAGATGATCGATGTCGTCAGGTGCCTCCTTGCCGATGTTGACCGCAATAATGCGGCGCACTATCTGAACCAGGTCCTCAGGAGTCAGGCTGGTGCAATCTTGATCTACGTTCAAACCGAGTTTCTTGTTGAGCTTGTAGCGGCCTACCTTGCCAAGGCTATAACGGCGGGGGTTGAACAGGAAGTTGTTCAGCAACGCCTGAGCACTGACAAGACTGGGAGCCTCACCCGATGACAGTTTTCTGTATATGTCGAACAGCGCATCCGACTTACTCTTGATAAGAGGATCGCGGTCCATCGTCGAACGGATGAAGGCGTGCTCCGGAGAGTTATCCACGTCCTGGAAAAGCGACACCAGAACATCGTCGCTTTCGTAGCCGATGGCACGCAGAAGGGTGGTAACCGGTATCTTCCGTTTGCCGCTCACCTTGACTGAGATGACATCCCTGTTCGAAGTGTCGAAATCAAGCCATGCTCCGTGTTCGGCAACAAGCTTGGCATACCCCAGTTGGCGCCCGCTTGATGCATCCCTGTCTATCGTGAAATACACGCCTGGAAATCGAGTGAGCTGGTTAACCACTACCCGCTCAACCCCGGTGATGATGAACGTACCTGTGTCGGTCATCAGGGGGAAATCGCTGAAGAACAGTTCTTGCTGGTTGATCTCCCCGGTCTCCTTTGCCACCAGTTGGGCAGTGACGTATATCGGGGATGAATAGGTCAGGCCTCTTTCAAGACACTCAGCGATCGAGTGCTGCGGCTCACGAAACTCATAGCCTACGAAGTGCAGTTCCAGCCTGGTGTTGGTATAATCCTGAATCGGAGAGATCTCCTCGAAAAGCTCCTTCAGCCCCTCCTCCTGAAACCATCGGAAGGAGTTGAGCTGAACCTGAATGAGGTCAGGTATATCGAACCCCTCGGGCAGCTTGGCGAAGGACTTCAGCAAATCGCTATTGCGCATGGAAGAAACGGTGCTGCCTCTTCGTTTCTGGAGCAACGTGTCGGATGCACTATGTAAGAAGAATCACTCTGACAAGGGTAGAAGAGCACAGAGGCATAACACAAACACATCATCTTAACACTATAGATGAGGCTTGTCAAGCCATATCCGGATCCCCGGAAAATTTTCCGGGAAACAATTCGGCAGCGCTGTTCACCCGCGATCGTCTGAGTCGGCCACAGAGCTTATCAAATCTCCCGTTTGCTGGTAGAATATACGGCGTTGTCACCGTGCCTGATCGCAGGTGCAGGCTACATTCACCTGGGGGTCCACAAAAATGAGAGCAATAGTAAAAACAAAGATGGCGCCGGGAGCCGAACTCCTCGATGTTGAAGTGCCCAGACCCAAAGATGGTGAGGTGCTGGTTAAGGTCAAAGCAACATCTATATGCGGAACGGACGTTCACATATACAACTGGGACTCGGCGGCCCAGGTGTATATCAAGACCGTCCCGCAGATACAGGGACACGAGTTCGCGGGCGAGGTCGTTGAGGTAGGCAGGAAGACGCGCAAGTTCAGGATCGGCGATTATGTATCCGCCGAGACCCATTTCTACTGCGGCAAATGCGTGCAGTGTAGAAGCGGGCAGAAACACATCTGCGATACGGAGAAGGGCAGGATCTTCGGCCTGTCCTGCGACGGCTGCTTCGCCGAATACGTTGCCGTGCCTGAGAGCATTCTCTGGAGAAACGACCCGGGCCTCCCACCGGAGATAGCCACTCTCCAGGAGCCGCTCGGCAATGCTGTCTATTGCGCTCTGGGAGACTACGACAACAACCTGAACGGGAAGGCCGTTCTCATCCTGGGCGATGGCCCCATTGCCATGCTGGCCAGTGGAGTGTGCAAGGCGGAGGGTGCCCGCCTGGTCGTTATTGTGGGCAGGCACCAGAGACGCCTCGAGATAAGCAGAGAGATGGGTGCAGACGTAGGCATCAATGAAAAGGAAGAGGATGTAGCCGAGTCTCTGGCCAGACTCCACATCAGCGGAAGGTTTGATGTGGTGCTGGAAATGGCAGGTAGCAGGTCGGCTAGAGATCTGGCCATTGACTCCGTAAGAGATGGCGGCAGGATCTCGCTCTTCGGCATTGATACGGACCCGTTCTTCATCGAAAACTGCGGACAGTACGTGAGGAGTGCTAAGAAGATCCTTCCCATCACCGGCCGTCTCATATGGAGAAGCTGGAATCAGGCCAGGAAACTCCTTGATTCCGGCAGGTTGGACATGACTCCCGTGATAACACACAAGTACCCGTTGGAAGAGTTTGACAAGGGATTCCTGGCCATGAACCACAGACCGAAGGTCTCGGGCAAGGTGGTCATGTACCCTTGACGACAGAGTGTGGCCTCTGACTGCGTCGGGGGCTGCTGCAAGCGAAGGAGGTTAGAGTGTACACCAAGGAAGCAAGGGAGCTATACGAGAGCGAACTGCAATCTATCACAGAGAGCGGCCTGTTCAAGGATGAACTGCTCATCGATTCGCCTCAGGACAGAGAGATCAAGGTGGAGGGGCGTAAGGGCACGTTACTCAATTTCTGCGCGAACAACTACCTGGGACTGGCCAACAACAGCGAGGTCAAGCAGGCGGCACTCGAAAGCATCAAGGAATGGGGCTACGGCCTGGCATCTGTGCCATTCATCTGCGGAACCCAGACATTACACAAGAGGCTGGAGAGGAAGTTCTCCGAGGTCCTGCAGATGGAGGACACGATCCTCTACTCCTCCTGCGAAGCGGCCAATGTCGGTCTATTCGAGGTCATCCTGGGGTCCGACGTCATAATCAGCGATCAGCTCTGTCATGCCACGATCATCGACGGTGCACGGCTTTGGCAGGTAGTCAACAAGAAGAAGCTCGACCAGGGACAGGTTATGCTTCCCGAGATCAGGGTGTTCAAGCACTCGGACATGGTGGACCTGGAGAAACATCTGAAGGAGACTCAGGACAGACGTCTGCGGTTGATCGCCGTGGACGGCGTCTTCAGCATGGATGGCGACATCGCACCGCTCACAGAAATATGTGATCTGGCGGAGAAGTACCGTGCCATGGTCATGGTGGACGACTCTCATGCTACCGGGTTCTTCGGCAAGACCGGCCGGGGCACTCCTGAGTACTGTGGGGTCATGGACCGGGTGGATATCATCACCAGCACCATGGGCAAAGGTCTGGGCGGAGCTGTCGGTGGTTTCACCAGCAGCCACAGGGCGATCATCGAACTGCTGAGGCAGAGGTCTCGTCCCAGGCTGTTCTCAAATGCAGTGCCCCCCGTAGTTGTGGCAGCGACGATCAAGATACTGGACATGATCGCTGGCGACACCGCGTTGCGGGACAGGCTGGAGGACAATACCGCCTACTTCAGAAAGGGCATAACTGCCCTCGGTTTTGACATCCGACCCGGCATTCACCCGATCATCCCTATCATGCTCTATGATGCGCAGAAGGCAGCAGCAATGGCGGAAAGGCTGGTGGAAGAGGGGGTCTACGTCAGAGCTTTCAGCTTTCCGGTAGTCCCACGAGGCCAGGCCCGGATCAGGGTCCAGATTTCGGCCGTTCACACCAGGGAAGACCTCGATTTTGCGCTCGACAAATTCGCCAGAGTCGGCAGAGAGCAGAAGATAATCCAGTAGAAAGGGTATACCTAGATGTCCTGAGCCGACTGCAGAGCTCGTATGAGCCCGCGCGCCTTGTCAAGCGTCTCCAGATACTCGGCTTCAGGATCTGAGTCGTAGGTCACGCCGCCCCCCACGTGGAAGTATGCCCTGCCATCCTTTACGATGATGGTGCGTATGGCGATGTTGATATCAAGATCTCCATTGAAGCCAAGATAACCTACGGAACCTGCGAAGACCCCTCTACTGGCCTTCTCCAGTTCATCGATGATCTCCATAGCTCTCACTTTGGGTGCTCCGGTTATAGAGCCACCCGGGAACATGGCCTTGAGGAGGTCGGCATTCCCGGTGCCTCTCTGTAGTACGCCTGTCACAGTTGATGTAAGGTGATGGACTGTCGGGAAGGTCTCTAGAACAGCCAGTTCGGTGACCTGGACCGTGCCGTAGCGGCAGACCCGCCCCAGGTCGTTCCTCTCAAGGTCGACGATCATGACGTTTTCTGCCCGGTCCTTGGCGCTGGCCATCAACTCCCCGGCCAGGCGCAGATCCTCAACCTCGTCTCGGCCTCGCGGCCTCGTGCCCTTGATCGGCCGGGGCTCTACGACATCGCCCCGCCTCTTCAGAAACCTCTCTGGAGAAGCGCTCACAACAGTCACTTCAGGTAGGTCCAGGTAGCTGGCAAACGGGGCGGGGTTCACGACCCTGAGCCTCCTGTACAGATCATAGGCCGACACCTGCAGGTCGGCAGCAAACCTCTGGGACAGATTCACCTGGAAGACATCGCCGGCCGCGATGTACTCGCGCACTCTCTCCACCGACTTAACGTATTCTTCGCGGGTGAAATCGGACCTGAGCACGACTCCCCTGTCTTCCCCACCGTTCTTGAGGGCGGGCACAATAGTCCTCTCGCCTTGTGTCTGCTGGCTACCCACGGGCACCGGAGGACTCGAGAAGTACTGTTCTCTCAACTCGGCAAGTCTGACCCTGGCTCTTTTCAACCTCTGTTCTTCATCCAGGGCGGGAAAACCATTGACAACCAGGTAGGCCCTGCCTTCCATGTGGTCGAAAGCGACTACATGGTCATAGAACGCAAAGCAACACTCGGGAATCCGCAGGTCATCGACGGCCGCGGAAGGCACCTGTTCCACGAAGTGACGCAGGTCATAGCCGAAGTAACCGACCGCCCCCCCCACGAACGGCACCGGAGCAGGTCCGGCATCCAGTGCATATGTCTCCAGCAGGCCGAAAACCACATCAAAGGGATTGCCCCGTCGCACTTCCCGCTCCTGGCCGCGCATCAACGTGACCTCGGAGCCGCGGCTGGTCACCACGAGAAAGGGCTCGCTACCCATGAAGGAGTACCTGCCCGATCTCTCGGGATCCATGCCGCTGTCAAGAAAGAAGCTACAGGGTCTCTCCCTGACGACATGGAACAGGGCTGCGGCGTCCGGCGCAACACCCAGTTCTTCGATCAGAGGATGGCGCGTCATGAAACCTGCCTCGCCAAATCGGGCTCGGTGATACCTTCCAGCCGGCGTCGGCTATATGGTCTCCAGTACTCTCCTGGTGGCGAGCCCGACCTCCGCAGGGTGAGAGCATATGGTGACTCCGGCCTGCGCCAGTGCCCTGATCTTCTCGGAAGCCTTGCCCGCTGTGCCGGTGATGATAGCGCCGGCATGCCCCATCCTCTTTCCCGGTGGAGCGGTGCTACCTGCAACGAATGCGACCACAGGCTTCTTCATCTCCGCCTTCATGAACTCCGCTGCTTCCTGCTCCATCATCCCTCCGATCTCACCGATGAGAACCACAGCCCTGGTCTCAGGATCGTCCTGGAACATACGCAGGATGTCGACGAATGTGCTGCCCGGGAGGGCATCGCCGCCGATGCCCACGCATGTGGATTGCCCGATGCCCAGGCCCGTCAACTGGGATACGACGTCATAGGTGAGAGTGCCGCTGCGAGATACCACACCCACGTCGCCCCGAAGGTGGATGTCGCCAACCATTATCCCTGCCTTACATCTGCCGGGCGAGATAACACCCGGACAGTTGGGCCCGATCAGCCTGGTTGGCCTGCCCTCGAGATAGCGATGAACCTTAACCATATCCAGAACCGGTATGCCCTCTGTTATGCAGACCACCAGCGGCAACCCTGCATCTATCGCCTCCAGAATGCCATCGGCCGCGAAGGCCGGGGGAACGAACACAAGACTGGCGTTCGCCCCCGTCTCAGCCATAGCCTGCTCGACCGAGTTGAAGACCGGCACTCCAAGATGCTGAGTGCCGCCTTTGCCCGGCGTGACACCTGCCACTACCCTGGTGCCGTATTCTATGCACCGTTGCGTGTGAAAGCTGCCTTCACTGCCCGTTATCCCCTGCACCAGAAGCCTTGTGCTTTCATCAATGAGTATGCTCATCGCCCTGCTCCTCTCGCTGCCTCGACTGCCTTGCGGGCGCCATCATGGAAGTCCTCTGCCTCGATAAAGCCTATTCCTGACCCGGAAAGGATCCGCTGCCCTTCCTCCAGGTTTGTCCCTGCAAGCCTGACAACCACCGGGAATGTTATGTCCATCTGTCGGTATGCCTCGACCATGCCGCTGGCGATGACGTCTACCCTGGCCATACCTCCAAAGATGTTCACCAGCACAGCCTTAACATCCGGATCGGCGCTGAACATCCTGAACGCGTTCACGACCCTGTCCGGGTTGTTCAATGTACCGATATCCAGAAAGTTCGCCGCTCTGCCGCCGCAGTGTTGAATGAGATCGTTCACTTCCATGGCAAGGCCTGCGCCGTTCACCATACACCCGATATCGCCATCCATCTTTACATAGTTGTTGATCCCCCATTCGCGGGCCTGCACCTCAAGCGGCTCTTCCTGCTCCCTGTCCTGCAGTTCCTGAAGGTCTTTGTGCCGGTACAGGGCATTGTCATCGAAGTTCAGCTTGGCATCCAGGGCCAGCAGCTTCCCGTTGGCGGTAACCCCCAGGGGGTTGATCTCCGCAAGCGAGCAGTCGTTTTCCATAAACAGCCTGTACAGACCGGTCATGAGACGGGTCGCCTCGCCTACCTGTCCTCCGTCCAGATTCATCCCGTACGCCAGTCTCCGACCCTGGAACGGCTGAAAACCGATGGCAGGGTCGATGGAACATCTCACGATCTTCTCGGGCGTGGCCCGCGCCACCTCCTCGATGTCCATTCCGCCCGCCTCACTGGCCATCATAACCGGCAGCCGACTGGTGCCGTCAACCAGGAGGCTCAGGTACAGTTCCCGTGTCACCTCGCTTGCCTCCTCGATCAGCAGCCTGCTCACCGGGACACCGTCAGGCCCGGTCTGGCGTGTCACCAATCTCGTGCCGATCAACAGCCCTGCCTCTCTCTCCGCCTCCTCGGGATTGCCCGCTCCCTTTATCCCTCCAGCCTTACCTCTTCCCCCGGCGTAGACCTGGGCCTTGATCATGACCCGCGCGCCGATCTCGGCGGCTATCGCCTTAGCTTCCGCCGGAGTAGATGCCATCCCACCCCTGGGAACCGGGATACCGTACTCGGCCATGAGTGCCTTGGCCTGGTATTCGTGAACCTTCACATCGTCTCCTTTCTCATCTCCAGCCGTCCTCTCCGGCGCCCCGACAGTCTCTAGCTGACCGATTCACCAGTGCGGTCGCCTCGCGATCACCTTCGCTGCCCGGCACGCTGGCTCGCAGGCTCCGGACAGCAAACTCCGGTCTTGGAGTTCCAGCGAAGTCAACGTCTGGCGGAGGGGGTGGGATTCGAACCCACGCTCCGGAAGACCGGAGAGCGGTTTTCAAGACCGCCGCCATAAGCCGCTCGGCCACCCCTCCC
>PULQ01000023.1 GCA_003552465.1 Dehalococcoidia bacterium
AGGATTTCGATTGTGGAAGGCCTTGATAACTACACCCATCGTCAGTTGCACCCCCATTGTTCAACACGAACTGTCGTCGTTGGCTTTCCGCAATCGAGCCACCTCGATGGTGAACTCCCGCGGGATGACCCAAGCGTTTTCGCCCTCCGGCGGCTGGTTATCGCTGTTCGTAGCGAAGAACTCCAGAGCCCACTTCTCCATCGCCGGCGATCCAAGGCGTTCCCAACGCTGACACAACTGGACAAACTCGTCGTAGAGCGACACGTCACCGTACACCTCTACCTTGTCGGCTTTGCCCCTGGCAAACAGGCAGGCACCTCTGGCCTTCTCAACAACCCCAGACCAACTCCCCCGCTCATCGGCGATCGCGAGGAACAGACCCAAAGCGAACTGCCTCTCCATACGTTCGGGCCGATCCAAGTCGGACCAGATGCCTACCGACACTGGCAGCGGAAGCTCCGCAAGGGAAACACCAGTCCTCGCCTGTTTCTGGTCAGCAAAGCTGAGCTTCTGCTCTGAGGCTAGCTCGCCCTGGATACTCATGAACCCCGAGGATCCGACGAACCTTCCCAGGACATGCTCGCTATCCTTCCAGATACGGGCGAGGGGATCGAATCCCTCCGGACCATGCTGGAGCGGGATGAGCATGAAGCCGCCCTCACTGAGCTGGTCGGTCCAGCTCGGAGAGATGTCCGGGCAGCCTACTGTGGCGATGATCCGGTCGTAGGGTGCGTTCTCCGGGCACCCCAGCACCCCGTCTCTGGCTATCACCTCGATCCGGTCATACCCGGCTGCCCGGAGGAGCCTCCGTGTCTGGGCAACGACGTCCTCCTGAATATCGATGGTGGTCACATGGCCGGTCTCCCCAACCATCTCCTGCATAAGGGCTGCGTTGTACCCCGTGCCTGCCCCTATCTCCAACCCCCGCTGCCCCGGTGTGAGTTCCAATAGCTCAAGCATCTGGGCCACCAGCGCAGGCTGAGAGGTCGAGCTGGAGGGAAGCCCTCCCGACAACCGTGTCATAAGGGGGGAGTCTGAGTAAATCGTCCTCAAGGCGTCAGTGCTGGGTCTGGCCGGGTCGACCGACACCTTCTCGAACCCTTCGCGCTCCTCGCGGTAGTCAAAAAAGTGTTCTACAAGCTTGTGACGCTCGACGCGACGGAACGCCCGCTCCACGGCCTCGGACTTGATAGGGGCCCTGGCCTTGACATCGTCGACGTAGGCATCAAGCAACTCGCGTATTCTCTTCTCCAGTATCCGCACCTCCTTCAACAATCCCGCAGAAAGCTATGTGTGGGCAAGGCGGTTCTTCTGCATGTCAATTCTATCACAGCATTGACACGGTACAGACACGCTTGGCAGCAGATTGGCAATCGGTACGGGACGAAGGCACGCATCCGGACGATGGGCATTGAGCCAGAGAAGACGGTGGCGTACCCGCCGACCAGGCCGACTGGCCTGGCTGGCCTTCGGTTGGACAGAAATCCACCGCCTCTGCTAGAATCCACGCCGCCGGCACCCGTAGGCCCATTCTGCGGCATGTCGCATTCATCCATCCTCAGTGCTTCATCTGCACACATGCGGTCGAAGGCCTGAAAAGGGGGAACGCTGCCGGGCAGGGAGATACCGGAGACAAAGAACCATGATACATATACGACGGTTTGTGAAGGGCACAGATGAGCCCGTATGGCTCGACGTGCTGAACGCACACCATAGAGACGACGAGTACTGGCGGGCGATCACCCTCGAGGAGTTCCTTGTTGACCAGGAGCGCCCAAGCTTCGACGTGGAAGGGAGGTTCATCGCCGAGCTTGATGGCCGACCGGCCGGCACTGTGCATGCTTACGTCGACAGGTTCCGAACCGATGGTCAGGGCTACATTCGCTTCGGCGCGGTTCCCGAGTTGCGCGGGCGGGGAGTTGAGCAACTGCTCATGAAGACAGCCCTGGAGGAACTGAAAGCCCGCGGCATGACCACAGCTCAGGCCTGGAGCGAGGCGTCCAGGGAGGATGATATACGTCTGTTCGAGGAGTTCGGCCTCGAGCGCGTTCGGGTGTTCAGCCTGATGGGCATGGAACTGGCCGACATGCGGCAGGACGTCGGGGAGAACAAAGAGGTGACGATCAGGCCCGTCCGGCTGGATGACGAAGAGGACATACAGCTCTTTCACCGGCTCGACAACGAAGCGTTCAGGGAGCACTTCAACTACCGTCCCAATACACTGGAGGAGACGCGCTACTACATGCTGAACAACCCGGTCCTCAGACAGCGGGGATTCTTCTTCGCTGTTCTGAACGGAGAGGCCGTTGGCTACGTCGGTGTCGGAGTCGACGAGGAGTACAACCTGCAGAGGAGCACCAGGATCGGTGAGGTCAATGTTATCGGCGTCCTCAAGCCGTACAGAAGTGCAGGAGTGGGTACCAGCCTCATGCTCCATGCCCTCGAGGAGATCAGGAAGAAGGGCATGACCGGAGCGATCCTGGGCGTGGACGACTACAACCCGACCAGGGCCATGGGGCTGTACGAAAAGGTCGGATTCAGAATCAAGAAGAAAGACCTCATCTACCAGACAAGCCTTTAACCGCCGTCGATCGTCAGTCCCTGGGCGACGAGTGATACGCTGAGTCCGACACCCGCGGACGTGCGGTCAACGGTAAGGATGGAAGAGAATGCTGCCGGGCAGGGAGGTACCGGAGACAGGAGACCATGTTAAGCATACGACGGTTCGTGCAGGGCACCGATGAGCCCTTATGGGTTGACGTACTGAATGCAGCCAGCCGGGATGATGAATACTGGCGGGCGATCACAGTCGACGAGTTCCTCAGCCTGCAAAAGCGTCTGAGCTTCGACCCCGAGGGGCGGTTCATCGCCGAGATAGCTGGCCGGCCCATCGGCGTTGCACATGCCAACGTCGACAAGTTCAGGACAGACGGGCAGGGCGACATTCGTCTCGATCTCATTCCTGAGTTCCGCGGGCGGGAAGTCGCACGACAGCTCATGGCGACAGTCCTGGAGGAACTGAAAGCCCGCGGTATGACAACCGCACATACCTGGACCGATTCGGCCCGGGAAGACAACATACGTCTGTTCGAGGAGTTCGGCTTCGAACGTGTCCGCGTGTTCAGCCTGATGGGCATGGAACTGGCCGACGTGCGACAGGGCATAGGGGAGAACGAAGATGTGACCATCAGGCTCCTTCGGCCGGATGTTGAAGACGACATCAGACTCTTTGACTGGCTGGACAACGAGGCATTCAAGGAACACTTCAACCACCGTCCGAACGTGCTGGAGGAGACCCGCGCCTACCTGCTTAGCAGCCCGTACCTGAAACAGAGGGAGTTCTTCTTCGCCATGCTGAACGGAGAAGCTGTCGGCACCGTCGGTGTCGGCATAGACGAGAGCTACAACCGGGAGAAGAACGCGAAGATCGGCGAGATCATCACCATTGGCGTTTTGAAGCCATACAGAGGACAGGGGGTGGGGACACGTCTCGTACTGCACGCCCTGGAGAACCTCAGGGGCAAGCGCATGACCGGGGCGATCGTGGGCGTGGACGACTACAACCCGACCAGGGCCAGGGGGCTGTACGAGAAGGTGGGCTTCATTGCCAGAAAGAAGGAGTTCACCTACCAGAGAGACCTGTGACCGTCCTCGCGACTGCGATCGTATTCGCTGTCCATCCGGTCGCTCCTGCCGACCCGGCTGAAATGCCGGGATACATCACTCACCTACTAAGGCGCGCTTGACGAACCATCTCTGCGGTGCTATTCTGATCATGAGGGTTGTGCTGTGGAGTCGCAGAGAAAGGCCGTATCCCGTCCGGTCATATACCTGGTGATCCTCTGCCTTGTTCTGGCTCTTACGCTTGTGGCTGTCAGCAGATCACCTTCAGAGCCCGAACCGGGAGCAAATCTGGCAGATGTTGACCTCGCCGGTCTGACAATACTCCATATGGGCGGTGGTGACTTAGCGACTCAGTTGGTCGATCGCCTGGAGGCAGCCGGAGGCCGGGTCATACGTTCACCCGACATCCCTGACCCTGCGGACCTCAGTCCTGACGTTGTCGCCGTTTTCGGTGGCGAGTGGTTTGAAGAAAGAGCACTTGATCCGGACCTCTACGATTTCCTCAGTCTCGCCTCTTCCCGAGGCGCCAGCATGGTGATGGCCGGCGGGATCACCTCTGTATTCTTCGAGGCCTTGGATAGGGCCGGGGTGTACATCATGGCCGTAGATGAGACGACCTTCGAGGCGAGAAACCCCGGTCACAACAATCCCCCTGTGGTAGGTCACAGGATGATTGAAGTGGGCGGCCACACGGGTCCTTCCCTGCTTTTCAGCAGTGGAAGTAGCCCGGATGTTCTCGCAAAGTCTGTTGTCAAGTGGCTTCACGAATGGACTGACAGATCGCTTCAGTCCACAGCATCCACATCAGCATCCCCCATGCGGTATGTCTGCGAGTATAACTACTGGCCGCTCTTGGATTCAGACCCGCACGGAAGACTCAACATAACCGCCGCAGTCCACAAACTCATTGACGATGGCGTGCCCAACTATGACTGGTACTTCTATCGGATCGAGGTCCGATCAGTCCCCGGGACGGTAGCGTACGACTCGGCGTGGAGGACTGACCATACTTGGGCTCACCATCAGGTACACAACGCGGGCACTGACAGATGGATGGGCAACTATGGCCCCGGGACAAGCTCAGGCGCTGATACTGTGCACGTATTCCTCACGCCTTCGGGAGGCCCAACAGGTTCGGTGTGGTGTGATCCTTTAGACTGGAGCTACTCGATTGACGGCGTGGCAGTCTTCGCCCAGCGCGACTATGCTCAGGATAGCGCTTCCTGGCTGCACCACGCAGGCCGGTCTGCACCCATGGCGCGTGATACTCAGGTATCGATGCCGGGCTTTGTGGTGAGGACGAGGCAGGGCTATCCCTCTCTTGTCGATGCCTGGTATCAGGTGCAGTTTGCCAGAAGACCACTCTGGTGGAGTATCCAGACGACAGGGCCCAGCCCAACCCTGA
Source organism: Dehalococcoidia bacterium (assembly GCA_003552465.1). GTDB lineage: Bacteria > Chloroflexota > Dehalococcoidia > GIF9 > AB-539-J10 > RBG-13-51-36. Next base: position 5,030 of record PULQ01000023.1, read on the forward strand.
TGCTGGACTCATCCGCAGCGGGTCATTGACATTCCCCGCTGATTATCATATGGTATTCTTGTCGCACTGGTCAGCGGCAGGAGGACGGCATGAGAATAGCGGCAGGCATCATATTGCTGATACTGGGTGCCACTGTCGTCAGTATGAGTTTTCCGTCTCTCTTATCGCAACTCCTGACACCGGTTACCATCCCTGCATATGTGGCATTGCTTGCGGTGGGTCTCCTTATCGGGGCCGGCATAATCGCAGGTGGCGTCAGTGCCATAATGAAGAGGAGATTCTGGCTGCCTTTGTCCGGAGCCGTCGGCCTGGTGCTTGTCGCCGCGGCTAGTACTGTCTTCCTGGTTCTCTGGATGGGCTGGGCCGAGATTCCCGGGCACGAGACGACTGCTGCCCAGCGGCTTCTATGGTCTGCCCCGGCCTGGGGAGGATACGGTATCCCGGGCATTCTGGCACTCGTGTTCCTGGTCAAGCGAAAGGGGGAGTTCCAGGCCTGACTCCACCCCGGTCTGCTC
>PULQ01000127.1 GCA_003552465.1 Dehalococcoidia bacterium
ATGACCGGTTCAAAGAGGTTAATTACCAGGGAAGGATACAGCCCCAGGAAGGCCCCCAGGAGGATTATGCCTATCAGAGGCAGGCACATGCTCAAAGGAGGATCTTTGATATGACTGTTGTTTTTCAGGTTATCAGGCAGTTCGCCGAAAAATATTGTCAGGGCAAAATATGCGACATATCCTACAGTGAGCAGAACGGCCATCAATCCAATGATTCCGAGGGCGATGCCCAATGCGTCGGCACGCTGGAATATGCCCTGGAACATGATTACTTCGGATATAAAGCTGCTGAAAGGTGGTATACCGGCCAGCATTAAGCCACCAAGAATAAATATCAGGGCGGTCATGGGCATTTTGTACATTAACCCACTAAGTTTGGTGGTGTCACGGATGTGAGTTGAATAAACAACCATTCCTGCCGCGGAAAAGAAGACGGTTTTGCCAATGCAGTGGCTGAGGAAGAAAAACAACCCTCCCTCTATGCTTGCTGCGGTCAGGGCTCCGATACCAAGCATGGAGTAAGCGCACTGGCTGATGGTGGAACATGCGGGTATGCGCTTCATATCTGTCTGTCCCAGGGTCAGAAGTGCCCCGTATACCATGGTGATAACTGACAGGACCATGATGGGCGGCCCGAACCACTGGAAGTCATCCCAGAGCGGAAGCACAAGCACGCGAACGACAATATAAGCGACTATATTTGCATAGACAGCCATCAATGCAGCTGTGCTGGTGGGTGTGTTGGAATGCCCCCATGGAATCCAGACGTGCAGGGGCACGATGGCTATTTTGGCGAACAGGCCCACCAGTATTATGGCTATGGCCCAGAATGCCAATGGTGAACCAGCCATATGGTGAATCTGGTCAATCTGGAAGGAGCCCACCTGGGAATAGATGACCAGGATACCGGCCAGGGTGACAACAGCTGAAAAAATGCCCCAGATCAAGAACATCATGGCTACTTTGACCCGTTCGTAATATCCAAAGTAGGCCAGGAGGAAGTAAAAAATAATGGTCAATAGCTCCAGAAAGAAATAAAGCACAATCAGGTCTGCGGCAAAGGTAAGTCCAACAAAGCCTACCGGGAAGAACATGAACAGGTAGAAAAAGCATGCGTAATATTTGATTTCATTTTTTTTATCTATACCTGCGAAAAGAATTTCGATTCGATGGTCTATGTATTTGATGGAGTAAATACTGAGGGCCAGGCATACCAGGTTGCATATCAGTGCTACCACAATACTCAAGCCGTCTGCCAGTAAGGTAAATCTGATGTCCGGATTTATTGCTAAGGGGTAATCTACCTTAATGGGCTCTCCCTGGTAAACACTGGAAAGTGCCACCAGCAAAAGGCCTGTTGTATAGGCAATACCGAATACCGCCAGCCATCCCGCTTTTTTCCCCAGATGATTCCTGAACAAAAAAATGAGCAGGGCGACGAGTACCGGGATAAAGATTATCTGGAGCAGTATAGAAGGTATCATGTCACATCATCCTGAAAAGGTCCATTATTATTGATGGGAAAAGTCCCAGGAACGCTCCCAGCAAGACAACGCCGATCAGAGGCAGAGACATGAGCCAGGGCGGATCTTTTATATGATCATCGTTTTTCAGATTTTCAGGCATTGGTCCGAAGAATATCTTCATGGTGAAAAAAAAGGCGTAAGCTACTGTTAATACAACCGCAAGCAATCCTAGAATTCCTGTGACCATACCGACTGTGTCAGCACGTTCGAATACCCCGGTGAATAAAATTACTTCCGCTGGAAAACTGCTGAAAGGAGGTATGCCGGCAAGCATCATGCCTCCGGATATGAACAGTATGGCGGTGATAGGCATTTTATACGCCAGCCCGCCAAGATTATGGATGTTTCGAATGTGCGTCATGTAGACCACAATCCCGCAGGTGGAAAAGAATACGGTTTTGCCCATGATATGGCTGAGAAAGAAAAAAAGTCCTCCTTCTATTCCCGCGGTGGTCAAGGCTCCGATTCCCAGCATGGAGTAGGCGCTCTGGCTGATGGTGGAGCATGCCGGGATGCGTTTCATGTCTCTCTGGGCCAGTGTGAGAAGTGAGCCGTAGACCATGGTGATCACTGCAAGTACCATTATGGGCGGCCCAAACCATTGAAAATCTTCATAAAGAGGCATGATCAGGGTTCGGACGATAATATATGCAGCGATATTGGCGTAAACTGCCAGCAGTCCGGCAATGCAGGTGGGATGCTCAGCATGGACCCAGGGCATCCAGACATGCAGAGGAACTATGGCCAGCTTGGCCAGCATTCCGATCAATATTATGGCAATGGCCCAGAATGCCATCGGATTGCCGGCCATTTGATGGATCTCACTGATCTGAAAGGTGCCGATCTGGGAGTAGATCATTAATACACCGGCAAGAAATAAAAGGGCTGAAAAAATGCCCCAGATCAGGCACAGGGTGGCAACTCTCACTCTTTCCACGTAGCCGAAGTAAGCCATTAAAAAGTACAGGACCACAGTCAGCACTTCGAGAAAGAAATAGAGTACGATGAGATCGGCAGCGAAGCTGACACCCATGAATCCCACCGGAAAAAAGAGGAACAGGTAGAAAAAACAGGCATAATAACTGATTTCCTGTTTTTTGGAAATACCCTGGTATATCAGCTCGATACGGTGATCAACATACTTGATGGAGTAAGTGCACAGGACCAGACATAAAATATTGCAAATCAGGGCAACAGCTACGCTTAACCCGTCAGCCAGCAAGGAAAATCTTATATCCGGGTTGACTAGTATCTGATATTCAACCTTAATCAAATTGCCCTGATAGACACTTTGCAAAACCAGCAGCAAAAGAACTGTAGTATAAGCAAGGCCCAACACAGCCAGCCAACCAACTTTTTTTCCCAGCTGATGCCTGAAAACAGAAATAAGCAGGGAAATAAGAACTGGGATGAAGATTATCTGGAGTAGAATATAAGACATCATGTCAACATCCTAATTAAGGCTAAACCCAAAAAAATTATGGTTAAGGCGAGTATGTAGGCCATGCTGCTGGACAGATCCTTTGCATCGCCGCGGATTAAGTTAAGAAGAGAGCTGCCTCCTCGGGCAATCATCCTGGGCATCCAGAAATGAGCTGTCCTGTCAATTCCATACTCACATTTTCCAAAAATAAAGTTTGCAGAAAATTTTCTTAGTCCATCGGGCATTTTTCGGTGAATGCCCACATCGTATCGATCTTCATTTCTGGCTGTCAGCACTGACATTAACACTGTTCCCTGCGCAAAGAACCAGTTGTAGAACTTGTCAATGTACCATCTCTCCCAGAAAAAAGTATGCAGCACCTGTACCAGCTTTGATCGCTGGTAAGCGGTATCAGCATTCCATCTGTTGGATACATAGAATTTGTATGCCGGAATGGCTCCAATGAGCACAGCGGATATGGATAGAATAATCATGAGGGTCTTGGAAAAGTCCGGTACAAACTGAACTGTAGAAAGAGCCAAGTCATCTACCAATTGGATACTAAAGAGATCGTACAGAGCGTACTCCGCTCTCATGCCCAACAGTCCGAAAATGACTATTCCAGCGGCCAGAATACCGCATGCAATCGTTTGAGGCAGATATCCCTCACCAACATGGTGCCCCGGCTTGCTCAACTCCTTTTGAATATGTTCACTGGGACGGCCGTGAAAGACCATACCCACGAAACGCATGGTATAGAAGGCGGTGAATACAACCGTGATCAGTCCAATGATAAACAGAGGATAATGGTGCGACTCAAGAGTAGACAGCAATACGGCTTCTTTGCTCCAGAATCCGGGCAGTGGCGGAACCCCGATCAGTGACAGGGCGGCCAGCCCCATGAAAATCCAGGTGTAGGGAAGATATTTGCGCAATTTTCCCATTTCGTGGATGTATATTGAATGAGCGGCATGGATCACGGTTCCGGCGCAAAGAAACAGGCAGGCCTTGAACATGGCATGGCTCATGAGATGAAATATGCCAGACATATAACCCTTTACCAGCAGATCCTGAGAAAAACCGGCGACACCAAGGGCCAGCATCATAAAGCCGATCTGGCTTACAGTGGAGTAGGCCAGCACTTTTTTAAGCTCCAGGGCCACCAGTCCCTGGCTGGCGGCCAGAAAGGCTGTAATGGCGCCGATCCAGGCCACAATGTGGAAAAAGTAAATAGCCTCTTCCAGTCCATAATGCCAGTATCCCATATAAAATACAGGAATGAACCTGGCGATTAAAAACACGCCGCTTTTGACCATTGTGGCTGCATGGATAAGGGCCGACACCGGTCCAGGACCGGACATTGCCTCAGGCAACCATTCATGAAAAGGAAATTGAGCTGATTTGCCTACGGGGCCGGCGATGATCAGGATGCTGACCAGGATAATCATCCCCGGTGTAGCTGCCATCTGGGACAGCCATTCCGGCGCGGTCTGGTAAAGCTCCAGAACATTGAAGGTGCCGGAATAGTAGTACATGATCAATAAGCCTCCCAGCATGAGCATGTCGCCTATACTGGTAACAATCATTGCTTTATAGCCGCAGACCGTGGGAGTCGAAAAACTGTAGGGAGCAGGACCTCCAATCCAGTATTTTTTCTCATCTCGGTAGTAAAAACTGATTAGGCCCCAGCTGCATAATCCGACCAGTTTCCATCCAATAAAAATGATTATCAGGTTGCTGGCCAGGACCAGCAGAAGCATGCTGCCGATAAAGGCATTCATGAACATCCAGAAGCGCATTATTTCAGGATTTCCCTTCATGTACCCCAGGCAGTAAACCATAATGAAGAAGCTGATTACAGCTACTACGTTGGCTACTATGATACTCAAAGGGTCAAGAAGTACGCCGAAGTCAACCTGAATGGGGCTGTCCAGCCATACAAACTTTGATTGGATGGGAAGGGCTTCTGCTGCAGAGAGCAAAGGAAGCATCATAACTGCAGAAACTGCAGTGAGAAAAGAGAAAAAGACCGCACCGTAATCCCTCAGCCAGGGATTAATGCGGGCAAAAATCGGGGTCAAAAGCACCACGATAAAAGGCAGGATTATGCAAAGCCATGCTAACTGGACATCCAAGGTAATGCCTCCTCAACTCCTGTAATTTCGGTCCAACCCGTTATTATCATTCGTTTATTATTATGGCGCTGGCTTCAAGAATTCGGGAACCGCCAAGGAAATCACTTCATGTACTATCGGGCCGTTATAAATGCCCACCAGGATTATGCTCACAGCAACTATCAGGACTGGGAGCAGCATCAACAGGCCCATCTCTTTTCTGGGCATGGTTTCGAATTGTTTGCTGCTTTCGTCAATTGATTCAATCGGAGAAGTCACAGTAAGAGCAAATGACTGGGTGATCTTTTTATCGTCTGCTGTTTCGTATGGTCTGAAAAAAGCGATGTTCATGACCCTGAACAGGTAGACCATGCCCAGGATGGAGCTGAAAACTATAACGAAGACAAAGATCCAGGCGTCGGCTTCGATGGCTCCCCAGATCAGGTAAAGTTTGCTGAAGAAGCCGCCGGTGGGCGGAAT
>PULQ01000052.1 GCA_003552465.1 Dehalococcoidia bacterium
CGGCCATAGTGCGAACAGGGCTCGAGTGTAACGTACATTGAAGCACCGCGCGCCCTGTCGTCAGCCTGACGAAGAGCCATGATCTCAGCATGCTCGGAGCCGGCAGGCTGGGTATACCCCATCCCCACGGCAATCCCATCCTTGATGACTACCGCGCCTACCGCCGGGTTGGGACTTGTGCACCCGATGGCCAGTCTGGCCAGCGACAGAGCACACTCCATGTACTGCTCGGCAGCCATCATTATGCACCTACCCGCGTCGGATCACCTGAACAGCTAGCCGGCTGTAGCTTAATTCCGTTTCTGGTAGTCGTTCCGCCTGCTGTTGACATATTAACCCTGTGCAGACCTGAGTCAGGCTCTGACGGGCAGGCTTCTATTCTAGCAACAGCTCAGGTGGAGTGCAAAAGAAGAAAGGGAATGGAGTAACCTCTGTCTATAAGATATAATGGTAGTCCTTGAGTATGAAGAGGCCGTTTGAGATCGTTGAACACACTGCCGATGTCGGCATCGTGGCCTATGGACGGGATGTTGCCGAGTTGTTCGCCAATGCGGCCCTGGCTCTGTTCAGCCTGATCACGGATGTCGGTACCATCGAACAGAAGCTGCAACTCAACGTGGAGATAAGTGGCGAGGACACGGATAGCCTGCTGGTCGAATGGCTCAACGAACTCATCTACACATTCGATGTTAAGCGCATGGTGTTCGGCCGTTTCGACATCTCGGAAATGGCCGGCAACCGTCTTGAGGCCGTCTGCTATGGAGAGAAAATCGACCCATCAAAGCACCGCCTGAAGCTCGGAGTGAAAGCAGCGACATACCATATGCTGCAGCTGGATAGAAACGGCGACGGTTACCGGGCCCGGGTGATACTTGACGTCTAGGAGTTATGAAGATGACAGCATGGCAAGGACAGTTGATCCGCGTAGACGACTATAGGTGGAAGATTCCGGAGACCTACAAATCCGGTATGAGGGTCCCGGGCATGATCTATGCCAGCCGGGAGATGCTGGAGGCCATGCGCGAGGACCAGACCCCTGAACAGGTGGCCAACGTTGCCTTCCTGCCCGGCATAGTGGGTCACTCGCTGGCCATGCCGGACATCCACTGGGGGTATGGATTCCCCATAGGAGGAGTGGCGGCGATGGACGTCAGCAAGGGTGTAGTGTCTCCCGGCGGAGTCGGTTATGACATCAACTGCGGCGTGAGGCTGTTGCGTACTGATCTCAGCGAAGACGAGGTGAGACCCAGGATATCCCAGCTCGTAAACGGGCTCTTCAGTGACATTCCATCCGGCCTTGGTTCGGAAGGAAAGATAAGGGTCGGCCGCAAGGAGATGAACGATCTGATGGTTGAAGGAGCCCGTTGGGCGATCAGGCGCGGCCTCGGTTTCGAGGACGACCTGGAGGTTACCGAAGAAAACGGATGCATGAGAGGTGCCGACCCCGGCAAGATCAGTGACAGGGCTGCCAAGAGGGGCTTGCCACAGGCCGGTACCCTGGGCTCGGGGAATCACTTCCTGGAGATCCAGGCCGTCAAGGAGATATTCGAACCTGGCGCCGCCGCCGTGATGGGCATCAAAGGCGTCGGTCAAATTCTCGTCCTCATCCACACCGGGTCTCGAGGCTTCGGTCACCAGGTCTGTACTGACCACCTTCGGGCAATGGAGCAGGCCGTATCCAGATACGGAATAAAGCTGCCTGATCGACAGCTGGCCTGTGCTCCGATCGAATCACCGGAAGGTCGGGACTACCTCGCAGCAATGGCATGTGCTGCAAACTATGCATGGGCCAACCGGCAATGCATCGCCCACTGGGTCAGAGAGTGCTTCGCGAGGGTTCTCGGCAAGGGCCCGGAGAAACTGGGCATGAAGCAGGTCTATGACGTCGCCCACAACATAGCTAAGATAGAGGAGCACGTGGTAGCCGGCCGCAAGGTCAAGGTCTGTGTCCATCGCAAGGGAGCTACCAGGGCCTTTCCCCCGGGTCACAGGGACACACCCGGCTGTTACAGTAGCATAGGTCAGCCCGTGCTCGTTCCCGGAGACATGGGACGTTGCTCATTCATAGCCGTGGGCACTGAAAAGGCAATGGAGGAAACCTTCGGCTCAACGTGTCACGGTGCCGGAAGAATGCTCAGCCGCGGCGCAGCCAAGCGCAGTATCAAGGGAGGAAGAGTGGTCCAGGAACTGGAGCGTAGGGGCATAACAGTGAAGGCGGAGAACATACACTCACTTGCTGAAGAGGCGTCGCAGGCCTATAAGGACGTCACGGAGATCATCGAGGTTGTTCATAGGGCAGGCATCTCCCGAAAGGTGGCCATGACGGTACCTCTCGGCATCGTCAAGGGCTGATCATACCCACAGTACAGCGACATTTGACTGCCGCCAGATAAGGCTATAGAATGGCCTCGCTACACTGTCTAGCGACTTCAGCAGTATGAAGCTTGTCGAACAAATGCTCAGTGGCGATAACCTCGCCTTGTCTCGCCTCATCAGTCAAGCGGAAAACGAGAGCAGCCAGGTCCCGGAGATCATGAAGCTCATCAGTCCACATCTTGGACAAGCCCATCGCATAGGAGTAACAGGCCCTCCGGGTGCGGGTAAGAGCACGCTGGTGGACAGACTGACCGTCCTGATGAGGAAGAAGGACCTCAAGGTCGGCATCGTAGCCGTTGACCCCACCAGTCCTTTCAGCGGCGGCGCAGTCCTCGGCGACCGGATAAGAATGCAGCAGCACTATCTGGATGACGGAGTGTTTATACGTAGTATGGCCACCCGTGGCAGTATGGGTGGGCTACCGCAGACCGCCAGCTCGGTTATCAAGTTGCTCGACGCCTCCGGCAGGGACGTGATCCTGGTCGAGACCGTAGGAGTAGGGCAGAGCGAGGTCGATATCATGGAGAAGACCGACACCGTGATCGTCATACAGTGCCCGGAATCCGGGGATGCGGTGCAGACCATGAAGGCGGGGCTGTTTGAGATCGCCGACATATTCGTCGTCAACAAGTCCGACCATCCCGATGCAGACAAGCTGCTCCGCGACATACAGGCAATGCTGAATCTTCGGGAACCGGACTGGTGGGACATACCTGTCGTCGCAACCGAGGCAGTCAATGATGTTGGAGTCGAAGAACTCTACCGGCAGGTCCAACTGCATTACCGGGCTCTCTGTGAGACCGGACAACTCGCGAAGCGCCGCCGGTCTCAGCACAGATCCGACTTCATCAAGACCGTGCAACACAGGCTGACTCACAACCTGCTCAGTGCAATCGAGGAAGACGGGCAGTTGAGAAGCTATATCGACTTGGTGGAAAAGGGGGAACTCGACCCGTACTCCGCGGCCGATGAAATCCTCAGCTCGGGCAGACTCCTGGCTGACTGGTTGAGCCGGCAATCGTCATAGTTATCGTCCATGGTCAGGAGCTACGATGTCATCATAATCGGAGCCGGCCCCGCAGGCATATTCGCCAGCCTCGAACTATCAGACGCGGGGCTCAGTGTCCTGCTCCTCGATAAAGGACGCGAGATAGGGGCGCGTGTCTGCCCCGTTCAGCAAGGCGGCGCGTGTTGTCTGCTCTGTTCGCCGTGCCATCTGGTCAGCGGCTTCGGAGGTGCCGGAGCCTTCAGCGATGGCAAGCTCACTCTGTCCCCCCGCGTGGGCGGCCGGTTGGAAGAGCTGGTCGGAATCGAGCAGGTGGAAGAACTGATAAGCCACGTTGATTCTGTCTACCTGAGATTCGGCGCCCCGCACAAGGTCTATGGAGAAGGAAAAGGGGTGGCCTCACTGCAGAGCCAGGCTGCTCAGGCCGGGCTCAGCCTGATCCCTGTCAGGCTGCGTCATCTGGGCACCGAGTTCTGCCACGAAACATTGCAGGCCATGCAGCAACACCTATCATCCAGGCTGGAAGTCAGGATGAAAACGGCGATCACCGGCATATCGGTCGGTGATGCCGGCGACAAGACCGTTGAGACAGGTGCCGGCGAAATGCTGCACTGTCGCTACCTGATACTGGCGCCCGGCAGGGAGGGGGCCGACTGGCTATGCAACGAAGCCCGCAGACTGGGACTAACCCTCTGTTCCAACCCGGTCGACGTGGGCTGCCGGGTCGAGGTCCCCATGACAACCATGGAGAAGCTGACCGCGACTCTGTATGAATCCAAGCTCGAGTTCTACTCGAAGAGCTTCGACGACCGGGTCAGGACGTTCTGCATGTGCCCCGGAGGCGAGGTGGTTATGGAGTCAACCGGCGGCTCCGACCCTGTCATAACGGTTAACGGCATCGGTTATGCTCAACCCAGGACCATGAACACCAACTTCGCCCTGCTGGTGAGCACGACCTTCACTGAGCCCTTCAATGAGCCGATTGCCTACGGCAAGTACCTGGCAAGACTGGCCAACATCCTAAGCGGCGGTGTGCTGGTGCAGAGGCTTGGCGACCTGATGAGCGGTCGCCGCTCCACACCTGCCCGCCTGAAGGACAGTCCCATCGAACCAAGCCTGAAAGCGGCGGTTCCCGGCGACCTGAGCTTCGCGCTCCCCTATCGTTACCTCAAGAACATAGTGGAGATGCTCCAGGTTATGGACGTGCTCGCGCCGGGAGTTGCTTCGCCGCACACCCTGCTCTACGGCATCGAGGTCAAGTTCTACTCGGGTCAGCTGAAGTTGACCCCCTGCCTGGAGACAGAGATCGAAGGAATCTTCGCCGCCGGCGACGGAGCCGGTGTCAGCAGAGGCCTGGTCCAGGCCTCCGCATCAGGTACGCTGATCGCCAGGGAGATACTGGCACGCCTGGGCAAGAAGACTTCTCACATGACTTGAGTTTTGTGTTCTCGCTTGCTAGAATACGAGCGGAGGTGAAATGAAACTGACTTTAAGCGTTATCAAGGCCGACATAGGCGGTTATGTCGGACACTCGTGCAGTCATCCGGACGTTATACAGAAGGCGGAGGAGAAACTTGCGGCAGCCCAGGGCAAGGGATTGCTCACCGACCACCATGTTACCATCTGCGGCGATGATCTAGAGCTGATAATGACCCACGAACACGGCGAGGACAGCGAGCCGGTTCACAAACTGGCCTGGGACACCTTTCTGGAGTGCACCGGTGTAGCCAGGAGCCTGAAGCTCCACGGTGCAGGACAGGATCTCCTGGCCGATTCCTTCTCCGGCAATGTCAGAGGCATGGGTCCGGGCATAGCGGAGATGGAGTTCTCCGAGCGAGAGGCTGAGACCATCATCATATTCATGGCCGACAAGACGGCCTCCGGGGCGTGGAACCTGCCCCTGTACAAGATGTTCGCCGACCCCTTCAACACAATAGGGCTGGTCATCGCCTCCAACATGCACTCCGGCTTCAGCTTTGAAGTACACGACGTGAAGGAGAGCAAGAAGATCACGTTCAACGCCCCCGAGGAGATCTACGATATGCTCGTCTTCCTCGGCGCACCGAGCCGCTACGCCGTCAA
>PULQ01000038.1 GCA_003552465.1 Dehalococcoidia bacterium
GGATCGCGGGAGCCGGGGGGCAGGGCATAATCCTGGCCGGGATAATGCTGGCCGAGGCTGCCATCCTGGACGGCAGATACGTAGCCCAGAGCCAGAACTACGGGCCTGAAGCCAGGGGAGGTAACTCGATCTCAGAGGTCATTGTGAGCGATGCCGAGATCGACTATCCTCAGGCCGTGCATCTGGATCTGCTCGTTGCCCTCACGCAGGAGGGGTGCGTCAGAAACCTGCCCGCCATGAAAGAGGATGGACTGGTCATCGTAGACTCAAGCACGGTGCGCTGGGTTCCCTGGGAGAGGGTGGCCCGACTCCCCTTTCAGCAGATCGCGGTAGACGTGGGCGAGCGTAGAGCCGTCAACATGGCCGCCCTTGGCGCCGTAGCAGCACTATGCCCGATAGTGTCTCCCGCCTCCCTGGTCAAGGTCATGGGAAAGAGGCTCCCTCCATCGAAGGTGGAGGCCAACCGCAAGGCCTTCAACGAGGCCCTGGAGGCAACGGCCAGGGTGAAGGACGGCCTTGTCAGTATAAGGCCGAGGGACCAGTTCGAACTCTAGGGCCTGCGGCCTGGTCCGCACACATGGGCCTCGGTCACCGCAGGCAATGACCATGCACGGTGTTGCTGACATACGTTCGAAGTCGGTCTACCATAACCGATGGGGCTCACCCAATCAGATAGCATCCCTGCGAAACGGCACCGGTAGACTTCGACAGTCGCTCGTAAACCAGCCTGGCAGTCGGGAGGCTAGTATTGAAGGTTGACAGACACAGCAGGTTCGATACCATGTTCTACCCGGAGACGGTAGCCGTAATAGGAGCCTCGGATCACGACGGGTTCTCCCAGGCCCTTATGAGCACGAAGCTGCGGAACCGCGTCTTCCTGGTCAACCCCAGATACAGGGAACTGCACGGCAGGATATGCTACCGCAGCATCCTTGATGTCCCGGAGAAAATCGACTACGTTGTGATCGCAGTGCCGGCACCAAATGTCCCGGGAGTCCTGTCCGACTGCATCGCCAAAGGCGTGACGACCGCCCACGTCTTCACAGCTGGCTTCAGCGAGACCGGACTGCCGGAGAGGAAGGCCCTTGAGGACGAAGTCAGGGACATCGCCATAGGCAGGATCAACCTGGTCGGGCCCAACTGCATGGGACTGCACTGCCCTGCATCCGGCCTGGCTTTCATCCCCGATGCGTCGACGCAAGAGGGCACGGTAGGAGTTGTCTCACAGAGCGGCACCTTCGCCGAGCAGTTCCTGTCGGTCGGCAAGCTGCGAAACGTGACCTTCAGCAAGGTCGTTAGCTACGGAAACGCCGTCGACCTCGATTGTCCCGACTTCCTCGAATACCTGACACACGACCCCGAAACCCGGGTCATAGCCCTGTACATAGAGGGAACAAGAAACGGTGACCGTCTGAGGCGGGCGCTCACCGAAGCGTCCGATCTCAAGCCCACACTGGCACTCAAGGGAGGTGTGACGCCGGATGGCGAACGTGCGGCATCCTCCCACACCGGCTCCCTGGCAGGTTCGCCGGAAACCTGGAGGGCGCTCTTCCAGCAGACCGGTGCAATCCAGGTTGAGGACTTCGATGAGTTGCTCAACTCAACCCTGGCACTGTCCTGCTCGCGCCTGCCGGCGAGGAAGGGCACCGCGATTGTAACCAACTCCGGGGGCTTCAGCGTGCTCGAGACCGACCTCTGTGTCAGGGCAGGACTGGAAGTCCCTCGATTCGCAGAGGAGACAACGAGGGAACTACGCAAGATCGTGCCTCTGGCGGGAACGAGCATAAGCAACCCCCTCGACGCCTGGCCCATTTACTATAATCTCCCCGGCAAGCCCGGTACACTGGCCGATGCCATCCGCACACTATCTCATGACCGGCACATCCACTCCATAGTGCTGCACTTCGACGAGGTGAGCTACCTGATGCGCATACTGGGAGACGCCGTCGAGAGCCTGCTCAAGGAGCTGATCCCGGTGATGGTCGACGGCTGTAAGTACGCACGGGACACTATGGATAAGGCCGTGATGGTCTGTGTTGCACTGGATGCCTACTCAGAAGACGAGGATGACAGAAGGTACCACCTGATGGCAAAGAATGCCTTCGAAGCCGAGGGATTCCCTGTCTACCCGGCGCTGGGCCCGGCGATCAGGGCTCTCTTCAACCTCTACAGGTACAGCATCCGGCGCGGCAGACCATAGACCACGGGCCGGCCACAGCATGGCCTCTGTCCCCGGCCAACATCCTGCGATGCGTGACCCCTATTCACCCGGCCTAAATCATCCTACGGGACGGTAGTTTGACACCTTTGCGGCAGGGTGCTAGAATGCTTCGTTGTCCTCGGAGGTGAGAACATATACGCTGTAGTTGATATTGGCGGCAAGCAATACAAGGTTGCGCCCAAGCAGACCATAGAGGTGGAACGCCTTGGCGTCCCCGAAGGCGACGCCGTTGAGTTCGACAGGGTGTTGTTCATCGGTGGCGACGGGGATGCTCTGGTGGGAGATCCTACCATCAGGGGAGCGAAGGTGAAGGCGACGTCTCTGGGTGAGGCGAAGGGCGACAAGACCATCGTGTTCAAGTACAAGCCGAAGCGCCGCTACCGGACCAAGAAGGGACATCGCCAGATACACACAACGTTACAGATCAACGAGATAGTCAGGGGTTAAGGAGAGTAAGCATGGCTCATAAGAAAGGCGGCGGCAGCACGAAATGCGGGCGAGATAGCCAGTCGAAGCGCCTGGGCGTCAAGAGGTTCGGGGGTGAGCAGGTGCGCGCCGGCACTATCCTGGTTCGCCAGCGCGGTACCCGCATGCTACCCGGCAGCAACGTGGGCATGGGCAGGGATTACACACTGTTTGCCCTCATAGACGGACACGTCAAGTACGAGGCCGCTACCAGGTACAAGAAGAAGGTCAGCATCTGCCAATGAAGGAGAAGATCCACCCCAAGTATAACGAGGACGCCACAGTGAGCTGCCTGTGTGGCAATACCTTCATCACCGGTTCCGTCAGACAACAGATCAAGGGTGAGGTATGCAGTAAGTGCCACCCGTTCTACACAGGCGAACAACGTATAGTTGACTCCAGGGGCAGGGTCGAGCGGTTCAAACAGCGGTACAAGATGAAATGATCGCGGTTTTCTCGCCGCAGCCGCAACCCCGTTCCAACAGCATGATCGAAGCCACAGGACTCGTACACCACGGCTCCGGCAGATACCGCTCTTATCCACCCACTCTGACCGGTTGCAGTCATGGCGATTCCGCAGACGAAGACCGCCATTCCGATCCTGTGTTTCGAGACCCTCTATCGGCAGCAGTCAGCATGAGGCCCTGATGGCAAGACCATTTCACTACGGCGGCCAGGCAGTCATCGAAGGAGTCATGATGCTGGGCAGGAAGGGCCTGGCCATCACCGTGCGTCAGCCGGACGGCAAGCTGAACACCATAAGACAGCCGCTGGCCAGGATATACCGCGGACGCCTCAGGGAGACACCCTTCTCAAGAGGCCTCATATCCCTCGGCGAGACCATGGTCCTCGGTACCCGGGCACTGCTTCGCTCTGCTGAGATCGCCGCCGCTGAGGAAGGAGAGGAGAAGATCAATCCTGCCCTTCTGGGGGGAACGGTGGTCATAGCCTTTGGGTTTGCCGTGGTACTCTTTTTCCTGGTCCCTCTTCTCGCGACCCGCTTCCTCATCGATCCTTTCATCGATTCCGCTTTGCTCAGCGTCACCCTGGAGGGCCTGGTCCGCATCGGCATCTTCGTCGCCTACATCAGGCTAATAGGGCTGATGCCCGATATCAGGCGCGTGTTTGCCTACCACGGGGCCGAGCACAAGACGATCAACGCCTATGAATCGGGCACCCCCCTGGAGGTGGAGGCCGTCAGGAACCACCCCACAGCCCACCCCCGCTGCGGCACTTCCTTCATCGTCATCGTTCTCATCATCGCCATCCTCGTCTTCGCTCTCATCGATGTCGCGCTCGGCCGGCCACCTCTGTGGATACGCATGCTGTCCCGTATAGCCCTCATCCCGGTCATCGCCGCCATCGGCTATGAGATCATGAAGTTCGGGGCCGGCCACATCAAGAACACCCTTGTTCGCATCATCATCGCTCCCGGCCTCATGCTGCAATCACTGACCACCCGTGAACCTGATGACGGTCAGATCGAGGCGGCGATATCGGCCCTGAACGAGGTCATCGCCATCGATGAGAACCGGGAGTCCGCTGTTGACACACAGCAAGCCGCCGGGGACGAGACCGGCGAAGAAGTCCCGGCCTCCTTGTGAGGCCCTGCAAGGCGCTGTCGGCTTCGCCCCTACCTCTCCCTCCCTATGTGAGCACGCGGCATGCCCTCGCCGCCGAGTTCATCTCGCGCATAGACGACGGTAGCTTCCTGCCCGCTAGACCTCCCGCTGTGGAGGTGCCTGCACCAAAGCTGCTATGATATCAGCCGGCAGTCTATCAAACGCCGGACACCCAAGAAAGGAGCGTATTCATGGAGATCATCGAAGCCATCAACAGCCGCAGGAGTATACGGAGCTTCAAGCCCGACCCTGTGCCCGCGGGGATTCTCGAGCAGATACTGGAGTTGGCCACCCGCGCTCCCTCGGCCATGAACACCCAGCCCTGGGAGTTCACCGTGCTCACCGGCGACGTACTGGACCGGGTAAGGCGGGCCAATGTCGAGCGGCTCAGATCCGGAACACCACCCAATCCCGAGCATGCTGTGGTGGCCTGGCCGAAAGAGAGCGTCTATCGAGAACGCCAGGTCGCTCTAGCCAAACAACTCTTCCAGGCCATGGACATACCCAGGGAAGACAAGGAAAAGCGGGCAGAATGGATGGAGCGCGGCTTTCGTTACTTCGACGCGCCGGCAGCCATCATAGTGTCCGCCGACCGATCCTTGAGTGAATCCGGTCCGCTGCTCGATATCGGCGCCGCCATACAGACGATATGTCTTGCCGCACTGCACTTCGGACTGGGAACCTGCATCGAGGACCAGGGCACCATGTATCCCGACGTGCTCAGGGAACACGCTCACATTCCGGAGTCCAGGCGCATCATCATGGCCGTTGCCATCGGCTACCCTGACTGGGATTTCCCGGCCAACAAGGTACAGAGCGATAGGGAGCCGGTGGGCAGAATCACCACCTGGCCCGGCTCCGATTAGACTGTCTCTTTACTGGACTCCCTCTCCCACCGCGTCGCACGAGGCAGTTCAGACGTTAGCACCGCCGGTTGCCTCTACCATCCTCGCACATGAGGCCGGACCTTTCACCCCGTGTGCTCCGCGGTGTTCAGCGCCCGCTGACCCGCTCCTGTCGTAGTGCGGCCTGTGCAACAACGGGTCTCACATACCGGATGGCTGGCGCAGCCTGATACTATGCAAAACGCCTCACCAACTAGTACACTTTGCCTCACAGACGAGCTCATGGTTAC
>PULQ01000068.1 GCA_003552465.1 Dehalococcoidia bacterium
AGAAGATCCTCAGGATGGTAACAACCAACGGTGTGAACGTGAAGCTCCGTCTTTGAAAGCCTGCTCTGGTCCATGAATACCTCTGCCTGTATGCCTTTTGTTCGCCTGCCACCTATGCAGGCGGCTCGATTCTTCTGGAGATAGGCAATCTATAGCCGCGCGGCACCAGCTGTCAAGGATCCCGTCAGTCAGTTGACTCGATGTGTGATGCGCCTACTCCCTTCGGTAGACACGTTCCGGGAGGTAATTATTCCCGCCACCGTTTTCCGGTGGCAATGTGGAATAGCTGTGTCATCGTCATCCAGGTACGCGCAGGCTATGGCGTCATTCGCTTCGCATTCCCGTGGGATGCCGCCGGGTCGGGCTCATGACCCTGGCGAACTCGGTCAGCGACCGCACCTCGCAGTCCGGGACGATTCCGGTCTATCGGCCTAGAAGTCGACGATCTTCTTCACGTCCCGGACCGAAGCCTCGCGCACCGCGATCCTGGTCTCCGACGGACGCTCGGTGCGCTCGATCCACTCTCGCCTGCAGCGGATCGGCGCCGGCAACTTGTACGGCCTGCAGCGGCCGATCGCTTCTACAGCCTTTCCCGCCCCTTCGAAGATGGCCGCTCTCGTCTCCTGGAATGGGTATAGCTCTGCGGCCTCACGGCCGATCCCTCTCTTGGTAGCCACGGTTATGACGCTTCTGCCCAGGAAGTCCCTGGCCTCGCGGCATGTTGCCGTGTCTCCTGTTACCATGATAACCGGGACGTCAAAGCCGCCGGCGAGCAACGCGGCCATCGCGAGCTCCCCCGACTCACGGTCGTTGAACCAGTATCTCATCTCTGCTGACGAGCTCTGCGTGTGGTTCAGGACTCCGTCCCTGGTGCCCTTCATGGCATGATAGCCCAGCAGGACGACACCGTGGAAGGTCCTGTCCAGGCCCTCCGCTGGCTTCCTTGGCCCTCCCGTGACATAGGTTGCTCCCGGTTCCATCAGGTGGGGGATGAAGTTGTCCCCGCGTCCGTGCCCGTCGGAGACAACGATCCTGGCGGCGCCCGCTTCACGCAGTCCGCGAACCAGTGCCGCAATATCGCCCATCAGGTACTCCATAGCCTGGACGTACAGCGGAGACTTGGTGTCACGGGTCTGGGCAAACCGGAACACTCCACTGGCACCCTCCAGGTCCGTTGCCACGTAGATCCTCCAGTTGCCTTCTGCCATGAGCGTAGTCCTCTCCCGCGATCAATGAGTGTACTCGCGAGTTACCTGTGCCTGTTCATTGGCTCCGGAACTATGCGAGATCATTTCTCCCTGGTTGACCATAGCGACGAGGTATCGAACGCTTCGCCCCTGAGCTTGGCTTCCAGTATCATGTTCAGTTCCTCAATGGGCACCCGGATCTGGCCCAGGCTGTCCCTGTCACGAATGGTAACCTGGTTGTCCTCCAGCGACTCGAAGTCTATGGTGACGCAGAACGGGGTGCCGATCTCGTCCTGGCGCCGGTACCTCCGGCCGATACTCTGGGAATCGTCGTAGTCAGTCACGAAGCTCGAGCATAGCTTCTTGTGGACGCTCTTCGCCAGAGGAGTGAGCTTCTCATTCCTGCTCAGGGGCAGCACGGCCACCTTGATGGGTGCCAGGGTCGGGTGCAGGTGCACGACCGTTCTCTTCTCCCCCTCGACATCCTCCTCGTCGTAGGCGTCGATTAGAAAGGCCAGGACCGAGCGGTCCACGCCGGCCGAAGGCTCTATGACGTACGGCACGTACTTCTCGTTGGCCCCGGCGTCGAAGTACAGGAACTCCTTGCCGCTGACCTTTGCGTGCTGTGCGAGGTCGAAATCTCCCCTGTTGGCGATGCCCTCCAGTTCCGACCAGCCCATCGGAAAAAGGTAGTCGATGTCGTAACAGGCCCTTGCATAGTGGGCGAGCTCGTCCTTTTCGTGCTGGCGCAGACGCAGGTTCTCCTTGCTGATCCCCAGTCTGACATACCAGTCGAATCTCTCCTTGACCCAGTAGTCGAACCATTCACCGTCGGTCCCGGGCTTGACGAAGTATTCGAGTTCCAATTGCTCGAACTCCCTGGTCCGGAAGATGAAGTTGCCCGTCGTTATCTCGTTGCGGAACGACTTGCCTATCTGGGCGATTCCGAAGGGCAGCTTCTTGCGGGAGGTGGTCATCACGTTCTCGAAGTTCACGAATATGCCCTGTGCCGTCTCGGGGCGAAGGTAGACTACGTTCGCCGCCTCCTCGACAGGCCCCATGAAGGTCTTGAACATCAGGTTGAACATGCGCGGCTCGGTCAGTTCGCCCCCGCAGCCGGGACATATCTGCTTCTCCAGTTCATCGGCGCGCCACCTGAGGCGACACGACTTGCAGTCGACCATGGGGTCTGCGAAACCGTCGACGTGACCGCTGGCTTCCCATACACGCGGGTGCATCATGATCGCGGTGTCAAGCCCGACCACGTCGTCCCGCTCGTGGACCACCGCCTTCCACCAGGCATCTCTCACATTGCGCTTGAGCTCCACTCCCATGGGACCGTAGTCCCAGCAACTGGCCAGGCCGCCGTATATCTCGCTGCTGGGGAATACGAATCCTCTGCGCTTGCACAGCGAGACGATCTTGTCCATGCTTACATTGGAGGGCATAGCGGGCTTCCTTTCTCCGGTGAGCGGGAGCCTAGCTTATCAACTTTGCTCGAGGGCGTCAAAGGAAAAGCTCTACTTGCCTTTCTTCCTGCCGGGCTTCGGGGCGGCAAAGCTCAGCGCATCATCCTCAAGGTGGATCGCTATCGTATCTCCCTCCTTGAACTCGCCCTGCAGTATCCTGGTCGAGATCGGGTTCTCCACGTACCTCTGGATCGCCCGGCGCAGCGGCCGTGCCCCGTACACGGGGTCATAGCCCTTCTCGCCCAGCCAGGTCTTCGCCTCGTCGCCAACGTCGAGCTTGATTTCCCGCTCGGATAACCTCTCCTCCACCTCGCGGATCAGCAGGTCGACGATCTTCTTCAGGTGCTCCTGTGAGAGAGGACTGAATATGATGACGTCGTCTATCCTGTTGAGCAGTTCGGGGCGGAAGGCCCGCTTCAGGGCGCCTTCTATGGAGGCTCTCATTCCCTCTGCGCTGCCGTTCCCCTTGCGCAGTAGGCCTATTCCCTCGCGATGGTATTCCTCGGTGCCCAGGTTGCTGGTCATAATGATTACCGTGTTCCTGAAGTTCACGGTCCGGCCATGGCCGTCGGTCAGCCTGCCGTCCTCCAGTAACTGCAATAGTATATTGAAGACGTCGGGGTGCGCCTTTTCTCCCTCGTCGAAGAGGACGACCCGGTAGGGACGACGCCGCACCGCCTCGGTCAGTTGTCCCCCTTCCTCGTATCCCACGTATCCCGGGGGCGCCCCGATAAGGCGCGACACGGTGTGCTTCTCCATGTACTCCGACATGTCCAGCCTGACCATGGTCTCCTCGTCGTCGAACAGGAACTCGGCCAGGGCGCGGGCCAACTCCGTCTTCCCCACGCCTGTGGGTCCCAGGAAGATGAAGCTGCCGATCGGGCGCTTGGGGTCCTTGAGTCCAGCCCTGCTTCGCTTGATCGCCTCGGAGACGGCGGTAACCGCTTCCTCCTGGTTGACTATCCGCTGGTGAATGCGCTCCTCCATGTGTACCAGCTTGTCGGTCTCGGTCTCCATCATGCGCGAGACCGGTATTCCGGTCCACTGCGCGACCAGCGCGGCGATGTCCTCCTCGTCCACCACGCTGTCCAGCTTTTTGTCCTTCTGCCACTCCACCCGGGCCTGGTCGTACTGCTGCTGCAGGCGCATCCTCTCCGCCTTGAGTTCGGCAGCCTTCTGATAGTCCTGCCGTTCGGAGGCGGCTTTCTCCTGGTCGACCAGGCTCTGCATCTGGCGGTCCAGGTCCTTGACCTCCGGCGGAGCGCCTTCCATGTCGATGCGCAGCTTGCTGGCCGCCTCGTCGATCAGGTCTATCGCCTTGTCCGGCAGGAACCTGTCCGAGATATACCTCTGGCTCAGCTTTGCCGCCGCCACCAGGGCTGAGTCCTGGATGTCTATCTTGTGGTGGGCCTCATACCTGGCGCGAAGTCCGCGGAGCATCTCTATGGTATGCTCCACGCTCGGTTCGTCGAGGAACACGGGCTGGAAACGCCTCTCCAGTGCCTTGTCCTTCTCTATGTGCTTGCGGTATTCATCGAGCGTGGTGGCCCCGATGCACTGCATCTCGCCGCGGGCCAGCGCGGGCTTGAGCATGTTGCTGGCATCGATCGCCCCCTCGGCCGCCCCCGCCCCGACCACGGTGTGAAGCTCGTCGATGAACATGATGACCTCGCCCGCCGCCTGCCGGACCTCGTCCAGGACCGCCTTCAGCCTCTCCTCGAATTCGCCGCGGAACTTGCTGCCCGCTACCAGCGCGCCCATGTCCAGCGCCACCACCGTCTTGCCCTTGAGGGAACCGGGAACGTCCTCCGCGGCGATCTTCTGGGCCAGTCCCTCGGCGATGGCCGTCTTGCCCACCCCGGCGTCGCCGATGATCACCGGGTTGTTCTTGGTGCGCCGCGAGAGTATCTGCGCCACGCGCTTGATCTCTTCTTCCCGGCCGATGACCGGGTCCAGCTTCCCCTGGCGCGCCATCTCCGTGAGGTCGTGTCCGTACTTCTCCAGGGAGCGGTACTTGCTCTCCGCCTGGCGGTCGGTGACCCGGTGGCCGCCGCGTATCTTCTGCAGGGCCTGGTAGATATTCTCCTGGGTAACGCCCGACTCGGAGAGGATCGTCGCCGCTTCACCCCGGGTTTCCCCGGCGATGGCGATGAGGAGGTGCTCGGTGCTGACGACCTCGTCCTTGAACCGGTCCGCTTCCCGGTTGGCGTTATCCAGCAGGGCCGCAGTACGCGGCGTGGCGTAGAGCTGCCCTGCCTCGTAAGCCACCTTGGGGAACCGCTCGAGCGTCGTTCCCACCTTCCTCTTGATATCGTCGACATCCACCTTCAGTTCTCCCAGTATCTCCCGGGTGATTCCCTTCTCCTGCTCGAGCAGTGCCATGAGGACGTGCTCGACATCCCACTGGTTATGCTTATAGCGACGAACCAGTTCCTGCGAGGCCGCCAGGACCTCCTGTGCCTGCTCGGTAAATCTCTCCTGTTTCATGTTCCTACACCTCCTTCCATTCTGCGTCTTCCGCCGTGCCCCCGGCGGTATCCTCCATCTCCTCCTCGGTGATCTCCAGTAGTTTCCTCTCCATCTCCTCCATCTGGTCCTGCATCTCTCTCATCCTCTGCATCAACCTCAGTGCCACCTCCACCCCGGCCACGTTGACCCCGCAGTCGCTCATCAGCG
>PULQ01000037.1 GCA_003552465.1 Dehalococcoidia bacterium
TCGACGGCAGACGTGCCTGCCGTCGTGAGGAAGATGTCTCCGCAGTTGTACATGCGCTGCCGCAGGGTCATCTTCAGCCTGATGTCCTGCACCCTGCTCAGGCGGTTCTCGTACAGCTCTTGGTCGATCACTCCCCTGAGGATGAGTATGCGCTGCGTGGTGAGCACGTAGATAACGGAGCGCCACCTGAGGTAGCCGACGAGGAACACGATCACGGCGACAAAGATCGGTATGGCGGCGAAGATTGACCAGTCGAAACGTACCAGCAGGAAGAAGCCGAGGACGATGAGGACGGCGGCCGTTGCGATGTGGTTGAAGAAGGCCCCCATAATGCTCGGGTGTGTCTCGAAGACGATCCGCTCATGCTTCCCGAGCATGTCGGGACGGATCATGCGCGGCACCTCGTAGGTGTGAACACCTTCGCGATGTGGAGTCGGGATCACGGGTTCGCGTATCGGTGGCCTCGCTTCCGCATCACGTTCCAGGCGGGTTCCGCAATGCTTGCAGAACTTGCCGGACTCGTCGATTTCCTTGCCGCACTCTGAGCAGTACGTGTCAATGCTCCTATGTCTGATTGGTGTGGGACACCGAGAATACTCCGATAAGTCTATTCGTGTCCCGCATCCGTGTCAACATGACGGGGTGGACCGAGACCTAACTGGGGTGGTGAGCACGAGGATTGCATGCTGTCCAGTTTAGGCAGGAATCACAGTGTAAAGGGGAGTGGGCACACGGGCCGCAACCGCATGAGATGCGGACAGCATCCACAGAAGCGATCTGCCCTTCACATCCTGATCATGACTCCAGGCACACAGAGGTCAGGATCAAGCAGCTAATCGAGACTGAAGGGCGGATACTTGTCGGTCAACAGGTATGAGGATCCCCCCACCCTGGTAGTCCAACGAATATAGCCACTGACAAAGCCGAATGCCCAGCTGGGGTATTTTCCAGTGAACAGGATCACCCACCATGAGATGAATGCCAGTAGTCCCGCGATAATGCCGAGAACAGAGAGACATATAGAGTGAGGTATGACTAGGAGACCTCTGAAGAATGTGCTCAACCGCGAAAGCCTCTCTGCGGGCTCAATCTCCACGGTTATCGGGTATTGTTCCATGTCTATTCTCCTCCTTTGCTTTTGACCGATACTATTACCTATACGCCAGGATTTGTCAATACCCTCCGACATGTCGTGCGTAGCGTTAGGTGCTCGGTTGAGCCACAGGTGTTCTCATAACTGTGGTCTACGAACGGGACGCCCCGCCTGTCTGAGCGACCGCACATCCCCGGGCGTCAACTCGCGCACCTCGCCCTCGCGCAGCGTTCCCAGCTTCAGAGTGCCCAGTCTCTTTCTTTTCAACTCGAGCACGCTGTATCCCAGGACGGCGAACATGCGTCGCACCTGGCGCTTCCTGCCTTCGTGGATGATCACGGAGTAGGCAAGAGGTGAGTGCTTCACGGATCTGACGCTTGCCGGCGACGTCCTGCCGTCGTGAAGGTCGATCCCCTGCTCCAGCCGGGCAGCATCCTCGCCTTCCAGCGCCCGGTCCAGTCGGACCAAATACTCCTTCTCCTGTTCAAAGCGAGGGTGGGTCAACCTGTAGGTGAGGTCGCCGTCGTTGGTCAGCAGCACCAGTCCCGTGGAGTCCTTATCCAGGCGGCCGACCGGGTAGAGGCGGACGTGACGGTATGGCTCCGGGAGGATGTCGATCACCGTTCTCCCTCCCCTGGTATCGGAGGTGCTCGAGATAACACCCGCTGGCTTGTGCAGCATGAGATAGACAGCGGGCTCGGGGGCAACCCGAATGCGCTTGCCGTCGATCGTGATGACGTCGGCAGCCGGGTCGACCGGCGTGTTGAAGTTCTCGACCGTCTCACCGTTGACGGCTACGCCGCCCCTCTTGATGATCGCCGTCACCTGTCTCCGCGAACCGACGCCGGCGCCGGTGAGCAGCTTGATTATCGGTTGCGATGCCATCTGTCTATTATATAATCTTCCTTGCATGCAATATCCACTCATGGAGATCTACCGCCGGCTCCTTGCCGCCTTCGGTCACCGGCGCTGGTGGCCCGGCCAGACCAGAGATGAGGTCATAATCGGTGCCATTCTCACTCAGAACGTGGCATGGGCAAACGTCGAGACGGCCATCGATAACCTCAGGGAGCATGGCCTGCTCACCCTGAAGGCAGTTCACAGGGCCGGCATCCCGGAGATCGCTGCCCTGATCAGGCCGACCAGGTTCTACAACCAGAAGGCACAGAATCTGAAACAGTTTGCGGGCTTCCTGTTCGACACATACGGCGGCGACCTGGACGTCATGTTCTCACAGGGCACCGATGAGTTGAGGCAGGAGCTTCTTGCTGTCAGGGGGATAGGTGAGGAAACCGTCGACTCCATACTGCTCTATGCCGGGAAGAAGGCTGTCTTCGTGATCGACGCCTACACGAAAAGGATATTTGCCAGGCTGGGCCTGGCAGATGAGAAGTGGAGCTACCGTGCCTACCGGGAGTTCTTCATGCAGCGCCTCGATAGGGATGTGGATCTCTACAACGACTACCATGCTCAGATAGTGCATCTCGGGCGCGAGTATTGCAGAAAGAGTGAGCCTGGCTGCACGGGTTGTCCCCTGAACGATCTCTGCCGGTATTGCGTCTCCGGCCTGCCGCACGGGCGCTTGTAGAGACCGGTTACCGCCTGGAGGCTGCCTACCGCGGGCCGGACTCCGCCACTGCCCGGGGGACGTCGCCCGCGAATTGCTTGAAGTTCTCGACGAACTTCGCCGCCAGCTTCTTCGCCTCGCGGGCATAGGCGTCTTTGTCCTCCCAGGATTCGGCCGGCTTCAGTATCTCGGTGGGTACGCTGCCGCACTCGCCGGGTATGCGGAAGCCGAACACCGGGTCTTCCCCCAGCGGCTTACCTGGCAACTCGCCCTTCAATGCCGTGTGTATCAACTCCCTGGTGTGGGGCAGAGATATCCGCTTGCCGACCTCGAATCCTCCGCCGACCAGGCCGGTGTTCACCAGCCAGCAGGTGACCTTGTGGTTGACGATGCTGTCGAAGAAGAGTCCGGCGTAGTCGGTCGGTGGAAGTGCCATGAAGGGTGCCCCGAAGCACGGACTGAAGATGGCCTGCGGCTCCTTGCCCAGGCCCACCTCGGTGCCGGCAACCCTTGCCGTGTAACCCTGCAGGAAGTAGTAGGTTGCCTGCTCCGGGGTCAGCAATGCTACAGGTGGCAGAATGCCGAATGCATCGTAGCTGAGCATAAAGATGTTCTTCGGGTGAGGGCCGGTCCCTTTGCGGACCGCGTTCGATATGTGCGTGATCGGGTAACTGGCACGTGTGTTCTCTGTAAGTGAGGCGTCGCTCAGGTCCAGTCTCCTCGTCTGAGTAGCAATGGCTACGTTTTCCAGGATGGTGCCGAACCTGCGGGTGCACTCGTATATCTGCGGCTCCTGTTCCGGGGAGATCCTTATCACCTTGGCATAGCATCCTCCTTCGAAGTTGAAGATGCCGTCCGCGCTCCATCCATGCTCGTCATCTCCTATCAGCCTCCGTTCGAGGTCCGTGGAGAGCGTCGTCTTGCCGGTACCCGAAAGCCCGAAGAACAGGGCAACGTCGTCCGCCGGTCCCACGTTGGCCGCGCAGTGCATCGACAGCACGCTCTCCTGGGGCAGCAGGTAGTTGAGCACGGTGAAGACCGCCTTCTTGATCTCCCCGGCATAGCTGGTGCCACCTATGATGATAATGCGCTTCCCGAAGTTCACAATTATGAACGACTCGGAACTCGTGCCGTCGATATCGGGTGTGGCGTGAAAGCGGGGCATCGAGAAGATCGTGAACTCAGGACTGTGCTGGCTCAGTTCATCATCGTCCGCAGGCTGGATGAACATGTTCCTGGCGAACAGGCTGTGCCAGGCATACTCGGTGACGATGCGTATCGGCACGCGATAGCGGGCGTCGGTTCCCGCATAGCAGTCCTGGATATAGACGTCCTTGCCCTGGAGGTAGGCGGCCAGCCTGTTGAAGAGATAGTCGAACCTGCCCACCTCGAAGGGCTTGTTCCCCTTGCTCCACCATATCTTGTCCTGGCTCGACTCTTCCTTGACGATGAACTTGTCGTCGGGAGACCTGCCCGTATGGTGGCCGGTCCTGGCCACGATCGGACCCAGATGGGCTATCAACCCCTCCCTGCGCCGCACGACCTGCTCGTAAAGGGCCGGCGTGGGGAGATTGTGGTAGACGTCTCCCACGTTCTTGATGCCGTAGCTTTCCAGGGCCCCGCCGTTCCCTTTGCCGGAGATCATGATCAGATTGTATTCCGATTTGGGGTCCATGCGCAACGCGGTTCGTGGACTGCCGGCCTGTCTTGTCCGATGAGCCCACTGGCTGGCTTCGCCCTCGGCACAAGGCCCGGAGCGGAGACCGGGCGGAGGCAGCGCTGCTCCCGGGACGGTCTTCCGGGTAGTGATGGTGCCACGGCCGTTACCGGGGTGGGGAGATGACAGAGACTCTGTAGGAGAGTTGTTCTGGGGGTGGTCGTTCCCGACTGAAGGGAGATGATGGAGATGAGCAGCCTCACCTTGATCGTTAACGCGGCTCAGATCGAGCGGCGGCGATGAAGAGGGTGATCGCGCCGGCTATCGTCACTACACCGAAAACGACTCTCAAGACCGAGGCGGCCAGCCAGGGCAACCCGAATACACCTATGGGCGGCGGGGCCAGCAGGACAGCCGCACCGGTTAGAAGCAGTATGGTACCCAGGGACAGGCCCAGGTAGACGTTCACAACGCTTAAGGTAGCACCCGACTGCCAAGATGTCAACACGTCTCCGTTCGTTGCGGCGGATCCGGACAGTTGTTGGCCCTGTAGCTGGCCTTCCGCTGAACATCTGAACCACCCAGGGCGACTCTCCTGCCGCCCCGCGAACGTTTCCCGCACAGGCCTTGACAGGCAGATCACGTCCACTTATAGTGTGGGCCAGAAGGAATACACCATGACAACAGACCAAACGCAGCTCTCAAGGAGGTGAAGAATGTCCATCAGGACAGGCCAGATCATCGAAACTCTCGGAACGCTGGGTGTGGGAATCTTCCTGACCGTAATGGCCCTGGTCGGTCGGCTGTCTCCGGTCTTGACAGCGGGTATTGGCGTAGCGATCATAACCGTAAGCCTCATCCATTTTGTCTTCGCCGTTACTCATCCGACCAGGACTCCCTGTCCCTACTGCAATCAGAAGATACTCCCAAAGGTACGA
>PULQ01000099.1 GCA_003552465.1 Dehalococcoidia bacterium
ATAGCCAGCTTCATCCGGGACGAAGGCACAAGTACAGCATCATGCCCTGCCATGATGGCATTCCGTATCCGGGTCAGCATATCAGCAATAGGATCAGTAACTGTCATCTATCTCACCAACTTGATTTTCTTACCCCGGGAATGACCCCTGTAACGGCCAGTTCTCGGAAGCAGATCCGGCACAGGGCGAACCTCCGCATGTACGCTCGGGGCCTACCGCACACCTCGCAGCGATTGCGCTGCTGCACCTTGTGCTTAGGCGGCCTCTGTGACTTAGCAATCTTACATAGCTTCGCCATATCAAGTTCTCCTGAAAGGCATGCCCATTAGCTCCAGCAGGGTTCTTGCCTCATTATCACTCCGGGCAGTCGTAACGATGGTCACTTCCAGCCCGCGGAGCTTGTCTATCTTATCGTAGTCGATCTCAGAAAAAACGGACTGCTCCTTGATGCCCAGATTGTAGTTCCCCCGGCCATCGAAGGAATCAGGCGACAATCCCCGGAAATCCCGTATCCTAGGCAGAACCACGTTCACGAGCTTATCGAAGAAATCGTACATCCGTTTGCCCCTCAGCGTAACCATCATGCCGATAGGCATGCCGGCCCTGAGCTTGAAGGATGCTATCGGCTTCTTGGCTCTTGTGGTTACCGGATGCTGTCCTGATATCGTCCCCAGATCCCTCTCCGCCGATTCAAGAGCCTTGGCATCCTGGATGGCCTCGCCCAGGCCGATACTCAGCACGATCTTGCTCAGCCTGGGCAACTGCATGGTGTTCTGGTACCCCAGCCTGACCTTGAGTTGCGGGATCACCTCTGTCGAGGACATCTCTTCTAGCCTAGATTTCACAGTCAAAACCCTCAGTCGATCACTTCCTGACACGATATGCATATTCGCACCCTGTTGCCATCGGCAAGGGAGCGGAAACCAACCCGCGTTCGCTCTTCGCACTTACTACAGAGCAGCATCACGTTGGATATGTGGATCGGGGCCTCCAGTTCGATTATGCCCGCCTGGCGCGTGCCTCTCCGGGCACGAGAATGGCGCTTCATCATGTTGAGCCCTTCCACTACCACTCTGTTCTTGTCGGGAAACACACGTCGCACCTTGCCACTCTTCCCCTTGTCCTTGCCCGTGGTTACAACCACAGTGTCGTTTCTCCTGATCTTCATCTCAAAGAACCTCCGGGGCAAGCGAGACTATCTTAGTGAAGTTCTTGTCTCTGAGTTCTCGAGCCACCGGACCAAAGATCCGACTGCCTCTGGGATTGTTCCTGTCACCCAGGACCACGGCAGCATTCTCATCAAACCTGATGTACGAACCATCCGGTCGGCGGTAGGGCTTGGCAACACGTACTACCACTGCTCTTATCACATCGCCCTCCTTTACCATCCCGTGGGGCATAGCCCGCTTCACCGTGGCCACAATGAGGTCTCCAATGCGTGCGTACTTCCTCGCGCCGACAAGCACGCTTATGCACATTATCTGCTTGGCACCGGTGTTGTCTGCTACCTTCAGTCTAGTATAAGCCTGTATCATCGCTCTTGCTCTGGCCCGGTGTCGGCTACTCCCTTGTCCGATAAGACCCCCGCCACACGCCATCTCTTGTCTCTTGACAACGGTCGGGTCTCCTCGATCCTCACCTTGTCCCCCACCTTACATGCCCTGCCGGCATCATGAGCCTTATACCGCTTGGTGACCCTGATGGCTTTCTTGTAGAGCGGGTGTACCTTCCTCGTCTCCACAGCAACGACCACGGTCTTATCCATCTTGTCGCTCACCACGACACCTTCCCTGATCTTTCTTCTCCCGAGATCACTCATCGTGCTATGTCCAACTCTCTTTCCCTGATAATCGTCTCTATCCTGGCGATCCTCTTCTTAACCCTGGGGATCTCTCTATGGTTCTCCAGTTGCCTGGTGGCCAGCCGAAAGCGGAGGTTAAAGAGCTCCTCATGTGCTTCCTCAAGCCTGGTCAACAGCTCTCCATCACTGAGAGCACGGATCTCACTAGCCTTCAACTTTCTGTCTCTCCCTGGCCACAAAACTGGTGGCAATAGGCAGCTTGTGGGATGCGGCATGAACCGCCCCTGAGGCCACGTTCTCTTTCACACCCGACAACTCAAACAGGATCCTTCCTCTCCTGACCACAGCCACCCAGTGGTCGGGAGCACCCTTTCCACTCCCCATCCGCGTCTCGGCAGGCTTTTTGGTCACCGACTTGTCGGGGAATACCCTTATCCATAGCTTGCCACCACGCTGCAGATGGCGCACAAGCACGCGCCGGGTTGCCTCGATCTGCCGCGCCGTTATCCAGGCACCCTCCTCTGCCCTCAGGCCATACTCGCCGAAGGCTATGGTATCCCCGCTCTGGGTCAGCCCCTTTCGCCTTCCTCTATGTACCTTGCGGTACTTCACCCGTTTCGGCTGTAGCACTCTTCTCCTTCGCTTCGGGCACTATATCACCCTTGTATATCCATACTTTGATACCGATAAGACCCATCAGTGTATGGGCCTCGGCAACGCCATAGTCAACGTTTGCACGAAGCTTGTGCAGGGGCATCTGGCCCTGACGGACGGTCTCGGTTCTGGCGATCTCCAGCCCTCCAAGTCTTCCTCGGCACATGATCTTGACACCCTTGGCACCTGCCTGCATCGTTCGGAAAGCTGCTTGTCTCATCGCCCGCCGGAAGGGAATCCTCTCTTCCAGGCGGCCGGCAATGCTCCGGGCCACCAGCGGCGCCTCCAGTTCCGGATGCTCGACTTCCCTGATCGTCAATCTTATCTTGTCTCCAGTAGCCTTCTCCAGATCCGATTTCAGTGCTTCCACATTCTGACCACCCCTGCCGATCAGGATGCCGGGCCGGCCGGAGTAAAGCGTCAAGTACACCTCGTCGCCTGACCGCTCGATATCCACGCGAGAGACCGCTCCTCCCGCGCATTTGTCATCGACAACCCTGCGCAGTTTCAGGTCGTCCAGCAGAAACCGGGCATAACCCTTACTGGCATACCACTTGGCTCGCCAATCCTGGTTGACTCCTAGCCTGAAACCATACGGATGAACCTTCTGTCCCAAAACTACTCCTCACTTTCAGCGACGACGACTGTAATGCGACTGGACCGCTTCAGGATAGGGCTTGCCCTGCCCCTTGACTGCGGTCGATATCTCTTAAGGGTATGCCCCTTATCAGCATGAATGTCTGTGATCCTCAGTTCAGCGGGCGACATCTGGAAGTTGTTCTCAGCATTTGCGGCCGCCGATTTGATCACCTTGGCCACAGCCTTCGCAGTCGGAGCAGGCACATACCTCAGGATGTCCAGTGCCTCTTCGACCTTCTTCCCCCTGACCATGTTCACAGCCAGACGGATCTTCTGAGGCGAGATGCCCACGTCCTTGGCAACAGCTCTAACCTGCATAGCTCTCTATTTCTTCCTCGCCTGTGCAGTTCCCTTAGTCTTGGTGACATGCCCCCTGTATGTCCTGGTGGGGGCGAACTCCGCCAGTTTGTGTCCCACCATATTCTCCGTGATGAATATGGGCACGTGCCTCTTACCGTTATGTACTGCTATAGTGTGACCGATCATCTGAGGTAAGACGGTGGAGGCGCGAGACCATGTCTTGATCACCGCCTTCTCGCCCGAATCGTTGAGAGTCTCGATCCTCCTCAACAGCTTCGCTTCACAGAAAGGCCCTTTCTTAAGAGACCTAGACATCCTGCTTCCTCCCCTTTAGTATCATTTTGTCCGAAGTCCTACGCCGACGCGTCTTGGCGCCCAAGGCCGGCTTTCCCCACGGAGTCTTGGGGGGCATGCCTCGAGGCGCTCTGCCCTCACCCCCGCCATGCGGATGGTCACGCGGAGTCATTGCCGAGCCTCTTACCGACGGCCGCTTGCCTCGCCATCTACTGCTCCCGGCCTTGCCTAGCCTGATGTTCTCATGATCGACGTTGCCGATCTGACCAACAGTGGCCCAGCACTTTTGATGAAACTTACGCAACTCACCCGACGGGAGCTTCAGCACAACGTACTTGCCCTCCTTACTCATCACCCGGGCAGCGCCTCCGGCACTGTGTACTAGCTTTCCCCCCTTGCCGGGTTCAAACTCCACATTGTGCACCGAGGTTCCCACCGGAATACCCTCAAGCGGCAAGGCATTGCCGAGTCTTATGTCAACATCCTCACCCGACTGTATCGAATCGCCCAATTTGATTCCCAGAGGCGCCAGTATGTAGCGCTTATCACCATCTACATAGTGAACCAGGGCAATGCGGGCCGACCTGTTGGGGTCATACTCAACAGAAGCCACCTTGCCCGGCACGCCGATCTTATCCCTTCTGAAATCTATTATGCGGAGTTTGCGCTTGCTTCCGCCACCTCTGCGACGAACAGTGATAACACCCCTGCTGTTACGACCGCCCTTCTTCTTTAGCGGCATAAGCAACGACTTCTCGGGTGCCACCCTGGTCAGTTCCTCGAATGTGGCCCCGGACATGAACCTCCTGCCCGGAGAAGTCGGACGATAAGTCTTCAATCCCACGATAGGCTCCCTATTTGTGAGTCCTTTGCCAGCGCGTCTTCTTAAGAAGCTTCTTATGCCTGTGCTTGGACATCTTGCGCTTTCTCCACTTAGTTACTGAACCCATTAAACACCCTCAAAGAATGTAATCTTGTGTCCCGGCTCCAAAGTGACTATCGCCTTCTTCCATGACGAACTGGTCACCTGTCTCCTCCCGAACCTCCTTGTCTTGCCGGGCACCGTTATCACGTTGACCTTGTTCACCTCTACCTTGAAGGCCCGCTCCACCGCCTCTTTGATCTGGCACTTGCTGGCCGAGTCAGCCACCTCGAACGCGTACTTGTCGCCCTCTTTCAGCAGCGTTGCCTTCTCAGTGATCAAAGGCCTTCTCAAAACTTCGTACAGATGCACTTCATTCACCCCAGGTCTGCTCGATCTTACGGATCGCGGGCACGGTGGCTATTACCATTTCGTGAGATAGCAAATCCAGCACGTTAACCAGAGCCGAGGGAAGCACCTTCACCTCAGGCAGGTTCGCCGCCGATCTCACCACCTCCGGTATCGATTGGCCGGTGAGGATCAGGACCGAAGAGTCGCTGCCCAACGATGCCAGAACATCTACCATGTGCCTCGTCTTTCCCTCCTGGAAGTCGAGCTCCTGCACAACCTTGATGTTGCCCTCTCGAGCCTTGGCGGAGAGCATACACTTTAGCGCAAGCCTCCTCATCTTCTTGGGCATCGA
>PULQ01000106.1 GCA_003552465.1 Dehalococcoidia bacterium
CCATATAACAGTGGAACCCATCCCCCGACCAGCACGATTTCGTCCAGGTAGGGTTCCAGCACCTGCATTGCCTTGATCAGGGGTAGTAGGTCGGTCCTGCTGTCCTCCACGTGTGCCTCAAGTCTCCTTTGTTAACCCGGGCCTGATAGCCTTCTCGAGCAGATGATCCGCCTGCTCCCGTCCTCGAAGAGGATATCTGTGGAGGTCCAGGTACAGTTGAACATTCGAAGCCACCCACCAGCCGTCGATCCTCCTGGCTCCGAAAAGGGCCGATTGCCTGTAGTATGGACGGACCAGGATCAGGTTTGCGCCCTCTTCTCCAGGATCGAGTTCCAGTTGTCGCTCAATGTCGGGGCGGATCATGTCAAAGGACGGCCCGTGCAACAGGAGATGCAGATGGTTGAATGAGGAGTGGGGAGAGACCAGATATGCGCCGGCATGGAACCCGAGTGCTATCACTCCTTCTCTGTGGAGCTCGAGACCTTTGACCTTCTCGAGGACCTCCCGCACATCCGACCCGTGGCAATAGTAGCGGTAGAACCTGCTTCGACGCCAGTCGTAGACCTCTGACCATTCCTTGAGCATGTCCTCGCCGCGAAGCAACGTTACCCCTTCCCGGCGGCTGAAACCGACCAGGCCTCGCTCCACCAGACTGTCTACTACCCGAGAAACCCAACCGGCGCTGATGTTCCCCGCCTCCGCTATCTCCCGTATTCTCCATCTGCTTCTCGGCGCGTTCATCAGGACGCGCAGTACTACTGAGGCTTTGTCCGAGTAGCAGTTCAGCCCCTCACGCTCGTAGCCGAAGGGGTTTTGCTTCACCTCTCGCTCTATGAGAACACCTGGTGCTCGCAAGTATATGTTTCCGGCCATATCTACGTAGCCGATCCCCATTTCCTTGAGAAGTTCCCTGCGGTTCGGCCCCACGAAATGACAGGCTACCATAGGCACCTGATGGGGACCGACGTTGTTCTTCATCATAGAGGCGGCCAGCCTCAGATCCGCAAGGTGGGGACGTTCCTTCACCTCGATCAGGAGTTCGACCTTGTTGCCGTCCAGGTCGGCCCTGGCCGCGAAGTCAGGCGCCCAGCCCGGCATCCCGGGATTTGACTGTAACATGACTATTCCAAGCCCGGCTTCTTCGAGCTTCTCCTTCAATACGTTAGCGTTAAGCATTCTTGTCTCACCCGGTACTTGTTTACTTGACAGGCTGTGTTGCCTGCGCACTAAACATATCATGCATAGTAAACAATGTCAAGCCACCTCACCACATCCCGTTCGTCGCAGAGCGATAGATCATCCATTCAGACATAACTCGCTCAGAGCAGCGATCAGAGATCGAGGGGACATGATCCGTTTCGGAGACATGGTCCTTACTGTGAGCACCGGCAATGACCGCGGCCCGTTGCACAGCAGGGAGGCCTTGTTTCCGGTGTGGGGTCGGCCTGCGCTATAATACGGCGGGCACCGTACACCGCGACTGCCCCGCGTACAGGTCAGGAGGGAGCCCGGTGAGGTGGTCCAAATCCCACGAACAGGAGGTTTGTCACGCATGTCCAAGGTAGCAATCGGAGCACGCACGGTTCTTTATCCCCTTCCCACCGTACTGGCCGGGGCCAACGTCGATGGAAAACCGAACTTCTCGGCGTACGCCTGGTGCGGTATCGCCGGCAGCAAGCCGCCCATGATCACGGTCGCCTTCCAGCATCACCGGCACACCCTGAAAGGAGTGAAGCAGAACGGGACCTTCTCAGTGAACGTGCCTTCCGCCGACCTGGTGAAGGAGACCGACTACTGCGGAATAGTCTCGGGAAGGGATACCGACAAGGTGGCCGACTGCGAGTTCGATGTCTTCTACGGGAAGCTCTCAACTGCGCCCATGATCGGCCAGTGCCCGGTGAATCTTGAGTGCCGGGTCGTGCACAGCCTTAATCTGGGGAGCCACGACCTGATCGTGGGGCAGATCGAGGAAGTGTATGCTACGGAGTCATGCCTGACCGACGGAAGACCGGATACCACGAAGTTCCGTCCCTTCCTGTGGGCAATGCCCCCGGTGAACCGGTACTGCGAGTTCGGCGAACCGGTAGGCGAGGCGTTCAGCACAGGGAAGAAGTTTAAGAAATAGCCCGGAGGGATGGATGCCGCTCCCCCATCGCATAGCGCAGACAGAGGTGAAGACTGCTATACGGCTAGATATCCGGGTCTCTTCTCATGGCGGGCATCACCTTGAACCCCACGAGGATCAGCACGACCAGAGTAGCGGCTATGCCTGCGAATCTCCACAGGCTGTCCAGATGGTACTGCGTGAGTCCGAAGATCATGGTGCCCATGCCTCCGAGAATCAGACTGGCTCCGATGATGCTCTTTCTTCCCCTCACGAATGCGCCCACCACGGCAAGAACTGCCCCCAAAGGCAACACTATGAGGAACACGTTGCTGTGATATGGAGCCAATGCCTCCCGGTACCTTTCCCAGCTGGGGTAGTCCCCGCGCTCGGGTCCCGGGTAGAAGGTCTGGATGCCGAAGATAACGAGAAGGACGATCAGCACGCCTATGGCCACTGCGTAGACACCCCTGACAAAGCTCATCTGTTCACCTCCTTTGCGGTTTGACCGATCGATCGTTCCGCGTGGATGGGTTCGCACCCTGGGCGTTAGTCTCCCCCACGCCTTCTTTTGCATTATACGCCTGGCATCCCCAATGTCAAAGCCTTTGAGATTGCCACGTCCCGATTTCACCGGGACTCGCAATGACAACTGAGGGGGTTGCCGCCCCAATGTCAAAGCCTTTGAGATTGCCACGTCCCGATTTCACCGGGACTCGCAATGACAACTGAGGGGGTTGCCGCCTCCTCAGGCTTGTCTCGAGGAGTTGAGAACCCGGAAGCCCACGAATATGAGCACGGCCAGGGCAACGGCAATGCCGGTGAACCTCAGCACGCTGTCCAGCGCGAACGGCACAATCGCATATATCATGGTACCCATGCCGCCGAGAATCAGACCGGCCCCGAGGGTGTCCAGCCTGCGGCGGACAAAGGTGCCTCCGACGGCAAGAAGCGCCCCCAGGGGCAGGACAACAAGGAACATGCTCCTTTCATGTAGCGCCAACTCCCGTTGGTACTCCTCATAGATTTTGGCCCACTCCTGCTGCCGTTCATTCCATTCCTGCTGCCATTCATCCAAAGCCTGCTGCCATTCATCCGATGCCTGATCGTCAAAGCCAGGATACAGGACAAAGCATGGTTGCTCGGGATCATCCGTGTCTGGCTCCAGGACAAAACCAGGAGGAGGCTCCAGGATAACCGGAGGAGAGACAGACGGGATCGGGCGGGAGGGAGCCGGATAGAAGGCCTCGATGCCGACAATGACGAGCATGACGAGCAGGACCCCGATGGCCACGGCATAGACAACTCTAACGAATGTCATCTCCGCACTCCTCTGACGACGGCCGGCACATCCATTCCATCGCGACCAAGCGCCCTGCTGACCGCCCTATGCTCATGTTCACCCCTGATTCCGTTACACGCCCGGCCATGGCAAAGCCAAAGCGCCCCCCAGGGCACCACAGCCGGCGTCTGCAGGTCTCAAACAGTTCAGACATCCCCGGTTATCCGCTCATCAGAGACCGGACCCTCTAATACTATAACGCACCAGGGCGAGAATGGTTGCATGCGCGCCGTTCCCGCCACTATCCTTCAGCCCTGCCTCCGAAAGCTGAAAACCCTGAACCCCACGAAGACAAGGACGACCAGGGCAACGGCAATGCCGGTGAACCTCAGCACGCTGTCCAGGGCGAACGGCACGATCGCATATATCATGGTACCCATGCCGCCGAGAATCAGACCGGCCCCGAGCGTATCCAGCCTGCGCCGGAAAAAGGTGCCTCCGACGGCAAAGAGAGCACCCAATGGCAGAACCACCAGAAACAGGCCCGTATAGTACGCAGCCCTCTGCTCCCGATACTCCTCCAGGAGCCTTGTTATCTCCCTTTCGATGTCAGCCGGGTCCGTCTCTTCGGGGCAATACGGTGATGGCAATGCAAATCCCGGATCCCAAAGGTCAAAGGGGTTCAGCGGAGCCGGGTAGAAGGCCTGAATACCGAGTACAACGAGAAGGACGATCAGGACCCCTATAGCCACTGCGTAGCTGCCCTTGAGAAAGCTCATCTGTTCACCTGTTTGCAGGCCGACCTCCCGGCCGCCCTGCGCGTCTGAACTCGTACCGCGGGCGTTGATCGCCCACGCTCCTTCATTCCATTATACTCCCAGCGAGGACAGAGTCAAACGGCTCCCTTTGGGCACCAGGGCAAGGAGTCGATGCAAGGTCTCCGCCC
Source organism: Dehalococcoidia bacterium (assembly GCA_003552465.1). Lineage (GTDB taxonomy): Bacteria > Chloroflexota > Dehalococcoidia > GIF9 > AB-539-J10 > RBG-13-51-36. The sequence goes on from PULQ01000106.1 coordinate 4,333, forward strand.
CATATCGCAGTCTGGCGGGGTTTCCTCACTTCTGCAGCGGGCAAAGCAAGGATCAACCACAACATGCAACCTTCTTCGGCTCCGCGCGTTATAGTGTTATAGGGTTCGGTGAGAGATGAGAAGAAGACACAGGCTTATGGCAGCGCTGTTGGTGGTGGTTGTCGCTGCGCTGAGCATCACCTACATAGTGAGTCGAGAACCCACACCGCAGATCACGGATCACTCGAGCCTGCTGGAGCACCTGCGTGATTCCGGTGCTTCGGTCGAGGAAGTAGGAGACCCCCGCCTTTTCAAAGTACCAGTGAAACGTGTTACAGAAGGAGAACACGAGCCCCTCTTTTTCACAGTGCCGGGGAGAAGTGTTACGGTCAACGGGAACTACATCAGTGTCTTTGAGTTTGAGAACGCGGAAGCCATGGAGGCCGAGGCGAGTTACGTCATACCGAGCGGCCTTGGTATCCATCGTGAGGATATCAGTGTACTGGTCTCTCCGATCTTCCCTCCCCGCTTCTACAAGGAGGGCAGGATAATCGTCCTGTATTTTGGAGAAGACCACCAGACGATCAGCCTGCTGAGAGCCCTTCTGGGAAAGCCGTTCGCGGGTGCCGTCGATAACTGACGTACGTCGGATAGAGATGTCGCCTGGCAGTGCCAGTGCCCGATTATCAGCAGCACCGGAGAGTGACCTACGTGCTCACGCCTTGACGGCGACGATGATCTCAACGGGCAGGAGTGTGGAATCTCTTTCCATCTTCACTCGTCCTCACGTGATGTGAGCACATAGGACCGCAGGACAGGGATCACGCCCCCGGGAACTCGACTATCTGTCTTTCTTTTCGGCCTCGATCTTCAGCTTTCTGAAGGCCGTGGCTTCGTTCTGTACGATGCCCCG
>PULQ01000100.1 GCA_003552465.1 Dehalococcoidia bacterium
CACACCGGCGACGACTGGGAGCCTTACGAAGGCGCCACTGTTACCTTCGAGGTGATCGACGGCGTCGGTAGTGTTGCCCCTGAGACCGATGACACCGATGCTGACGGTGAGGCCGAAACAGTCCTCACCTCGGACGAACCCGGCTCCAGCACCGTCGAGGCTTCCACCACCATAACAATCAACGGATTGACCTTCGACCTGGTCACCGATGGGACGGGTCAGAACAGCGATCCGGCCGAAAAGGACTGGGTAGCTGCCCGGATAAGCATCGCACCGCCGGAGGACACCAATGCCGTCGGCGATGCCCACGAACTTACCGCGTTGGTGGAAGTATACACCGACGACGACTGGGAACCTTACGAAGGAGCCACCGTTACCTTCGAGGTAATCGACGGCGTCGGCACTGTTGATCCAGTCACCGATGATACCGATGCCGCCGGTGAAGCTAAGACGGTTCTCACCTCAGATGTGCCCGGCTCCAGCACGGTCCAGGCTTCCACCACCATCACAGTGGATAACGCGGAGATCACCCTCGTTACCGATGGCGAAGAGGGCGATTCCGACGCCCCGGCAGTAAAGACCTGGGTGGATGCCCGGATCTCCATAGTGCAGAGCGGCACCAACCCGGTGAACGAACCTCACACCTTCACCGTAACCATTGAGAAGCATGAGGGCGATGGTGCAGGCTGGGTTCCCGCTGTCGGTGTCACCGTCACTCCCAGCCACAGCGGCGTCGGCTCCATAACCAGCAGCCCCCCGTACGTAACCGATGCTTTGGGCCAGGTTACTGTCACCGTCAACTCGGATGATCTCGGTGTGGCCACAGTCGATGCGACGGCAACAGTGACTGTCAATGGCATAGACATCGCTGTAGCTACCGACGGCTATGGTGCACATGTCGTCTCCAATCAGAAGACATGGGTAGATGAGCCCCCCATCACCGTAGGCTGGGATGGCCAGTCCGTGAACAAGGTGGCCGTTATGGCACCCTGGATCGCCCTGATGGCGGGGGCAATGGCCGGTGCCGTGCTGTTTCTCAGACGTCGGCAGGCTCAGGGCTAGCTGAGTATCACCGGGGCCCTGAGGCTTAGGGCTCGCGACTACAGATGGCAACAGGGGCGGGGTTAAAACCCGCCCCTTTCTACATGCAACGCAGGGACAACACCCTAATGGGTTACGGCTTACGATCGACAGCCCGTTCCACCCCACACGGAGCAGGTTTGACTCGATACCCTCGTGAATGTAGAATCATGCGGCAGCCATCGTTAACATCTACGTACGGCTGTGACTGACAGGTATGATACACAGGGCAGAGGCAGCCGGCAGTGATCTGCAGACGAGGGAGCGAATTGTCAGACCCACACTATGATGTCATCATAGTGGGAGCAGGCCCGGCCGGAAGCTATGCCGCCTACAGGCTCGCTTCTTCGGGCCACAGGGTCGCTGTCTTCGAAGAGAAAAGCGCACCGGGGATCGATGCCTGCTGTACCGGCATAGTTAGCTCCGAATGCCTCGAGTCTCTGGGTCTTCATACAGACGTGACCCTGGCCCGGGCCGACTCGGCCCGGTTTTTCGCTCCCTCGGGAAAATGCCTGAGGGTCCACACTGATAAGGTCCAGGCCTACGTGGCCGATCGCAGCCTGCTCGATAGCGCACTGGCCGCCAAAGCCCAATCCCGGGGGGCGCAGTACTTTTTCTCTTCTTCGATCAGGGATGTAGTCCCCGGGAAGGAGAGCATACAGGCCGAAGCCAGGTGCTCGGACACCGGCGAGGTGTTCACTGCCAGAGCCGTGATCCTGGCCAACGGATGCACAACAGAACTGCCCCAGAAACTGGGGCTGGGCAAGGTCAAACGCTTCCTCATCGGTGCGCAGACTGAACTGGAAACACGAGACATCAACGAGATCGAGGTACACTTCGGCCGCAAGGTAGCGCCCGGTTCCTTTGCCTGGCTTGTCCCTGTCTCACAGGACAGGGCATACGCCGGCCTCCTGACAGCTTCCGATGCCGGACCGCTCATGCAGAGACTCGTCGACGATCTCGTTCGAAAGGGGAGAGCCACGGACCGGCACGTAAAGATCAGGCAGAAAGCTATCCCGCTGGAAACCCCGGCCCGCAGCTACGGCGACAGGGTACTGGCTATCGGCGACGCCGCCGGACAGGTCAAACGGACCACCGGCGGAGGAATATACTTCGGACACCTCGGCGCCGGGATCGCCGCCGAAGTGCTCGACGCTGCTCTAAAGAGCGACGACCTGAGCATGCGTCGCCTTGCCGCCTATCAGAAGCAGTGGAAGGCCAGGCTCGGTAGGGAACTCCGGCGCGGACAACTGGCAAGGTGGACTCTCACCAGGTTGAGCGACGGCCAGATCGAAAGGGTGTTCGATGTACTCGGATCCAACGGCATAGCGCAGAACATGGTTGAGTCCGGAGACATCTCCTTCGATTGGCACAGCAAGCTGGTGCTGGCCGCCCTCAGATACGGTTCCGCCTATCCCTGGATGAGAGTGCGGAGCCTTCTATCTCGTGGGGGTGGGCCATGAGTTCCACCGGGTATCCTCCGCAACACGTGGCCATCACAATGGACGGCAACGGCAGGTGGGCTAACGAACGCGGCCTGCCCAGGATGGCAGGACACAAGGCCGGTGGCGACAATATCCGCCCCGTGGCGAATATGTTCTCCGAACACGGGGTGAAGTATCTCACACTCTACGCGTTTTCCACGGAGAACTGGAGCCGGCCCGGATCGGAGGTCTCCGGCCTGCTCGGTCTTCTGGAGCAGAAGATCGATCGGGAGACGCAGGCCTTCCACCATGACAATGTCCGGCTCATACACCTGGGCAGAACCGATCGACTATCTGAGGGAATAGCACGGAAAGTGAAGCAGGCCGTCGATCTTACCGGGAACAACACAGGACTCACGCTCTGCCTGGCCTTCGATTACGGCGGACGCGACGAGATCGTCCGCGCCACCAGGCGCATCGTGACTGCCGGCCTGCCGCCTGATGGCCTGGATGAAGCTCTGTTCGCCCGTTACCTCGACGGCCCGGGCATACCCGATCCCGACCTGTTGATACGCACCGGCGGCGAAAGTCGGTTAAGCAACTTTCTCCTCTGGCAGGTTGCCTATAGTGAACTCCACTTCACTCCGGTGCTGTGGCCCGACTTCGGTGCCACGGAGATCGAGGAAGCGCTGTCCGAGTACCGCACGCGCCAGCGACGGTTCGGCGGAGTCTAAGGGATGCGCCGATGCGCTCGGGACTCACTCCGGCCAGCAGCGCATCACAGGGAATGGAGCTAAGGTGACAATAGACAGAACTCTCACGCTTACCTTTGCCTTAACCCTGTAGCAGATGCGGCCAGAAACCCGGGACGGTCAGAATGATCTTAGCCCTCAGCCCAAACCCCCGGATAGCCGGCAAGAACAAGGCATTGCGATTGACTGAACAGAACAAGTAATGTGTGATCCCACAATTGACCGCGTGAGGGTGTTCGCCTAACTACCTTAACTGCAATAGCAGACTGTCGCTCTCCTCACCTCACGTGCCAGCATGTACTCGGCGATGGAATCCTCACTCAGCGCATTGCCAAACACCCACACTTCATCTCCCTCTTTCAGCCCAGTAATGTCTGGAGCCAGGGAGGATCAGTCTCTTCTTAGGCTCCCCCGCCAATAGCATACAACCTGCCGTCGAATGATCCTACGTAGATAGTGCCATCGGCCCCGATGGCCGGGGAGGACTGAACCGAGTTGCCTGTAGTGAAGCTCCACTTCTCGCTGCCATCGGGGTTCATGGCATAGAGCTTCCCATCACTGGAGCCGACATAGATAGTGCCATCAACTACTATGGCCGGGGAGGAGCGGATGTACCCACCCGTGGTGAAGCTCCACTTCAGTTCTGGCGTTGCTGGGCCAGTGTAAGGGCTTCTGCCCGTGTTCTGCGGATTCTGCCGAAACTTGGGCCAGCGACTATCCGCAAGGCCGGGTTCTTCCTCAGCAAAGCTGGCTGTGATTGAGTAGTGGTCGTCCATCGTGATGGTGGTTACACGCGAGTTAGGGTTCGCAATAGTGTCCACATCGCCAGTCCAGCTCACAAACTGGTAGCCATCATCTGCGATAGCCACCAGGTAGACCTCCTCCCCTACCAGATAGGTGAAGGTTCCCTCGCCCGGCAGGGTCACCTCGCCGCCTTCGGTGCTGGTAATGGTAAGGTCGAACTCTGGCCCCTGCGCCAAGAGCCATGGAGGGAGGTCCATGACCTCAACCGGCCCATACCCTATACCCCACCCGAATATCGGTAACTCGGCTCTAATCCTCAGCTCTGCCCACAGGCCACCATACAAACTCCACCGGAAGACCGGAGCCAGTTCGCCTTCGACTTCCAGCGAACCAAGTATCCCGCCCGTAGGCCCAACCAAGTCCCAGAACTTCACCGTCACTTCAGGCCCAACCGAGGCTCGAAGATTCCCCCCATATCCAGTTATTCGACTGTGCCTTTCAAGCCAGCATCATCGGGTTCAACCTCTCCGATGCGCTCCCAGCTTCCATCTTGATAGCGTAATCCCACTTCTCGTTGGGCCTCGTACCCGATCCAAGCGCAGCAATTCGTCGGTCTCCACAACAAACAACAGTTGCTGCACCCCGGTAGGAAGCAAAGTAACCCCGACGTGGATGACAGGGTCGGCCTGAAACTCCAGGTGCCCGCGGGAGCTTAGGTTAATGCCACCAATCATTTCTGGCAGCCGGTGAAGGGCCTCCTTGAGGACCACTTCGCCGGAGTGGAGACGTTCTACTACTCGAGGACGGAGATATCCGTGGATGACGCGCCGGAACCGACCCCGGTGTCGGAGCTACTGTTAGCGCGCTGAGTCATCTCAGGCCCTATCAGCGAGGAGCCGCCGGTCAGACCGGCGGCTCCTCCTTCATATCCGAATCATGGCTGCGTGTCTACCTCATACTGGCGATCTGGTATTGACAGCGTGTTGCGTGGAAAGCATACGTTAGCGAAGCTCGCCTTGTTGCGTCACATAATTGGGGTTACCCGGTCGGTGCTTTTGTGATGGCAAGCACAGACCATCTGCAATCGCCCGCCGTCATGACAGGCACCAGGATGCCAACAACGTCAGTGGGCTGGGGTGATCATTGTGGGGCAACGACGACAGTCTGAGCCACCCAGTAGATAAACGAGCCTGTTC
>PULQ01000030.1 GCA_003552465.1 Dehalococcoidia bacterium
ACCGGTGAGGTCCTTGACGAGAGGCGGACCGACTAGGGGCTGACCGGGCAACTGCGCTGTGCTGTTATCGGCGTCCGTCGGCCGTCTCGATGCCCTGACGCCTCCATTCCGGATCAGACGAAACAGTCGCCAGCGGCTCGTCTTCAGAGTCTTTGCCGTGCGTCTGCCTCCCCAACCCCTCACAACCTCATCGCCCTCGATATGCCGGTGACCGTCATGGTCTCGCCGACACCGCCATCGAACCGCTGCACACGTCATCTTGTGTGATTCAGCAGGTCTTGACATTCCTCTCCGGCGATCATAGACTGTGACTTGTAGGGAGGAGAACTACCGATGAGGTGCCCGAGGTGCGAATATGGGTACCAGGAAGAGGCACAGTTCTGCGTAGAATGTGCGCAACCACTTGAGGCAGCATCCTGGTGCTGCCGATGCGGGCATGCCAACCTAAAGGGCAGCAGACCGTGGACAGTGAGAGGATGTGACGCGAAATGCTCAGTGAGTGGCTAAGATGCGTCGCCTACACTAGCAGGATGTAATCGGAGAACTGCTTTACCTTAGGCAGGGGATTCGGCCGCTATGCGTACAGGGTAGGAGTTCGCGAGATCATGGAGTCGATATTCAGCAAGGGTAAGAACAAATCAGGTCGGCCGGAGATGGAGGTAGCTTCCCTTGAGGGTCGGTGTGTACAGAAGAGGTACAGGGGTGGTGTCGAGGCGCTTAGCGGCGTGGATCTCCGAGTGGAGACTGGGGCGGTGGTGTGTCTCGCCGGGCCGAACGGGGCCGGGAAGACCACCTTGCTACGCATCTGTGCTACTCAGCTCCTCCCCACCTCGGGGGACGTGTGCCTGTTCGGTGTGGATGCCGTGCGACATCCTGACAAGGTGCGAGACCGAATCGCGGTGGTGCCGCAAGAGGCAAGGCCTGACCCAGACCGCAGTGCATGGCATCATCTCTATCAATACGGGCGGGCCCGAGGGCTGGGTAGAGCGGAGGCAAACACACGCAGCGAGGGAGCGCTGAAGATTCTGGACTTGTGGGAGAGGAAGGACGTCATCACTCGGGACCTATCTGGCGGGCTGCGGCAGCGGGTGCTCATCGGAATGGCCATGGTCACAGAGGCGCCTCTGCTGTTCCTGGATGAGCCGACTACTGGACTCGACCCGGTCGCGAGGCGTGAGATGTGGCAGGTCTTGACGCGGCTCAGACAGCAGTCTACCGTCATCCTCACCACGCATTACATGGAGGAGGCTGAGGTTCTTGCCCACCGCGTTGTCATCCTTGATGAGGGCAGGATAGTCGCGGACGATTCTCCGCGCAAGCTTGTCGCAACTCTACCGTACCGCAGCAAAATCCTTCTCGACGATAGTCTCGACGAGCAGAGCCTGGCTGCATTGAGCACCCACGGGAGGGTGGAGGAACTCGCCGGGAGGCCTGTGATCTATGTGCGCGAGGAGGACGCTATGACCGGCCTCGTGGAAGCCCTCACCGCCAGAAACCACTCCTTCTCGGTGTCCCCGCTCACCCTAGAGGACTACTATATCAATGCCCTGCGAGGTGGAAAGTGAAAGCCCTTGCCCAGGCGTTCGCGATTGCTCGCTTTCGGAGGCTGGACTTAGAGTGGCATCTCCCCGGCTCACTGATCCCCTTGGTGCTCCTGTTCATCTTTTTCTTGCTGGGAGGCATGGAATTGGGACAGCACGTGTTGGTGGGGTGGCTAGTTATGGTGGGAGCGAGCGGGGGCGTATCAGTGCTCCCACAGGCAGTCTTGTTCTACAGGTACATACGGCTGCAGGAGATGTATGTAGCCGCGCCGATTCACCCGCTGACCTTCATGATGGGTATGGGACTCTACTCCCTCGTCCACTCGCTGCCAGCGTGGGGGTTCGTGTTGGCGGTCATGTATGTGTTGGGTCTGCTTCCTGCGCCGACCATTCCCCTGGTGCTACTGGTGCTGCTCCTGGCCTGGGGCATGGCCTGCGCCATTGGCTTTTTGATAGCAATGGCTGTAAGACGGATAGCCATCATCTCAGTGGTGGCCACCATGGTCTGGCTACTGTTGATCTCCTTGCCTCCCGTACTCTACCCGGCGGACCTGATACCCGAGACATTCCGATGGGCAGCATGGCTCTTCCCGACCGCGCACATCGCCCAGCTTCTGAGGGGGAGCCTGGGGATGACGGAGTTGGCAACCTGGGAATTCATCATGCACTGGGCTGTATCCTTGGCGGTCACGTGTGGCCTGCTTGTGTGGGTGGCGGCCCGCAGCCGCTGGCGCGAGGTGTAACCACGGGGGAGCAAGGGCCACAGACGAACGGTTGCGCGCCGCCAGGCGCACTAAGCGAAGCTCTCTCCTACCGGTCCGCGAACATGCGAGTACGGTCGCCGGTCCCGACAGTTTGTCAGCGGGGCAAAACGGATAGAAGGACAGCAACTCGCTCAGTAGTCTCCTGCCGTTCCCGGTCTAACTCATCAGAATACTAGACTACCTACATAGCTTTGGCTGGGCTGCACCTCTGTGAAGAGGACGTTCACTAATGGTTGATAGACGCAAACCATAGGGTAGTACCGCTGGTGCAACCTGTTATCCTCTGACTCCTGATTTGGTTGTTACCGCTCGCCACTCCAGGACCCCGTGTGAATCCGTTATCAGTTGAACTTTCAGCCAAGTGTGCAGAAGAGCCCTGGCGCCTGAGTGCATAGCAGCAGTTCATACTTCTAGAACAGCGGGTAGGCTGCAGGCTGTCGCTCTCGACGGATGTGGCGTCCATCCGCGTGCTACAATCACCTTGCATGGACTACCCGCAGGGCGCTCCGCTTTACCGGGATAGGCCCGAATACGGGCTTGTTATGAAGGCGATCCTGGCCTTGCCGGCCGTGCTCTTAGCTGCGGCCATCTACTACTGGTCCACCGGCGATGCTGCAGGCGGTAGCGGTTTGGTAGTTCCGGGAATCGTCACAGGACTGGTGTTCTGGTTTGTGTTCCCCCGCGAATACCGGGTGTACGATGACCATCTGCGCATAGTGCTGGGCGGACCGTTCTCGGTCAAGGTCGGGTTTCAGGACGTAGAGGCGGTAAGGACCACAAGCAGGTCGTCTCTCAGCCTCAACTTCGTCACAAGGATAACCAGGACGTACGTCGAGATATCCCGGAAGAAGGGAACCAGCATCACTATCCCCCCGACGGCTGCCGAGTCATTTGTGGAGGAGGCGAACCAGGCCCTCGGCCGGTGGGCAGCTGCGAGACCACAATAGAGCCCGGCACAACGATACGCTGCTGTGCTCAGGCTCAGGTAACAGCACACCCGCCGCCTCACACGATCCATCGGTCTGTGCACGGACTCATCGCCATCAATACGAAAGGGAAAGCCAGGCAACTTCGCTGCCTGTGACTGCGGCCATAGGAGTGATTGAAGGTGATCTCAATCACCATACCTCCGGTTCTGCCTTGACCATTGGGAGATATGTTTCCATTTTGCCTTTTCGTCGAGGCGGGCTCTATGGTCCTGACGTCTCGCCAGGTGGTCCAGTTCCTTATGCAGTTTCCGGAAACCCTGCAGACGACTGGCATCCAGATCACCTTCCCGAATCGCCGCCTTTATGGCACAGCCTGGTTCGGTGTGATGCTGGCAATCCCTGAAGCGGCATCCCTCAGCCAACGTTTCAATGTCCTTGAAGGCTTGCTGCAGACGGTCCTCATCGGTCCACATCTGGATCTCCCTCAGCCCCGGTGTGTCAATGACGGCTCCCCCATCCGGAAGGAGAATCAGGTCCCGCCCGGATGTCGTATGTCTTCCTTTACCATCACCCTGTCTAACTCCGCCGACTTCCTGCCTTTCAACACCCAGTAAGGCGTTGATGAGAGCAGACTTTCCCACTCCGGAAGAACCGAGGAATGCTGCAGTCTGTCCTCTGGCAATATGCCTTCCCAGAGCAGCCAGCCCTATTCGCTCTGTCGCACTGACAGGATAGATCGGAACACCGAAAGCAACCGATTCAACCTCCTGTACGCAGGCAGTAACATCCGGGCAGAGATCAACCTTGTTAAGGACTATTATTGGCAGAGCACCACCGCTCAACGTGAGACTGAGATAGCGTTCAACTCTTCCTACGCTGAGGTTCCTGCCACCATCCAGTCCGCTTACTATGAAGACAACATCCACATTGGCAGCGATGATCTGCTCGTTCGTTACGCCCCCCGGTTCCTTACGCGAGAACTTGGTTTTCCTGGGCAGTATGCCATGAATCACGGCCTTCCATTCGCTGACCTGTGGTCTGATAACGACCCAGTCGCCAATAGCCGGACACTGGTCCTCCGTTGCAGCCTGGTATCGAATCTTGCCGGATACTTCCGCGGACAGTTCACCATATTGGCTGTACACCTGGTAAGAGCCCCTTCGCTCAGAGACGACTCTCGCAGGCACAGCGTCAGGTACCTTCAGTGACTCGAAGTGCTGTGAGAAAAAGGAACTCCATCCCAACTCCTCGAGACCTGGTAAAGTATTATCTGTAGTCATCTTTCTTTTGCTCCTTCTTGCGACCGACCATTCTGAAACGAGCCACCATCGGCTCTGATAGTGTCTTTGTTCATACTCGCTCCACTGCTCCTTACATAACTCTGATTCTGGTTCCGGTGTCCGGGTAGCGCCCTCCATAAGAAAAGGCCGCGGCTCTAGAGCGCCGGCGGCCGGTCTCGCAGTTGGTATCCGTGCTCCACATTCAGGAGCAGGAGAAGAAAAGAGACCGTTCCTGGAGGAACGGCCAAACGCGAAAGTCAGACAGAAAAGACGATCTAGCCGGAAACCCGCCAGGAGGGCGCTATGATAATGGATGCTACGTGTTCTCTAGACATTGACGTCCCTCCTTTCTCGTTTCCTGTTGCCGGGCGGAGCCGGCTTCTGCTGTTTGCTAGATGTTGCCACAGATATGCCCCTTAGTCAAGGTAATCATGGCTCAAATGCCTGTTACATCATCCAACAGTCCTGGTTCCTAATACATGACAATCGTGTGACCGAATCAGAGGTGGCAGCCTAGCTTCGATCCGTCTCGTCACTATCAGCTTCTGGAATACCATCCGTCGTACCGCCTACCGTGGAAGTCACCGTACTAGCGCGCTGCAGAGGGAAGGTTGACCAGTTGAACCTGAGTTGGTATAAATTCAACCGCGTGGTCATGGCCTGTCGTCCGCGAGTAAG
>PULQ01000059.1 GCA_003552465.1 Dehalococcoidia bacterium
GGGTCCACCCTGGTCCTTGCGCATAGAATCGCCCCTGAGTTCTATCCTGTAGGCGTTGTGAAAGAGGCGGTCACAGATGGCATCGGCCAGGGTTGGGTCACCGATGTTGGGATGCCAGTCACAGATGGGACACTGGCTGGTAATGACAGTGGCACCCGCCTGGTAGCGGTCTTCTACAATCTCCAGCAGATCTCTGCGTTCCGAGTCGGTGGGATGGGCAAGCAGAAAGTCATCGATGACGAGCAGCTGGACCTTGGCCAGCTTGGTGAGGGGTTTCAGGTGTGAGCCGTCTCCCCGAGCCTGCTGAAGGCTTTCAAACAGCCGTGGTGCGCGTAGATACAGCACCGTATAGCCGGCCCGGGCGGCGAAGTTGCCCAGGGCACAGCCGAGATATGACTTGCCCACGCCTGTGGGACCGGTGATAAGCACATTGCAGTGGGTGTCCAGCCAGCGGGTGCCTGATAGCTCCAGGATCACCTGTTTACTCAAGCCTCGGGGGTGGCGATAGTCGACATCCTCGAGGCAGGCCGGCTGGCGGAGCCGGGCTCTCTTAAGCAGGCGTTTGAGTCGTTGATTGTCACGATAGGTCTTCTCATCCTGCACCAGCAGCCCGACGAACTCGGCATGAGAGAGCTCGGCATGCCCTGGGTTGTTGAGTCGCTCCGGAAAGCCCCTGGCCATGCCGAAGAGCTTCAAAGAGTTGAGAATGGCTATTGTCTGTTCGTTAAGCATGATCCCTCCTGATTGAAAGTTGTGTAGTATTCCCTACCCCGGATGTTATCGTGCATGGGAAGAGGTGCCCGCCGTGGTGATTCTTCAGCGTCTGGCTGCCGGTCAAGACCAGCGGCCAGGATGGCGCACATCGACCTGTAGGAGCAGGCGTTGTACTTGAGAGCCCTCCTGGCTGCCGCCTCGAGCCGCTCCGGCTCGTAATGCTGACTGAGTCGCAGGATGCCCAGGCAGCTACGGTAGCCCTGCTCGGGATAGGTGCGCGCTGCCATGATATTCTCCACCAGCTGGGCAGTGGCAGCGCCGGTCTTACTCGCCCACTGGACGAAGCGAGACGGGCTCCACTCGGCATACTTGCGGTGCTCTGGCGGCATGTGCTCTTTGAGGGTGGTGTGCTTGCCGCGGACATGGGATCGGGCGTGAGCAGCTACCCTGTTACCCTTGCGAAAGGCCTCCATGGTGGTGGCGGTGAGCCTGATATCAAGCTTCTCTTTCAACAGCTGATAAGGGACGCTGTAGTAGTGGTGATCCACCTCGATATGGTAGTCAATGTTGACCTTTGCCTTGAGCCACTCAGCATACTCGTAGGGACGCTCAGGCAGGGGCAGGGCGTAAGGGCGGTCGATAGTCTCGAACAAGTCCCGGCGCGACCTGCCCAACCGGCGAAGCGGGCGGGTGTTGAGACGCTCCAGGCACTCTTGGATGGCGGCATTGAGTTCCTCAAGGCTAAAGAAGGTGCGGTGACGTAATACCGCCAGTATCCATCTCTTGACGATAAGCACTCCAGCCTCGACCTTGGCCTTGTCCTTTGCCTTGCGGGGACGTGCCGGCAGCACAGCACAGCCGTAATGCCCAGCCATGTCGGCATAGGTAGGATTCAAATCCGGCTCATAGAAGCAGGGGTCGTTTACTCCGCTCTTGAGATTGTCAGGCACCAGCATCCGGGGCACACAGCTAAAATAGCGGAAAGCCCTTACATGGGAACCAATCCAGTTGGGCAGTGTCTGGGACAGGGTCGCCTCGGCATAGGTGTAATTGGAGGCTCCCCAGACGGTGACAAATAGCTGGGTGGGGATTAGCTCACCGGTCACCAGGTCGACGATAGCCAGGCCATCGGAGTAGTCAACAAATACCTTCTCCCCGGCCCGGTGTTCCTGACGCATGCAATAGTCAAGCTTATCGCGCCAGCGGCGATAGTACTCGCAGAACTGGGTGTATTGGTAGCCGTCAGGGTGCCTTTCCTTGTACTCCAACCAGAGCTGGGTTATGGTCAGGTTAACCTTACGGTAGCGGCGCAGCTCCTGGTAGATATACTCGCAGTCCGGCGGTGGACGACTCACTGAACTTGGTACATGCTCAGTAGGGAAGAGACGGGCTTCCACCTCCATATCGCTCAGTTCCGCCGCCTCAGACCAGTCTAGCCTCGCTGCCCTGGCTCTCCTCAGGTAATCACCCACCGTGCTGCGCGCAACATTGCAACTCAGGGCTATCCCCCTCCCGGAAAGACCGCAGGCATACTTCAAACGGAGAATCTCTTTAATCTTGCGCATGGGCAACCTCCTGTTTGCCATAAAATCACCTCCTTGAAAGCGATTCTATGGCCTTTGGTTGCCCGGTGCTACTCTCACCTCCAGCAGCCGACCACAAACCAACTACCTAACTCATGGCGGGTGGCCGGTTTGCTCCGTTAGGGTGGCCGATTTGCTCCGAAACGCCGGCCGAGTTACTCCGAAAAACGCAGCTCAGATCTTGCGAAGGACTCGAACCACGCTTAGCATTGTCATTCAGGTATAGATCTCCAAGGGCTGCCTCTCTGTCGTTATGGCCCATCCAGTACTCACGCCCGGTCGTGGTCTTGCCGGCAATCCGGTCCGAGATGAAGTCGCTAAGGGGATTCAACTCGGTATACCACCTTGTAAGGTGGTAGAGCTTAATGAGTATCAAAGTCAGAGACGTGAACCTCTGTTGGCCGTCAACTATGAAAGTGTGCCCATTATAGACATTCGTGACGTAGGTATTGAGATAATACCAATCGTAATGGCTAATGGCTTCCTCATTGTTGTCTCGCTCCTTGCGATAGTCTAAGCTGAACCTATAGAACAGATCCTCTAGTAGCTTTTCGATATGTCCCTTGGTCCATTTATAGTCACGCTGATAGAAGTCGATGTAATATGGTTTGCCGGTTGAGAAGAGTGCTGTGATGTCACGTTTCTGCGGGAGAATACTCATAACGATACCTCCTGTCGTAAGCCTTGAGGGCCGTCATGGCAATTATACCCATAGGCACACGATTTAGACAATAGTGCTGGATCGTACACGCTACACAGGAGGTCCGGAACCCATGCATATGTGAGCCATCATGTAGTGGGCGCTAGCTTGCGGGGCTGGAGGCCATCAGCATCGAGACATCTTCAATCTGAGTAGTTAGCCAACTCCGCGGCTCGCCTCCTCTGCTAAGACATCGCGGAACCTCACATACCTCACCAGTTCGTCCATATCGAAGACGTAGTGGGTGCCGGGCGCATAATCACATCCGGGGTAGTTCTCGATCCCTCTTATCTGCCCGCCGGGATCGATCCAGTCAAGTATCTTCCCGCTCTTGACCAGCGAGAAGGGGAAGTACCAGGCCATGTACCCGATCCGCATATCGTGGTACAGGAGGGGCCTGTCAATGAAGGAGGCTGTTCTGCAGCGAGGACAGACGAACAGGTTTGTCTTCCCGTTCAGCAGAGCTGTCTTGGCTTCAGGGTTGACCTGGGCGTTGATGGTATCCCAGACCATCACCTCATCCTTTGCACTGCAGTCGGGGCATTGTATCTCCTCATATCTGTGCAAAGTCATTTTGTATCTCCTTGGGTGTTTTCAGTAGCTACGCTCTAAGCGACAGGGTCGGGATGCGTGTCGGTGGTCGGCGTGGCGGTGGCCCTCATCCGGCGCAGCGGGCACACGGTGGAGTGGAAGAAGACGCCGGAAACGGCCCAGCCGTAGATGAGAACATCGGTGACCGAGAACGCGGACATGGCCCCCATGATGTAGGCGCCGTAGTAGCGCCCTTCCAGGTAACCGGTGGCGAACTGGATGGCGGAAAGCACCACCGTCACAAGACCCAGAGACCAGCAGAATGAGGACGGGCTACGGCGGTATCTCCTCGCCCAGTGCAGCAGGTAGAAGAGCAGCAGCCCAGCGCCGGTGGCAAGTCCGCCGGCATAGCGCACTATCGTGCGCGGTGTCCCGGTGAACCACTCAGGCAGGGTCACCGACGGGTTGATACCCAGGAAACCCGGCTGGAGTTCACCCAGCGGCACGCCGAGGGCCAGTGCTGCTAAGATGTGTGCTGCCTCGTGGGCAAGGACCGAGGCCGCCGCTATCGCCACCGTGTACAGCATCAGCCTCACGGCCTCCCTGCGGCTGAGCCTCAGTCCTTCAGGTCTTCTGATGCGGAACAACGCCTGCCCCTTTCCTATCCTTCCACGTAGCCCGTGCCGTTGCAGACCGGGCATTCGTCGGTCTGGCGGACTCCGATCGCCCCTTTCAGCAGAGGCGGGAGGTCCTTCCTGGGCACCTGTCCGCTGCCCTTGCACTTGGGACATTTCACCGGATGCTTCATTCCTCTCACCTCCTTCCGTTTCGCGGCCTCCCCGGGAAGATGATCATCCGCGCGATCATCACGGGGATCCCGATGACAACGGCGACCATTATGAGCCTGGTGACTATTGCCACCAGCAGGTCGACGTCTTTCAGGCCGATCAGCACGAGCAGGGCGAGGCCGATCACCAGCGGCGGCATGAGGATCGCCAGGAGCAACTCCCTCAGCACCGGTTCTCCTCCGGTGCCGTCAGGAAGGCTATGTGGTCACCGTTGTGGTTGTTGCCGATATCGAACCCCAAGCGCCGTCTTTTCCTGCCGTTGATTCGTGAGACTACCAGATCGACGTCCTCCTTCGTCACGTCGAGTCGGTGCGAAGATGCCCCTGCAGGTCCCTCGGGGTATTCGATGGCCAGGCCGTAGACGATCTCCTGGAGCTGCGCGGGGGTGCAATCGTGGGCCCGGCAGGCTATGTAGTCCTGTATCTCCCCGCCTATGGGGATCCTGCGGCACAGGAGTCCGACCAGTTCGCGGCGCTCTTCCTGTGACGGCAGCGAGAGCTTCACCACGCGGTCGAACCTCGACGGACGCCGGCTGATAGCCCTGTCCAGCGCCTCCCAGTTGTTGGTGGTGGCCACTGTAACCACCTCCTGCCTTTGTTCTACTCCATCGAGCACGTTGAGCAGAGAGAGCAGTGCCGGTCCGTGCTGGTAATGATACTCCTCCCGGTTCAGCCCGATCAGGTCTATGTCCTCGATGAACACGATACAGGGACTGAGGTCCTGCGCCATCTCGTAGAGGTCGGTGATGTACTCGTCCATGCACATCTTGTAGGCGTTGAC
>PULQ01000084.1 GCA_003552465.1 Dehalococcoidia bacterium
GTCGACACCTTCTACTACTCAAGGACCATGATAGAGGAGGTTGACGTGCCGGAACCGACTCCCGTGTCGGAACTACTGCTAGCGCTCTGAGTCATCTCAGGCCCTATCAGCGAGGAGCCGCCGGCTTACCGGCGGCTCCTCCTCTATGTGCGGGAGGCAGGGGCCAGGAGCCAGGGGTCGGGGGTCAGGGGGTTGCTGTCATAACTCCCCTGACCCCTCTTGTCTTCAAAGAGTGACTTGGGCGCAACAATCAGCGGGCAGCATTCAGCAGTCAGCACTCAGCAGTCGGGGTACGGCTACCACCACCCGCTCTCCCAACCCCCGACCCCTGTCCCCTGGCCCCTAACCCCTGACCCCTGACCCCCGACCCCTCATCACAAAGCGCTTGAAGTCAGACATGAACGCGTGTAGTGATCTCCTGTCTCTATATCTTATCAGGTAGATCACAGCCCATCGGAACAGCCTGACCGGCAGCAACAGCAGTTGATAGACATATACCGGTCGTGAGAAGTTGTCTCTCACCAGAGCATAATAAGGGGTCGGGTCTGCAAGCCCGGGATTCACCCTTCTCGTAGACGCACCTACCTTGTGCCACACCATTGCGGCAGGTACGTACACAACCCTGTAATCCTCCTTCCGTGCCCTGATGCAGTATTCTACGTCTTCCATGCGGAAGAAGTATCGTGGGTTCAGGAAAGAAAGGCGCTCGATCACGCACCTTTTGATCATCAGGGCTGCTCCGGTCACCCAGTCCACACTGACGGTGTTCCGATACCTCGGCAGATCCTCGTCGTTAAGCCCGATGTGACGATAGATCTGGAGACGCCACCACTGGATTCTACCTCCGGCTGACCAGATGATGTCGCTTCTGCCTTTGAAATCATGATAGTATATCTTGGGGCCGACAATCCCTATCCTGTCGTCAAGCTCAGATTGCTCGACCAGGTGGGTCAGAAAGTCAGCGTCCACGACCGTATCATTGTTCAAGAGCAGTACATACTGAGCCCCTGACTTCATAGCGTATCGCATCCCGACGTTGTTCCCCCCGGCAAACCCGAGGTTCCTGTCGTTCCGGATCAGGTGGATGTAGTCGCCGAACCTCTCCTCCAGCACTTCGGCATCATCCCCGTCGGACCCGTTGTCGACCACGATGACCTCGTAGTCCGGGTAGGTGATCCTCTGCAACGACTCCAGGCACTCGATGGTATCCCGGACCCCGTTCCAGTTCAGCACTATGATGGAGACCCTGGGACTGGTCAGCACTTCCCTTCCAGTAGGCTCGCCACCTGCGCAAAGACTGTTCTGGCGATCGCCAACGCCTTCTCGGCATCCTCCTTCCCGGGTTCGCCGTGGGGCAGGAAGCCGATGTCCTGGGGATAGCGGAATTCGACATAGATGCCGCTGAGGAACTCCAGATCCACCATGTCAACTCTCAGAGGTGCGTTCAGTTGGTCTAACCTTTGGTAGAGAAAGCCTAAGTCGTGGGTCCTGGGTGGGTCTATTCCCTTTTGAAACAGAAGTCACTTGAGCACCTTCTCCACGAACTGCTGTGCATGAAAGCACACTAAGCGATAAACCCCTTCATTGAAAAGGACGCCTATCGCCTTGAAGTCATCCAGGGCGTAGTCAAACCAGGGATTCTTCTTTTTCATACACGACGGTACCCCGTCCAAGGACATCCTTGATGAAGGAGGCACCCTCATCACACAGAAGTCTCACCTCGTCCGGGGTCAGAATTATCAGATCTAAAGGAACCTTTCGCGGCACTCCTTTGAGAGCCTCGGCTCTGCGATAGGCTCTCCTTGTGCTGGTCTCTTTGACAATGAGTAAGTCTATGTCGCTCCACTCGTGCAGTTCGCCTGTTGCCAGTGATCCGAAAAGGATCATCTTCTCCGGATTATACTTCGATGCCAGATTAGCCACGATCTCATGCAGATCCTTCTCCAGCGCTTCCCTTTGCGTACCACTCACAGCATCCGGTTTCATGTCGCTTCTCATCATCGCTCGACTTCCAAGTGTTCTCGCTACCATTCTATTCGTTTATGATGGCATACTCAAGTCCCCTCCACTTCAGCATTACGATCCCCCGACCCCCGACTCCTGTCCCCTGGCCCCTGCCCAGAGACAAGGCTACGAACGTTCAACTCCGTCACCTCCGCCATCAGGTCGAAGTGCCTGTCCGCGTGCAGCAGCAGACAACCACCGACCATCGCCGCGGCGGCAATGAGAACGTCGGTGTAAGGCACCACCCTTCCCTGCTGCCGCAACTCGAAAGAAAGCCGCGTAGCCAGCTCCCAGTTTTCTTCATCCGCCGGTATCTCGTGCAGAGCCGAGAGACGGCTCTTCAGCCGGTCGAACTCGCTCGAAGACCTGGTTCCGCCCAGCAGTTCCAGCCGTATCATCGGCGCGATGGCCACTCTGTTCTCCGCCAGCAGATGCCCCACCTCATCCCTTATCGCCGGTGGCCGGGATTTCCTGAGGACCAGTATCCAGACCGAGGTGTCGATAAGTACAAGATCACCGCTCATCTCTCAGCTTCTCAAGCTCCTCCGGCGACAACGCCAGGTCGAACGTGCCCAGTTCGCGACGCAGTGCCTCCAGGTTCTCCCTGCGCACCAGTTCCCGCAGCCCCGCCGCGATGACCTCTTTCTTCGTCTTCGCCCCACTGGCCTTCAGCGCTTCATCCAGCAGTTCGTCATCTATGACAACAGTCGTCTTTGCCATACTTCACCCCTATTCTAGTATGCATGTACCATACGGCTTCATCATACATACTCAGGATACGGATGTCAACAACCCCCTAACCACCAACTACCAGCCATTCACCCCTGACCCCTGACCCCTGGCCCCCGACCCCTGACCCCTGCCCCCACTCACAGCAGCAGATCCCTGGCTGCGCTCTTCCAGCCACGCGAGAAGCGATGGTAACGCATGGTCAGGCACTCCTTCGCAACCGCCAAAACGCGGGCATGGCGCCGCCGTCTGTGAAGCGCCTGCCGGGCCCGAACATGACCGATCTTGGCCTCGAGCAGGTCACGCACATGCCCGTTAAGTTGCCCGGTTGAGCCCAGCCTCGCCAGCACCTGGCTACACGTGACCACTTCCTGGTGCAGCCGGGCCTCGACAGGCTGCCCCACCCCGAGCCTCACCCGCCCGGCCTGCTCAACCAGACCGGCCTTTCGGCCGCCTATCAACTGTTGGCCGTGCTGCCGGTACTTGATGAGAGGCTCCTCTGTCAGCGCGCCCTGCAAGCCGGCGGCACTGGCCAGCAAGGCAATCCATTCGTCGTGAATACTCCCATCCGGCATCGGCAGCACACCGCCCTTCAGGTCCGCCCGAAAGGCCATCGCGGCTCCGGTAACCACGTTATGCCTCAGCAGCACATCCACCTGTCTCCCGCCCTGGAACTGTTGCCGTTCCCCCAGCGTAAACCGGATCGACTCCCACATCGTGTACCCCAGGGATCGAAGCGTCTCGTCAACGATCAGTGCGTCACAGAATACATAGCCGGCAAGAGGATTATCTTCGAGGGCCCGGAGAAGTGTGCCCACCTTCTCAGGCAGCCACACGTCGTCCTGGTCGCTCAGGAACACGACATCGCACCTGCAGAGCGATACAGCCTTTTCAAAGTTCTTCGTCGGGCCCAGTCTCTGCTCGTTGCTATGGATGGTCACGGGAAACGGGGCTTCTCTGCTGAAGCGGTCGAGTATCTCGACTGTGCTGTCGGTGGACGCATCATCGCAGACGATAAGTTCGTCCGGCAGCACTGTCTGGCTCACAAAGCTCGCGAGCTGGTCGCCCAGATATGCCTCGCCGTTGCAGGTGCATAGTGCGATCGAAACCGAAGGCCGGGTACTCCCTGCTGCGGGGCTCCGGGCACCCTCGGTCGCCCCTCCCACGCTACCGTCGCAGATATCCACGTTAAGCCCTACTTTAGCTATCGGCCCTTCGGCTTGTCAAACCCCTGACCCCCGGCCCCCGACCCCTAACCCCTGACCCCCGACCCCCGACCCCCGACCCCTGGCCCCTGGCCCCTGGCCCCTGTCCCCTGTCCCCTGTCCCCTGTCCCCTGTCCCCTGTCCCCCAACCCCTTGCCCCTGCCCCCCCAACCCGCTACAATACGGGAACACATCATGTGGCACTATCGAGAACTGATCAGGAACCTCACGGTTGCCGACCTCAAGAACCGCTACCAGAACACCTCGCTGGGCTTCTTCTGGTCTTTGCTAAGCCCCCTCCTGCTGGCCGGAGTTCTCTACTTCGTGTTCAGGCATCTCTGGGGCCACGAAGAGGATTTCGCCGTCAACATACTTGTCGGCGTGATGGCCTGGCAGTTCTTCGCCACCAGCACATCCTCCTCGCTCCGCACCATCGTGAGCAACTCCGGCCTGGTCACCAGGGTCTACGTCCCCCGCCACATACTGGTCCTCAGCAACGTCCTCACCAGCCTCATCAACTCCCTGCTCGCCTTCGTCGCCCTGCTGCCCATCATACTCATCCTGCTTGGCAGTCTGCCTCCGACCGTGCTCCTCTTCCCCCTGGTTCACGTCGTGTTCTTTCTGTTCCTGTTCGGAGCCGGGCTGTTCCTCTCCTCCCTCTTCGTCTACTTCCGCGACCTGACCCAGATATGGGAGGTGCTGATCAGGGCCCTGTTCTTCGCCTCTCCCATCATGTACCCGATCACCATAATCCCCGACTACATCATGCCCTACTACCTGCTCAACCCGGTAACCCAGTTCATCATCATCTACCGTGACGTGATGGTAGCCGGCCGGTTCCCCTCGGAGTACAGCATCGGCGTCGCGGCCGGCTTCGCGGTCCTCGCCTGTGCTGTGGGCAGCCTGACCTTCCGAAGATTGGAGCGCCGCTTCGCGGAGCAAATGTGATGAGCACCACAACCATCAACCACCCGCCCCTGGCCCCTGACCCCCGACCCCTACCCCTTGGCCCCCGACCCCTGACCCCTGTCCCCTGGCCCCTGGCCCCTGGCCCCTGGCCCCCGGCCCCTGCCCGCCGAAGGAGGGCCGAATGAGCGCCATCATCGTCGACAACGTCTCCAAGAAGTTCCGCATCCCCCACGAAAAAAAGACCACCGCCTTCCAGAACATAGTCGGCGTCATCAAGAGGCAGTTCAGCTACGAAGAGTTCTGGGCGCTCAAAGACGTCAGCTTCCAGGTCGAAAAGGGCGAGGCCCTGGGCATCATCGGCAGGAACGGCTCGGGCAAGAGCACCCTACTAAAAATACTGGCCAGGATCCTCTATCCCGACTCCGGCTCGGTCAGCATCAACGGTAGGGTCGCCTGCTTCCTCCAGCTCGGCGTCGGCTTCCAGCCCGAACTCACCGCCAGCGAAAACGTCTATATCTACTCCTCCATCCTCGGCCTCAAGCGCAGGGAGGTGGACCGGATGTATGACGACATCTTCGACTTCGCGGAACTAAGGAAGTTCGAGAACATGAAGCTCAAGAACTTCTCCTCCGGTATGAGCATGAGGCTGGCCTTTGCCACCGCCTTCCACGCCGTTCCCGATACGCTGCTGATAGACGAGGTCTTCGCCGTCGGCGACGAAGCCTTTCAGAATAAGTGCCGCGACAAGATGAGCGAGTTCAAGTCCGAAGGCAAGACCATAGTCTTCGTCTCCCATTCCCTGGGATCAGTCAAGCAGCTATGCGGCAGGTCGCTGCTGTTACACGAGGGCGAAATCGTCACCGCAGGCGGCACTGAGGAGGTGGTAGACCACTATCTGGCGATGCTGCAGAAGGGACCGGCGAAGTGACCCCGCTGGCAGGCCTGCTGTCGCAAAGCGTGATACTGTGCTAGACTGTCGGGGTGCCGGACCCGGTGTTCGGGGACTGAGCATAGAGAATAGGATATCTTCTGACAAGGGAGGTTACAACAGTGAAGAACAAAGGCGATGCGGTCAGCATCATCGGTAGCGGGTTCATCGGCAGGGTCGTCGGCGAGGGCCTGTCGCAACTGCACCGCAGTGTAATCTTCTACGACGTAGAGCACAAAGACCTGCCCGGCTTCACCGGCGACCTGGATCAGGCTATCGGTGAATCCGACACATCCATCATCTGCGTGCCCACCCCCACACTGGAGGACGGCAGTACCGACCAGAGCTTCCTGAAGGACTGCGTAGCACGTATGGGCGGCGCCCTGAAGCACAAGCAGCGCTACCACCTCATTGTCGTCAAGAGCACCGTGCTCCCCATGACCACCGAGTCGCTCATCATACCGGAACTGGAGCGGATCTCCGGCAAGAAGGCAGGACCTGATTTCGGCGTCTGCGTCAACCCCGAGTTCATAACCGAGATCTCCCGCACATGGAGTGAGGACGGGCTCTTCGCCAGGAGCTTCTTTAACGAAGACCGCATAATCATCGGCGAGTTCGACCGGCGGTCGGGAGACCTGCTCCAGGAGATCTACAAGCCACTCGACGTCCCCGTGTTCCGGGTCGACCTGAAGACCGCTGAGATGATCAAGTACGCTGCCAACTGCATGCTGGCCACCAAGATCTCCTACTGGAACGAGATGTTCTTCATCTGCAGGCAGATGGGCATCGATTCACAAGCGGTAGCTACAGCTGCCAGTGCCGATACCCGCATCGGCAGGTACGGCACGGTACACGGCAAGGCATTCGGCGGCCGGTGCCTGCCCAAGGACCTCAAGGCGCTCATAACCTTCGCCAGACCTTATCACAAACCGGTTCTGCTGGAGAGCGTCCAGGCCATCAACGACGCGATGCGCCAGGAATACGGAGTCCGGGAATGACCACGTCTCTGGTTACCGGCTGTGCCGGGGTCATCGGCAGTCACCTGGTTGAGCGATTACTGTCGCGGGGCGACCAGGTCATCGGCATAGACTGTTTCACCGATTACTACCCCCGGGAGATAAAGGAGCGCAACCTCACCGGGGCCAGGACGAATGCCCGGTTCAAACTCATCGAAGGGGATATACTGGCTATACAGGATTTCCCCGGGGTGGATTATGTCTTTCATCTTGCTGCCCAGGCCGGCGTGAGGAAAAGCTGGGGCGTGAACTTCGGCGTATATACCAGGAACAATATAGACGCCTCTCAGCGACTCCTGGAGTTCTATAAGGATTCTCGGATCAAGAGGTTCGTCTACGCCTCGTCCTCCTCGGTATACGGAAATGCGCCTCTTCCCTTCAATGAAGAGGCACGACCGAAGCCCTATTCCCCGTATGGCGTAACCAAGCTGGCCGCTGAGAACCTGTGTCATCTGTATCACCAGAACTACGGGCTTCCCGCCGTTTCGTTACGGTATTTCACGGTGTACGGCCCACGACAGCGGCCCGACATGGCCATTCACAAGTTTGTGCAGGCGGCTCTCAACGGAGACCCGATCGTGGTCTTTGGCGACGGCACGCAGACCAGGGATTTCACCTATGTCAGCGACGCCGTTGACGCCGCGATTCTCGCCTCGGGTAGCGGAGCCGACGGGGCGGTGTTCAATATCGGCTCCGCCAGTCCTTTGACGGTAAACCATCTCACCGCGCTGATAGGAGAGGCTCTGGGCAGGAGGATCGAGATCAGATATGAAGGGAAGCAGACCGGCGATGTGGGTCATACCCGGTCCGATATTTCAAAGGCCGGTCAGAATCTGGGCTGGGAACCGGCACATGACATCCGCAACGGAATAACGAAGTTCGTCGAGTGGTTCGGACAGAACGCGGCACGGGCGGCAGGGAATTAGCACCCCCACCATACCGCCCACATCCCGGGCAGAGCGTCGTGCGCGAAGGTTGCCCGCGTCGTCTGCTCTCCGCTCATAGCCGGGCCCGCCGCTGATTGCACGCCGTCCTCATACCCGGTGCGATCGCGATGCCTTAACCGCATCCTCATGCATTGTCAATTCTGGCCGCTTTGACTATAATGGCCGGTGCGAAGAAGGTATTGGACGACTGTCTGGAAGTGTTGCAGGAGCATCAATGATACCTGAGTCAGCGCCACAGTTCCCGCGCTCCCTCAATGTTGAGACCACAAACAGGTGTAACCTCGACTGCGTCATGTGTCCGCGCAAGAAGATGACACGTGCCGAGGGCACCATGGACATGGAGCTGTACAGGAAGATCGTCGCGGACTGTGCGGGCTACGTTCAGCACATCGGGGCCTTTCTGCCCTTTATGGATGGCGAACCGCTGATGGATAGCCTGCTGGAGGAAAGGATCAGGATCGCCAAGGACGCCGGCATAAAATTCACCCAGATCGCCACAAACGGCACCTTGCTGACCCCGTCCAGGAGCAGGAGCCTCATCGAGTCCGGACTGGACAGCGTGATCATATCGCTGGACCACATCCACGAACAAGGGCACGAGGACATCCGGAGGGGCGCGCGTTACGACCGTATAGTCTCGAACGTGGACAGCTTTGTGGCCATTCGAGACGAGGCGGGTTCAAGAAGTCCGCAGGTAACCGTCAGGATGCTGGATATGGGGCTGAACACCGCAGCCACCGAACCGTTCATGGAGCATTGGAGGAGCAGGGTAGAGCGTGTCACGGTCGTACCTGCGCATAACTGGGGCGGTGCCGTGCCGTTTGGAGGGCACAGAAGCCATCCCAACACTGAATGCTGGTACCTGTGGGGCAATCTGGTTATCCTGGTCGATGGCACGGTTGCCCTCTGCTGCCTGGATTACGATGGAGCTCACAAGCTCGGAGATGTCCGCCACGAATCGATCTACGATATATGGCACGGAGAGAAGTTCAGCGAGTACAGGGACAGGTTCAGAAATGGCCGGATCGACCTGTGTAGCCGCTGCAACTGGGTTCCGGACTTGGTCATAGCCGATACGGCGCCTGGAAAAGGGGAGGCCGGCCGGAGCATGGACAGGCACCCGGAACAGCGCAACGACAGTCCTGCCCTCGATGCGGTACAGGCAGGCCACTGCGTAGTCTGCGGCCGGGAGGCCTCGTTTCACTTCGACGGCGGGATCATCACGCCGCAGCTCAAGCATGCCTGGGGAATTACCGAACAGATGGTGGATGCCTTTAACCGTAGGGAGAGCATGCGTTGCAGCGTCTGCGGAAGCAGCCTGCGCATAAGGCGCCTCTGCTCAGCCCTGATCCAGACAGTCTCAGAGATTACGGGCCAGGCCTATCGATCCTTCGTCGAGCTGCTCGCCAACGAGAGCTTCCGTTCCATGAGAATCGCCGAAATCAACGCCTGCGGCGCCCTTCACGACTATCTTAAGCAACACCCGAACCTGTCATATTCCGAGTACGCCCCGCACCTACCCCGCGGCTCGGAACACAACGGGATACGCTGTGAGGATTTGCAGCAACTCACCTACCCGGATGACTACTTCGACATCATCCTGACTTCCGACACGCTGGAACACGTGCCTGATCCCGACAAAGCTTGGTCCGAGATACGCCGCACGCTCAAGCCCGGCGGTTACCACATCTTCACCGTTCCCGTGGTTCCCTCGCAGCCGGTAACCAGGCAGCGCGCCCGCTTCGGCAAAGAACACATCGAGCATCTCGATGAGCCGGCGTATCACGGTGGAGAATGGGGGGCTGAGGACCAGCTTGTCTACACTGATTTCGCCATGGACATCGCGGACACATTGAACGGGTTGGGGCTGGACACCCATGTGCTGTGTTATGAGCAGGATGCTACAGACGTCGCTTTCGTTTTCCGCTCTCAAAAGCAGGAGACGCCTGCCGCGGCAAAGCAGAGATCGTCGAAGCTCGAATCGACTGGCGAGCGTTTTCTGCCCTGGATGGAAGGGGCGCGGATCCAGTACGAGCACCTGCACAGGTATGCCTTCGCTGCTCGTCTCGTGAAGGGCAGGAAGGTGCTCGACCTGGCCTGCGGCGAGGGCTACGGCACGTATATGCTGGCCAGGGAAGCGGAGTACGTCGCCGGCCTCGACATCGATGAGCAGACCGTGCTCCATGCCGGCAGCAGGTACCTTCGTGATAACCTGGAGTTCATGCAGGGCTCCATGCTGGACATTCCCATTGAGGGCAACCGGCAGTTCGATGTGATTGTCTGCTTCGAGGGCCTGGAACACATAGCGGAGCATGACCGGCTCCTGTCTGAGGTCAAGAGGCTGCTCAAGGACGACGGCCTGTTCGTGGTCTCAACACCGAACAAGGCCGTCTACACCGATGCGCCCGATTATCATAATCCTTTCCACGTCAAGGAACTCTATGTTGATGAGTTCAAGAGCCTGCTGGGTCGATACTTCACAAATATGCTCCTGTTCGGTCAGCGGGTCTATGCCGGCTCCAACCTGTGGAGTATCCATAAGCACAGTTCCCGCGGCTTCACAGAGGCAGTCGTCAAGAAGGGAGACCGGGAGTTCTATCTCGCGGAAAGAGACCAGAAAGAACCTGTCTATCTCATTGCTATAGCGGCAGACACCGAGCTCAAAGCGCTGTCCTCTCTAACCGATTCCTGGCTGACCGATGCTTCGGATGCACTCTTTGGTAACTATGAGCGGCAGGTCGCCAGGCTGGACCGTGCCTTACAGGATAAGACCTCCCGCATCGCCGACCTTGAGTCAAGCCTTAAAGAGAAGACAGCCCGGGTAACGAGCCTTGAGACCCGGGCAGCGAACCTTGAGACCCGGGCAGCGAACCTTGATGCCCGGGCAGCGGACCTTGAGACCCGGGCAGCGGACCTTGATGCTCAGGCAGCGGACCTCGAGACCCAACTGGCAGGCATGAAGAAGCGGGTCAGGACGCTGGAAGGTCGACTCGCTGCTGTATACGCGTCCTATTCCTGGCGCATCACCCGGCCCCTGCGTGCGACCGCCGACGCTTTCAGGCTGGATTGGTTCTTGTTGAATGCCCGCCGTGGAGTCACTCTCCTCACGTGGCTTTGCACCGGCCAGTTCAGCAGGGCAGGCAATGCATTGCTCCCCTATTACCTGCGTTTTGTGCCGCAGCGCGTCAGGGGGATGGTTCCTCGTAGACTGAGGGCGAGACTGCTCCGCCGGTTGGAGGAGCCGCCAGCTCACAGAGATTCTGCCGTTGCCGGCACGACCGCGCTGGGCCGTTCCCGGGACAGTGTTCTCAACCTCACCGGATACGGGTCGATCTCGAAGGTGTTGGATTACAGCAGCCCTACCCCGGACCCGGTCCTCCAGCAAGATAGTATATGCCTCCACCTGCATTTGTTCTACACCGACCTTGCCGACCATTTTGCGCAGTTGCTGAGCAGACTGCACCAGGACTACACGCTTCTTGTGTCGGTTCCGGAGGATCAGGATACATCGCGTTGGCAGACATACTTCTCGGAGCGTCTTCAGCGCGCAACCGGGGTCATCGTGAAGAGTGTTCCCAATCGCGGCCGGGATGCCTCGCCATGGGTGGTGACCTTTGCCGATGAAATACAGAAGCACACGATATTCTGCCATCTGCATGCCAAGAAATCGCACCACGCTGACAGGCTGCGTGATTGGCGGCCTTTCCTCGAGCACTCAATGTTCGGGTCGCGACATTTGATCAACCAGATCCTCTTGCTCTTCCTTGAGGATACATCTCTCGGCCTCGTCTACCCGCCCTACTTCGGGCTTCTGCGCGACAGACAGCCGGCCTGGGGCAAGAACAAGGAGCAGTTCGCGATGCTGTACCGGCGGCTTTCGTCCGGGCCCGTTCCGGACGATTGTCCCGATTTTCCTGCCGGCTCCTTCTTCTGGGCGAGAACCAGTGTGTTGAAACCGCTGTTTGACCTGGGGCTAACAGTCGAGGATTTCCCGGCCGAAACTGGCCAGGTGGATGGGACTCTATCCCACGTGATAGAGCGTATCATCGGTGTTCTCCCCGACATCACCGGAATGACCACGGCATGTGTGGCGGTGAACGTTCCGCCTCACACTGTCGATGGGGATCAAGGCAGCGAATCGGCAATGCTACCCGATGTCAAGTCTCTTGAAAGCCTGCCAGGGCCCGGAATTCTTGTCTTCTCCCACAATCTCGACGGCGCCGAAGGCGCCCCGACCAGTCTCTATGAGATGTGCATCGGCTTGAAGACTCAAGGCATGTCGCCCCTTGTCATAAGCCCCAGCGATGGAAGCCTTAGGGCTCAGTACGAAGAGCAGGGCATACCTGTAGTGGTGGCCAATGCCATTGGCTCTCCACTCCAGCGGCTCTATCGGGATATCGGATACCACAACACGTTGAGAGCCGACCTGCAGTCCTTCATTAGCAAGACTGCTACCGAGCTGGTGATCGCAAACACGACGCTCGGCTTCCATATTGTCCAGATAGCCATCTCGTGCAGCGTACCGTCGATCTGGATCATCCGTGAGAGCGAGGACCCGATGGGGCACTTTGCAAAATCCCTGCCTGCGGAGATCCGCCCCATCTTTCTGGAAGCTCTGGCAAAGGTAGATCAACTGGTCTTTGTATCTGAGAATACCCGTGATGCCTGGGCGCGTTCGGTTCAACTCGACCGGAACAGGGTTTCGGTGATTCCCAACCGTCTCAACCTTGCCCGCTTTGAACAAGCCCTTCAGAAGGACCGCAGCACACTGAGGGCGAGGCTCGGGTTGCAGGACTCCGAAGTAGCCCTGCTGAACGTGGGAACCATATGCCAGCGGAAGAACCAGATGCAGTTGCTTGATGCCCTGCTTCTCCTATCTCCTGACCTCCTGAAGCAGATCAAACTCATATGTGTGGGCGGACTCGCACGGGAGGCGTACTCGAAGAAGTTCATCAGACGAATAGATTCCGACGCCCGCTTGAGAGGCCGGGTAACCTATGTGCCGCCGACACCCGACATCGGCGACTATTATCGCGCCGCCGACGTCTTTGTCCTGACCTCTCTCTTTGAGAGCTATCCCAGAGTCACGCTCGAGGCGATGGAGTTCTCTCTGCCGCTGATCGTCAATCCCGTCTACGGCGTTCTGGAGC
Organism: Dehalococcoidia bacterium; assembly: GCA_003552465.1. Classification (GTDB taxonomy): domain Bacteria; phylum Chloroflexota; class Dehalococcoidia; order GIF9; family AB-539-J10; genus RBG-13-51-36. The sequence goes on from PULQ01000084.1 coordinate 12,889, forward strand.
AGACGGAGGAAGGTGTGAACTCGTTGTCCTATGATCCCGACAGGACGATCACGCTGGCGGAGAGAATCATGGAGATCATGGACCCCGACACTCGACGCAGACTGTCGGAAGGTTCCCGGCAACAGGCTGCCCGGCTTGGGAACTATCAGTCCATGGTGAAATGCTATAGCGAACTGGTATCAAGACTTGCCGCTAGGAGAACGGCGACAGCGGATGTAAGTGTCGTTGTCCCGAACTATAACTACGAACGCTACCTTCCTGAGCGACTGGGCAGCATCATCAACCAGACCGTCAGGCCGAGGGAGATCATCTTCCTCGACGACGCATCCACTGACAATAGTGTCCGGGTCGCTCGCGACATCCTGGAGCACTCGCCGGTTCCGTTCAAAATCATCCGCAACCAGACCAACGCCGGCACATACCGCCAGTGGCTGAAAGGGATCGCCGCGGCAAAGGGCGAGTTCATCTGGATAGCCGAAGCCGATGACACCTGTGAGCCGGGTATGCTCGCCGCCCTCGTCGCCGCCATGCAGGACGAGCGCGTGGTCATCGCCTATTGCCAGTCGAAGCGGATTGACGAGAATGGCACTGTCACTGCGCCCGACAACCTGCACCACACGAACGAGCTTGACCCCGACCGCTGGCGAAAGGACTACCGGGAACTGGGTCTGCGCGAGGTGGTCGACTGGTTGGTCTATCGCAATACCATTCCTAACACCAGCGCCTGCCTGCTCCGCAAGAGCGCCATCGGCGGCATAGAAGAGGAGTTGAGCCGGGCCCGTTTCTCCGGTGACCGGCTGCTGTACGCACACATGCTCAGGCATGGCGACGTAGCCTATATCGCAAAGCCTCTCAATGGTTTCCGCTGGCACAGGAGGGCAGTCACCGCAGGTAGCCTCAAGACGACTGCGATGCTGGATGAAGCTGCCCGGGTCAGAAGGTACACCTGTGCGAACTTTCCAGTTCATCGCTCCCAGTTGCAGGGGATTGTCCGTTTCCTCGACAAGGACTACAGAGTGCAGGGCGTCAACAAGAACTCCGAGTATCCCGCGGTCAAGTCCGTGCTGGAGGCGATTGAAGCACAGGTTGGACAGACCCGCCGGTTTGCCTTCATCGCCACCAATGGCTGTTCCTTCGATCGTGGCAGCGAGCTATGGTGGAGGGAGTCTGCTAAGCGACTGCGGGCACTCGGACACGACGTCGTCATCCTTATCAAGAAATGGGACCCGCCGCCACCCTTTCTTGATGACTTCGCCAGGTTGGGCATCGGGTCGTACTTCGAGGAGGATCACGGCTTCCGACGAATCATCGAGTTCAAACCCGACCTGGTCGTGGTCTCCGTCGGCGACCAGGACGAGGGCATTGAGTACTACGGGGAACTGCGTCAGCACAGCATTCCCTACATTATCGTGAACCGGCTGACAAAAGAGCCCCGCTTCTGGCCCATCCGGAAGGACCGAAATGACAGAGTTCGTGATGGCTATCTCGGTGCGCAAAAGGTGTTCTTTGCGTCGGGCAATAACAGTCAGGTCATGGAAGAGCGGCTCGGCTGTAAGCTGCCGCATTGGGACATCATCTATAGTCCCAACCATGCCGACCGGAATGCCGTGGTACCGTTCCCGCCTGTGTCCGACGGGCTGCGTCTGGCCGTTCCCGCCAACATTCGATTTGTGCACAAGGGCCAGGATCTGATCGTAGACGTGATGAAGAAGGACACGTGGAGGAAGCGCGATGTCACCATCAACCTCTATGGGGTGGGTGAGGACGAGAACCGCCTCAGGGAGATGGTCAGAAAAGCGGGCCTGGAGGAGAAACTCATCTTCCACGGCAAGCTCGTCTTCGTCGGACGTGAGCACGAGATATCTCAGATTTGGCTCCACAACCATGCGATTCTCCTGCCCTCGCGCATGGAAGGCTTCGCCAACACGGTGATACATGCCATGATGTCCGGCCGCGTTCCCATCGTCACCGATATCGGAGGGCATGGCGACGTGATTGAGGATGGGGTGACCGGCTTCATCGCCTCAGACCCCACGCCCGAAGCCCTGGACGATGCTATGGAACGCGCTTATCAGCGCCGCCACGAGTGGGAGGAGATAGGCCGGCGGGCCAGGCAGGCTGTTCTTGACTACCTCCCCGAAGACCCGGTCGCAGACGCCGTCGACAAGATCCTCCAGGTGGCCGGGCTGGAGCCCGTGCATGCCGCTGCTGACGCCCCCCGGCAGGAATGAGAAGGAGATACCCGCAACAGGATTCGCCCGCCCTCCGACGATTTCAGGTGAGGCCCCTGGTGCCGGCGGTTGGCTCTGCTCAGCCCGGAGTGCCTCCGGGCACCGGCCTCATCCGGTCTCAATCGTAGCCCCTGCTTTTGTTATGGTTCTGTCTGTGTATTGCAGCGCCTCAGCATCACCCTTCCTGATATAGATGCCCACCGTGTATTCGCCGTCTGCAATTCTCCGTGCTGGGATAAGGGCCAAGAACCCCGAGCAGTCCAGTTCCAGACCCGTCTCTGCGAAATGCTCGGTCACATCCGGCCTCATATGTACCATGGTGTCAAAGATATGTCTTCTGTCGGCAGATTCTAAGACTATGTAGACGTCGCTGTTCTCAGAGTCCTGGTCCTCGATGAACGCCCAGCCCCTGATTTCCACAGCCTTCTGGCCGTCCGTTTCAAGTGTACCAATGCTGCTTCTCATACCGCCTGTCTCAGCGGGCAGATCGAACTGATGAACCTGCGCCTCACCCGCGACTCTCTCCATCCTGTCGAACAGAGGCTCGGCCGCAACCAGGGTGAACACCAAAAACCCCGCGATGACACAGAAGTGTATCGCCACCTGTTTCCTGTGCTTACTGACCCAGCTTCTCATTGACCTCGCGACTGACCGCTCCTAATCATCCGGCAGCATCTCGTAGTCGGCCCCGAAATAGTGGTTGAAGATGAGCCGGAATGTATTGACCGGCGATATCGACTCCGAGATTTCAGCGTAGTCCATGCCCGGCAGATACATGGCATTGAGAATCTTGCGCCATTCGTCGGGGCCAATCACAAGGCCCCGATGGTGCGGCCTCATGCCGTGGTCTGACTGCAGGATGATAATGGGAGGGATCTCCGATTCTCTTAGCAACACATCTACCACCTTTTCTATCTCCCTGGAGATGAAGATATACTGCCCCAGGTAGAACTGTTTGTCCTCATAGTTGGTCCAGTTTGCTGGTTCAATGTACTCGCCCTCCGGACCGAACACAAAAGGTTGGTGTGGGCAGTAGAAGTGCGCGACAGCAAACGTGGGCCCTTCCTCGCGAGGCAGCGCCTTCAGGTGTTCCAGAGTGGACAGAGTCACGCGCCGCTGGGCAACCTCATATTGACTACCCACAAGGTGATAGTAGAAAGGCCTGAGCATGGTGGTGCTCCACAATATCTCCTGAAACTCAGATATCCACGGACTGGCAGCTTCTATGCGGTAGTTGAAGTACTGGTCGGCACTGTCGGCCATATAGTCATCCCACCTACCAATGTCGTGCCCGGTTCCGAAGTAGATGAACTCGTATCCGCGCGCCCTCAGGAACTCCGCCGCACTGTTGTAGGCGATCATCCTGTAAAGCCGGTCGGCGGATGGCTCGCCATCGATATGCTCCATGTTCAGCACTCCGGCCAGTGCCCTTTTTGTGCTCCCGGTTGGAGTCTCACTCTCGTGAGCCACAAAAAACCCTTTGTCTTCCAAACTCTCGATGAACCACCCGCTATCGTAATCGTACCATTCCAGCATCGTGTCAGGGTGGGAGTACTCATCCGGGATGATTAGATATATGTCGGGCAGGTTCTCGAGGTCTGCCTCGCCGGCAACGGCCTGCTGCGTCGTCTTGGCAGGGGCTTCCGCCTCTACGCCACGCATCCTGATTTCGTAGCTGACGATGTTGACGAGGTTGATGGCAACGATCGCCACCGCCACCACGTTGAGCAGCCTGGTGGTGACGCGGAAGTCCCTCTTCGCCCGCCCGATGAAGTAGACGCAGTACCCCCACGCAAACACCATCGTCGGCAGCAGGTGCGCATGCCTCGGTGCGGCCACGCCAAGGTAGCTCAGGCCGTCGTAAAGGCGCCCATAGGAGAAGAACAGCCCCAGGAAGATCGCCGTCGCCAGCCCTGCCTTTGCCGCGCTGCGCAGTAGCAGACTCAGCACCCCCCACATCGCCATTGCCGCCCCTACCGATATCCCCAGCGGCAGCCAGACCTGGCTTGCCGACGTCTGGCTTATGTTGTAGGCATACAGGAACAGAATCGGGAAAGAGGCAAACAGCACCGGGTGGAAGACCACCGGCACCTTGAAGATCGCTCTCAGCTTCTCCTTCATCCCTATACCGGGCTCCCCGCATCGCGGGCGATATCCTGTGCCGTCTGATGATAGCAGCAGAATCCCGCACGGTCAACAAAGGCGGGTTAGGCTGCTGGCATATCCGGTATCGTGTTAGAGTGTTCGCCGTATAGGCGACGCGACGCTTTCACAAAGACGATGAAAACTAAGGAAAGTGTTCATCAAATACCTGTCGGAAGCCATACGCCGGGCCAGCCACAAAATCCTCGAGGATGGCTCTTACTACGGGTGGATCGAGAACTCTCCGGTGTATGGACCTCTGGCAGCACACTGGAAATGTGCAGGAAAGAACTTCATTCGGTGTTGGAGGACTGGCTGCTCTTGGGGCTCAAGATGGGACACAGGATCACCCCTATTGGAGACGTTGACCTTAACACGCCGATCAAGGCGGTCACTCCTCACTACCACCGTCATCGCAAGTCCCAACCCCTGGCCCCCGGCCCCCGACCCCCGACCCCCGGCCCCTGCTCCCCCACTCATCACTCGTCACTGATCACTCCCCCTGACCCCCGACCCCTGGCCCCTGCCCCCTATTGTCATCGCGAGTCCCCCGATGCAATCGGGGGCCGTGGCGACCCCACCTCTCCCTTCCCCTCTTAACATAAGAGGGGCCAGGGGAGTTATCGTGGGGGCAACGCCCCCGGCGCCCGTCATCGTCTCGCCTGCCGGCCCAACGGGCGGGACCGGGACTTCTCGGCATCAACAACAACGAAAAGCCCGTGCAGTCCTGACCCATGTCTATCGATAAGCTGCTTCAACCGGGGCCACTTCAAGTCCCGCTCATGTGCATCAAACCGCAACAAGACTATGCCATGTGCTGGTTTCTCAAGACGACAAACAAGTTCACCAAAATCCTTGTCCTCAGTTATCAGTATTCTCTCTTCACTATATGCCTTTTCAAGCACTACCTTGTCTGAAGCACCCGGCCTGAACTCCTTCATGTATATCGCGTCATGCCCTTCAGACCTCAACTGTGAAACCAACCGGGCATCGCAACACTCGTCAGCAAGGAGTCTCACAGTTTGCTTCCCGAAGCGAAGACTATCTCCGTCTCTGATAGATAGTCTGCGGCAAACTCCTGGGCAGCTAGAATATCGTCCAGTTTCAGATGGGGATGGTCCTCGATGATCTCTTCAGGTGTCATGCCGCCCGCCAGCTTGCGGAGGATATGCTCCACTGTGATCCGCGTCCCCCTGATAACAGGCTTCCCAAACATTATGTCCGGGTTTATCTCGATGCATTCATGTCTCTTCATCTCATTGCCTCCTTCCTATCAAGAGCGCCTCTACTCTTGATTTTAGTGTTATCGTCCCGAACAATCAACTATCAGGCACACTCAGCCATGGAAGCGGGATGCTGATCAAGGGACACTTGATCTCACCGGGTTAGTAGATTCTGTCGAAGTTGCCCGGTTCCCCGGCCGCCCCGGCGCTTCAACCGACCTTGATAGTCACCAACTCAGCTTCGTCTTCCAACTGCAAGGGAGTCACAAGCATGTCCTCTGCCCCAATCTTGAGTGACTCCAGCAACTCGTCCCTGGTTCTTTCTTGGGCATTCACACCCGGCAGGTCGACCAGCCACCCGATCCACCATCCATCGCTCTTCTTGACTACGGCTCTGAACTCCACGTCATCACCTCCTGCATTCTCTATCTGATAAACGGTATCTTCAGGTCCTTGCAGATCTTCCTTGCCAGCTCGTCAACCACTTCGCCATGCCTCGGAACCTGGGTCCTATACCTTCCTCTTCACCTATTATGACTCCCGCCCGCCCATATCTCCACCACCATCACTCCTCACTCGTTACTGATCACTCCCCCTGCCCCCTGCCCCCTGCCCCCTGCCCCCTGCCCCCTGGCCCCCGACCCCTGTCCCCCGTCCCCTCTCCCCTGTCTCCTGCTCCCCCTCCCCTCACTCCCCTCCTCGTAGCCGCCGCAGGGCCTCTACATACTGCTCGAGTATCTCCTCGATCTGCATCGGACTGATCCTCACGTGGTCGTCTACTCTGCCCAAAGGATGCACGTGAGACACTCCCCCCTCCGGATAGTCGTCTATCCCGAACACCCGCTTACCCTCGTCTATCAGGGCTGAAGTTAGAGACTGCGTCTCTTCATTGAAATACACCTCGATGCTCGTCTCCGGAGCTATCATCAGTTCGAACTTCGCAAAGCTGAAACCACGCCTCACAGCGATGGGCTCAGGGAGATCGAGTTTCCGGCAGCCTTCTACCAGGCGCTGGCTGAGTTCCTCAAGCGTCATCGGATCTCAGCGTCTTCCTCATCGTCTCCACTTCTGTCAACGAGGCTTCCCACTCGAAGAGGTCTTTCTCCTCTTCCCATGAGTGGCCCCCCTTCATCACTTTGCTGCGCAGTCCTTCGATGGAGCCGTATTTGGCATTGAGCCCCTGCGCCCTACTCCTCTGAGCTTTCAGGTACTCCACAAAGCCAAGAACCGGCTCTAAGACGTCGTCCGGGAGCAACTCTATCTCCTCGATTACCTTTTCCTTCAACCTGGCCATCTGTCTATACCTCCCACTCCAATTCTAGCAGCTGGGGGCCACGACTTCCACAATGCGTCATGGGAAGTGCGGGGCTTCGGTCGTAAGCCAGATACCATTCATCATTCACTCTCAACGCTTCACTATTCACTCATCACTCGTCACTCATCACTCCGTCCTCTCATCACTCGTCACTCTTTACTCGTCACTCCGCCCTCTCGTCAATCATCACTCTTTACTCGTCACTCCGCCCTCTCGTCACTTATCACTCATCACTCCCCCCCTCTCCCCCGACCCCTGACCCCTGAGGTGGACCCCGAAAACTGGACAGGTTGTTAAGGTGGGGTTCTGCCCTCTAAGATAGGGAATGAGAATCGAATAAGGAGGAGCAGAACATGAAGGAAAAGCGAAGGAAGCACAGCCCATCGTTCAAGGCCAGGGTGGCCCTAGAAGCATTAAAGGGTGAGGAGACGATAGCCGA
>PULQ01000164.1 GCA_003552465.1 Dehalococcoidia bacterium
AAATGGAAGGTCTACGACCGCCTGGGCATCGACATATCGAAGGCGCCCATGCTCGTCTACCCCACGCTCCACTACCAGAACGGAGGACTCAAGAACAACGTCGAGTGCGAGACCGACGTTCCCGGCCTCTATGTCGCCGGGGAGGTCACCGGCGGACTTCACGGAGAGAATCGCCTTATGGGCAACTCGCTCATGGATATCGTCGTCTTCGGCAGGATCGCCGGCAGGAACGCCGCGGAGTTCGCCCGTGAGAAGGCGAAGAACGGCAAGCTGACCCTCGACCACGTGCGGAGGTACAACAAAGAGCTCAAAGAGGCCGGCATCGACACCGACCGGGTGGCCCCCATGCTTTTGCCCGACTACACCACCCCCGAGGTCAGAAAGCGCCAGCTCACCGCCACCTACCTCGGCACCATGAGATGAGGGCGACGATATGTAGTACGAGGCTTCAGCCTCGTGCCAACCGACCAGTTTTCCCTCCCCCTCGAGGGAGGGAGGTCCGACTGTGTCGAGACTCCGATGGAATCGGAGGTTAGGGTGAGGGTGAAACACCCCGACCCGGAGGTGAAACCATGACCGAACCGAAAAAACTAACCCTGCCCCTGACCGACGAAGTACTCAAAGGACTCAAAGCCGGCGACAACCTCCTGCTCAACGGCACCATCTACGTCGCCCGCGACGCCGCCCACAAGCGGATGGTCGACGCCCTGGACCAGGGCCAGCCCCTCCCCTTCGATATCAGGGGAGCTACAATATATTATATGGGCCCCACCCCCGCCCGCCCCGGCCGCGTCATCGGGTCCGCCGGACCCACCACCAGCGGACGCATGGACGCCTACGCTCCCCGCTTGATGGCCGAGGGCATGAAGGGCATGATCGGCAAGGGCTCACGCTTGCAGGCCGTGAAGGACGCCATGGTCAGGTACGGCGCCGTCTACCTGGGGGCGATCGGCGGTGCCGGCGCCATCATCTCCCGTAGCATCAAGAAGTCCGAGGTCGTCGCCTACGAAGAACTGGGCGCCGAGGCCGTCCGCCGCCTCGAAGTGGAGGACTTCCCCGTCACCGTCGTCAACGACATCCACGGCGGCGACCTCTACGCCGAAGGCAAAGCCCGCTACCGCGCCAGCACCGCCTGAGTCCGCAGGGTTGGTCTGGTGTCACCGCAATAGGACAGACACCTATTGACAGAGTCGTAGGAATGCGCTAGACTGATGATAACTCATCTACCATGAGTAGAAGGAGTACTTAAGTCGCCCCACCGGGCGGCTTTTGCATTTCATAGTATCTGTATCGCTCCTTCCTGAGCTTCTGCTTGTGAGATTCTATGTCTACGAAGTAAGCAGTGACAAGTATCATCGCTCTCGGCCTCTCTGCCAGCACCACGACATAGTCCAGGCCGTCCATCCGTGCCGTCGAACCGGGTCACCAGCCGCCGACCCCCTGGCAGAGATTCTGGCCATCGATAAACAGGGCAAGCCTCTGTTGTCGCATGGAGTCAAGCGCCTTTGTGAGACAAACCTCGCCAGTTCACCCCGAAAGAGGCGAACGGCGAGGAAGATTGAGTTCATAGTAACGTCTTCTGGTCGGCTTGTCCAGCGCAGCTTTGGAGTTGATTCCGATTTGACAGGACTATGCATATATGCTAATGTTGGCGTAGCGGGTAAATCCTGTGATGTGCTCCGGGTGCTCCCTTCCATCGGTTGGCACGAGCCCGGAGGTGGAAAGGCATTACAGGGGCCGCTTTTTTTCTGCTCTCCGTCCTAAGGCAGGTACACATCTTCATACTTCACCTTGCTTCTGAAAACATCATACCACGCAGTATCGCCCGATTCGTGCTTGCGGAACATGCCCCAGCAGAATAGGTCGACCGCCTGCAACCCTGGGGCGTCAGTGGATTGTTGGTGTGCAATGTGAAACGCGGTATTGAGCGGAAGCATAGCCTGCAGGTGATTACAGAGATACTGTTTGAAGTCACTTCTCTCCGCCCTGTCCTTGCAGCTATCAACTACCAGTTCCACGTTTTGGGTTACAGTCCCCAATGGCAGCTTCTCTATCAACAATCGAGATAGGAAGTTGTACAGCTTCTGTCTGCCGACCCTTGTCCGGAGATTGGCATTAACCCTCGGCTTGTTCAGCACCAGAGTGTAGATGCCCCATTCGTCGCTGTCGATGTGCCCGAAGAAGTACTCTTTGACCCTGAGAGTCGTCTTTGTGCATTTGAGTTCTGTCACAATACGGGACTTCTTCTTACCTGTATTTAGCTTGTTCTTCAGCGTGCGCTTCGTCGCCTTCTCTATGGCTCTCCTGGCTTGATGCGAGTTGCAGACCAGGAGAGTGACCACGAACCTTCTGGTGGTCTTCCTCTTACTGTAATCGAAGCCCAGGTCTCATGACTCATCCAGGTATATGAACACTCAATGACCTTCTTTGCTTTGTTCTCGCTTCACAGAAGGGGCTTTCAGGCCGATCTCGTTGGGGTGGCATCACCCGAATCTCTACTCCGTGATCGGTTCCTTGAGGCTAGTCTAACAGACATCGTATAGGCTGACAATAGATTACGGCTAGCGACCACGCCAGGCGCAGCGAGCGGGCAGGTTCACCAGACACTGCTGTCGGTCTTTGGGACGCCAGATAGGCACGGTCACTCAGGAACTGCTGCCACTGTCGTCAACGACACCCACGGCGGCGACCTCTACGCCGAAGGCAAAGCCCTCTACCGCGCCAAGACCGGCTGAGGACGGGCCGGAGAGTCGATGAGCCAGGAGCATGCCTCTCAGGACGGCTTCGGCACTGCATATCAGCAGACCCTCTAATAGCCAACGACCGTACACCCGGTTGACACGATATAACAATATTGTTATACTCCAGATGTAGTGTGGAGCATCGAGTACTACCGGTCAGGCACAGGCAGATCTCCGGTAGAGGACTACATTGATTCTCTGGATGCCAGGTCAAGGGCGAGGGTTGCCAGGACCCTGGACTTGCTGGAGGAGTTCGGCACTGAACTGGGGATGCCCTATGCGAAGCACATTGAGGGGCAGTTGTGGGAGTTGAGAGCACGGGAAGGTAAGAATCGGTACCGCATCATATACTTCCTGGCTACAGGGCGCGTGTTCGTTCTGTTGCACGGGTTGACGAAGAAACAAGGCCCGGTGCCGAGATCGGATATTGAGATAGCCGAGCGGAGGCGGGATAGCTATCTATCCGGGAGGTAGAGCATATGAACTGGAAAGAGCACAAGAAACAGCTCATGAGAGACCCTGAGTTCAGGGAACAGTACGAAGCGCTTGAGCCTGAGTACAAACTGGCCGCGGCCGTGATACGATTACGTCTGGCAAGAGGTCTTACCCAGGAACAACTGGCAGACCTGCTCAACACCAGGCAGGAAAGCATAGCGAGACTGGAGAGCGGCAGTTCACTGCCCTCGCTGTCCACCGTTCGCAAGGTGGCTGATGCGCTTGACGCCGAACTGGAGATCAACCTTCGCCCCAAGAACAGCCCGCGCACGGCCAAAGCGGTAAGGCGACCTCGTGGAGATTGACGTCGAGGACGAAAGAGCTGTGCTGATGCCCAAGAAGCTGGTGGACAAGAGCCAGGCTTACTTCTGGACCAAAAGGTGGCAGGAAGGTGAGCGGGAGGCTGACGAAGACATCAAGGCCGGGCGGGTTAAGACCTTTGACTCGGTCGATGATCTGATCAAAGATCTTGAGCAGTGATCAGGTGCTGATCCTCGAGAGGGGAACGGGCTCTCATAGCTCGGATTAGATCGTTCGTATACCCGGTATTGCCTGTATTCCTAACCCGATCATGCGCCTGAACCCGTCCTCCCCGCGCGGCCCAATCAGATCGCCCGCCGCCGAACCCCTCGCTGGCGCGCTCGTTTGCAGTATCTGACATATTGCAGTATAATACCTAAATACGGGAGGTTACACAGATGAAGAACAATGTTAACAGGAGCCGGTTCACCCTTGACATGACTCCCGAGTTGCGGACCCGCCTCAAGATCGCCGCCGCTCGAAGGGGAGTCACCATGCGCCGGTATTCCCTCTCGGCCATCGAGCGCCAGTTGGAAAGGGAGGAGATCGCAGTGCCCGCTCCCGCCGGCTTCGACTCCGATGCCGTGGATAGGGCGCGTTCACTTCAGCAGGCGGTGTTCGGTGAGCGCAGGCTCGCCGATGATTCGACCGACCTGATCCGCGGGGCTCGAGACGAGAGGTCTGAGCAGTTGTGAATGGCTGCGTGGTGGTTGACGCCAGCCTTGCCGTCAAGTGGGTGCTGAAGGAGCCGTACGCCGATGAGGCCCTCGCGCTGGCAGCTGAGTGGGCTGCTGCCGGCATAAACCCGGTGGCGCCGGGCCTCCTGTTCGTGGAAGCAACCAACGTCCTGCATCGAAGGGCTGTGCTGGGACACATCTCCATGTCTGAAGCCGGGCGGTTGCTGAACGGACTCCTCAGCCTGGGCATCCAGATCAGGGAGAGTCCGCAGATACACGTTCGGGCCATGGAGCTGGCTCATGAACTGGGAAGACCCGCTGTCTACGATACTCACTACCTGGCCCTGGCCGACCTCCTGGAGTGCGAGCTATGGACTGCGGATGAGCGTTTCTTCAACTCCGTACGCGGGCGTCAACCGCGGGTCAGGTGGCTCGGCGAGTACTCGGCCGGATGATAGCTCCTGTGAAGAAATCCTCAGCCACAACCCGAACACTGCTTCGTTCCCCACATCACAATCGCTATACCTTCGAACAGGCGTTTCGTTTCTACCAGGGGGATTCCGTTATTGCGCCACATTGCGGCGATGCGATCAACAGGATAGCGCTGACCCCAGTTCCAGATACTCGGACCCAGGAAACGCCCGCAACGATGCCAGCCTCGTGAAACGGGCACTGTCATGACGGGCATCACAACCTTGTTGTAGATCCGCCACGGCACCTGTACCCACGTCTTCTCGGGAACGCCGAACTCAAGCGACAGCAGTTGCCCGCCTGGTTTCAGTACCCGCGACAACTCCCGTATTGTTGCATCGGGGTCTTCGACGTAACGCAACAGGTAGGTGAAAACAACCGTATCGAAGGTCTCATCAGGAAAGGGCAGACGCTCAGCGCGGCCCTGGACAAGCTGGATTCTGCCGT
>PULQ01000163.1 GCA_003552465.1 Dehalococcoidia bacterium
GCATTAGGAAGGCCCGGGCTACGCTGTCAGTCCATGTGGTCTGAACCAATTGCACGCAGACAGACCGTGTAGGATGATGGGAAGCGGCTTCTATTGACAAACAGGAGCACATTGTCTATACTAGTGTTACATGAATTCCCCTGAGGCTTAGGCCGATGGGCGCTGAAGTGCTGCTCTCGCAGCACTTCAGCATTTTGGTGAACCCCTTGGGTTTGACAGCGAACGTGTATGTCGACGGGTTCAACGTATACTACTGTGCTGTCAGATATACAGCTTACAAGTGGCTTGATCTGCACCTCTTGTGTCGCAATCTCTTTCCCTTGATAACGATAAAGGAGATCAAGTACTTCTCGGCTAAGGTAAAGCCTGTTCCTTGGGATCTCAGTGCGCCCACACGGCAAACCTTCTACTGGCGCGCGCTAGAAACGATACCAAACCTGAAGATAATCAGGGGGACATTCGTCTCCAGGACTAGGTACTTGCCCAGGGTACCATTCGTCTACAAGGCCGATGGGCGCCCTCAGAAGGTTGGGGTGCTTCGCACTGAGGAGAAAGGGTCTGACGTCAGCCTGGCTGCTCACCTTGTCCATGACAGCTGCATAAGAACTGCCGATGAATCAATCGTCATATCGAATGATTCAGACCTGGTAAACGCTATTGAGATTGTCACGGTAGGGTTGGGAAGGCCGGTCACGGTGGTGAATCCAAACCGAACCTCTTTGATACAGACAAACCCAAAGGGTTGCAGGATGCCCAAGGAGCTTCAGAGAGTGGCGACTCAGAGAGTCCTTTCCATTGATGACCAGATACTAGCTGCATCACAGTTTCCTCCTGTGCTTACAGATAAGCGAGGGACCTTCCATAAGCCTGCGGCTTGGTAGCTTGCGTCTCAGAGACGGTTGTGTTTCTGTAGAACGTCACTAACGTATGCCCTGCTCCTGTGACGATGCCAATGGGGTCAGGCATCTGCGAGCCCTCCTGGAGCCGAGACGGCGGCCGGGATTCCTGTAACCGAGTGCGCCATGGTAGAATATATTCCAGAATGGGAACCGAAGAAGACCTCAACAGGCAACTCGAGGACGTACTGGCCAGGATAGACGAGGCCAGGAGGGAGTTGAAGGCCCTGCGGAGACATCCGGCCGAGGGGGGAAGGGGGAAGGCGACAGCCAGTTTCATCAGCGGCAGGGAGCGGATGCTCCAGGCCGAGGAGGCCGAGAAGCGTCTGGACGAGTTAAAGCAGCAGGAAGGCGAGATTCGCGCCAGGTTGCGCTCGCAAGGCGACCAGAGCAGTGCCGAGGAGCCAGAGCCCGAGACGTGATCGTCCAATCGGACCGGCTGCCCGACAGTGTCCGCCTGCGTTGCGCGGGCTTACGGACGCGGCGACCCGTCTTCCGATAAACTATTCCACGAGAGGTGCAGTATGCAGTATTTATCGATAGAGCAGAGCCGTCAGTTCCTGAAGGACAGTGTAAGAAAGACGATCGATTTCTCAAGGACCGACCAGAGCATGGGAGTTACTCCACCCCCCTTACAGAAGCCATATTCGCCCAACGCCGAGACGATCGCCCTTGTTCCGCCGGAGGAGTTCCCGACGCTGCCCGATACAACCCTTTTGTCGGCCATAGCGAACCGGCGCAGCCACCGCGAGTTCGCCGGGAACCCGCTGACGCTCAAGGAGTTGTCGTTCCTCCTGTGGACGACCCAGGGTCTGCGGGATCCGGCCAGCGACGGCCATGCCCGCAGGACCGTTCCCTCGGCCGGAGCCCGCCACGCGCTCGAGACCTACATCTGTGCCCTCAATGTGCAGGACCTTGATGTCGGGTTCTACAGGTATCTGCCTATCGAACACCGGCTGCTGGTCGAGTACAGGGACGACAAAGCAGGCGAGAAGATAAGCCGTGCATCGTTCGGGCAGGCCTGGATGGCAAGCTCGGCAGCGGTCTTCATCTGGTCGGCGGTCCCATACCGCATGGAGTGGCGCTACGGCCTGGCCGCTCACAAGGTAATCCTCCTCGATGCCGGACACGTCTGTCAGAATCTCTACCTGGCCTGTGAAGCGGTGAAAGCCGGTGCCTGTGCCGTTGCTGCCTACGACCAGGAGATGATCGATGAACTGCTCAGATTCGACAGCGAGTATGAGTTCGCGATCTACCTGGCGGCAGCGGGAAAGGTGAGTTAGCGAAGGCAGGCGCGGAAGCAGAGATCTGCCCGCCTCAGTCGAGCGTGGGGCGCTCTCCGGGCACCGGTTGCGGGACCGGTTCAGTCACCGGAGGTTCATTCCAGATGCCGCTTCGTTTCTGCAGCCGGTACTCCCGGTAGATCCACAGCCCTGCGACAACGGCTCCGCCGAAGTCAGAGAGGGGAAGGGACATCCACACCCCGGTCAGCCCCAGGAAGCGGGGCAGGATAAGAAGCGCCGGGAGCAGAAAGGCCAGCTGCCGCACCAGCGAGAGGGCGGTGGCCGTCCACCCTTTGGAGAGTCCCTGAAAGGTGATGATGAACATGATTGTCGGACCGATAAGGAAGAGCGCAGAGATGAAGATGCGCATCCCGGGTACGGCTATTTCCAGTAGCTCGGGAGTATCGTTAAATATGGCGATCACCCTCGGTGCCAGGATCGCCAGTAAGACACTTGCCGCACCGAGCACCCCGGCTACGATGAGCGCGCCCTGTCTGACGGCCGACCACATGCGTTTCCAGAGTCGTGCCCCGAAGCAGAAGCCCACTATGGGCAAAAGAGCGTGGGCAACCCCGACAACGGGTATGAAAGCGAGGGCGGCGATACTGGCGGTGATTCCCAGGGCGGCCAGTGCCAGCGACCCGAACCCGGCGACGATCCTGTTCAGTACGAGGAATATCCCGGCTTCCGTCATGTCCATCAGCATGGATGGCAGGCCTACACGGTAGATCTGGGCTATTATGGTAAAGTCGGGCTTGAGGTGACGCGGCCTCACCCGATACAGGGATTGCCTCCGCAGCAGGAAGTAGCAGCTAAGTGCACAGGCCACTACTCCCGATATCGTGGTCGCCAGTCCGGCCCCGGCGATACCCATCTCGGGGAAGGGCCCCCAGCCAAAGATGAGGAAAGGATCGAGGGCGGCGTTGACCACGGCGCCGACGACGGGGAAGATCATGGGCTTCATGGCATCTCCGGCGGCCTGGAATACGTTGCGTGTGATCACGCGGAAGACGATGAACGGTAGTCCCAATCCGAAGAAAGACAGGTAGCGCACCGTGAGGTCTATGATCTCAGGCGTGGCGCCGAGCAGAGATGCTATCTGCCTGCCGAAGACGAGGCTGGCAACGAGGAAGATGGCTCCAAAGAAGACGCTGATAGGGAAGGCCTGGCCCGCCACCCGGTTGGTGGCCTCGACATTCCCTTCGCCGAACCGCCGCGACGCCAGCGCGTTGGCGCCGACGCCCGATCCGTAACCGACTGCAAACACCATGATATAGAACGGCCAGATGATGGTTACGGCAGCGATCGCCTGGTAGCTAAGCCTCCCCAACCAGAAGGTATCGGCCAGGAAGTAGAGGGACATAGCGATCATCGAGACCATGCTCGGCATGCTGAGCCGGAAGAGCAGCTTCCTGAGCGGCTCTGTTCCCAGACGCGCGGTCGTCTCGTTAAGGTCGTTCTTCTTCTCTGTATCCATCTGCATCAGAGTCGGCCTCCGTCACACAGGCCGTGACCGTGTGTCACGGTTGGCTGGTAGGTGGATGACCGGTGAGGACAGGGGGCGGGCTGACGCGCCCTTCTGTTTCGCGGCTATTCTACATCTGCCCACACGGTGAGTGCAAGTTGGGCATCGAACACTAGCGGCGGGTGCGGAGCATTCCCTGGTCACGGAACCACTCCACGTGATCGCGTATCGACTCCTGCCATGGCCTGGTGGTGAAGCCCAGTTCCTCGCGTGCCCTGGCCGAACTTATCATCGAGGTGCTCTTGAGGACATCGATCGAGTAGGCAGTAAAAACAGGCCGCCTCCGGAGCAACCGGTAGTATCCGCTGGCAAGCACTCCGGCCGCCCTGGCTATCATGGCCGGTATCTCATAGGTAGGCGCCCGCTTGCCCGTATTGCGCTGCAGTTCCTTCAGCAACTCGGGCACCTGCACCTGCGCGCCCGACAGTATATAGACCCTCCCCGACTGCCCCTTCTCAGCAGCCAGAATCAGTCCCCGGGCAGCATCGCGCACGTCAACGAAGTCATAAGCTCCCCTCACGTATGACTTCAGGTGGCCGCTGGCGAAGTCCAGGATAAACTGGCCGATGTTGGAGACCTTGTAGTCCCGGGGACCGATGATGCCCGAGGGGCAGCAGACCACGGCATCGAGACCGCCCTTTCTCACCTCATCGAGGATGAGCAGCGTGGCGAGTGCTTTGGTGCGGGCGTAGTCACCGAGAACGCGGTCGGGATCAAAGGACAGGGACTCATCGATGAAGGTGCCTTCCGGCGGCTCGACGATGGCGTGGACCGAACTGGCATAGACCAGGCGGCCGACCCCGGCAGTTCGACAAGCGTCGATCACCCTGCGGGTGCCGTTGACATTCACCTCCTCGAGCAGCACCCTCATGGACGGCATGATGCTGACAACGCCGGCCAGGTGAAAGACAAGGTCGGCCCCGTCAAACGCCGCCTTGAGGCTCGGCGGATGGGTGACGTCGCCATATACGATCTCCGCCTCCAGTCCTTCCAGCGGACGGAGGTCGTCGGCGGGCATGACCAGGGCGCGCACAGCCTGCCCCTGTGCCAGGAGTTCACGGACCAGGACATTTCCGATGTGACCCGTAGCCCCGGTAACGACTATCATCTTCGAAGGACTTCCGGACATCATTCTAAACGTTTGACGTCCTGTTTTCAACGCTGTGTGGAGGCCGACCGGGGGGTCCAGGCAATGGCCGGGAGGCCAGGCCGCGTGAGATTGGAGGGCTGGACATTCCCGATACGAGCAATACCCAGCCCTCTTGGGTGCTGGGGCGACTGCATAGCAGAAGCCCTACTTGCCGATTCTGAAGACTTTTGTGCCGCAGGTCGGGCAGAGGCCCTGGGTCGCCGGTCTTCCGTTCTTCATGGTGATTCTTCTGGGATCGCGGATTTCTTTTTTGGCGCGGCACTTCATGCAGTA
>PULQ01000094.1 GCA_003552465.1 Dehalococcoidia bacterium
CCCGTATCTAGATGCTAAGTTGGGAGCCAGGAAAAGAGAGGCTGGGGTCTGCCCACCGGTGTAAAGATATGACAAGGGTGATATTGCCGGAGCACTTGACCAAAAACATATAGTATGTTGTATCATATCCATAACCTCCGAGAATGCATTACACCCTGCCGATCATAGGCACGGACTCCGTGACGGCAGCGTCAGAAACCAAGTGCTTGAGCCAGGATGGAACGGTGATGATCGGCATCGCCGAAGGCCGCCTGGCCCGCCCTTGCCCGCCTGTAGTACATGTGAATGTCATGATCCATGGTGAAGCCTATCGCACCGAATATCTGGTGCGACAGCAGGGTGACCCTTCCGTAAGCATCACCCGTCCATGCCTTGGCCACCGCCACATCCGCTGCCGCAGGAAGCCCTTCGCTCAGCTTCCAGGCTGCCTTGTTGGTGACAAACCGCGAGCCGCTGACATCGGTGACCATGTCGGCACAGTAATGCTGGATGGCCTGGAAACTACCTATCGGTCTGCCGAACTGGACCCTCTCCCTGGCATAGGCAACGGTCATATCCAGAACCGCCTGAGCACCGCCGACCATCTCGGCGCACTTGGCCACCGTCGCCCTCTGCAGCAGGTCTGCCACCGACGGCCACCCCCTATCCACCGTGCCCACTACGCCGGTCTCGGGCACACGCACATTATCGAAGACGACCTCGCACTGCCTGTCACGTGCCAGGGTGCCAAGAGGAGTGCACCTGATCCCGGGACTGCCTGCATCTACCAGAAACAGGGTAATGCCTTCCTCGGGGTTCTTCGAGTCTCCTGTCCGGGCCACGCAGATGATAATGTCTGCAATCCCGGCATCGCGAGCAAACAGCTTCGTACCATTGATCACATATCCACCGTCATCGCGAACGGCTCTGGTGACAACCGACTCAGCATCGTAACGACCGGCAGGCTCGGTAAGAGCCAGCGCCAGGACCGCGTTGCCCCCGGCAACTTCAGGCAGCAGAGCCTTCTTCTGCTCCTCGCTGCCGGCTGCCAGAATGGTCAGCCCGCCGAGGACCACCGTCGAGAAGAACGGTCCGGGCAGCATGCTGTATCCCATCTCCTCCAGTAGCACTGTCAGATCAAGGAAGGTCCCGCCCCCTCCGCCGTACTGCTCGGGGAACGCCAGACCCATCCATCCCTGCCCCGCCATCTTGTGCCACAGATCGGGAGAATGGCCCTCTTCACTTTCCTCGAGCTGCCTTACCAGCTGTCTGGGACATTCCTTCTGCAGAAACTCACGGGCTGATGTCCTGAGCATCTCCTGCTCTTCACTCAGACCAAAGTCCATCTGTCTTCTACCTTCGTTGTTGATCGACGCAATCGTCGCCTGTTCACTTCCGGGGCAGACCGAGCCCTCTCATAGCTATGATATTGCGCTGAATCTCGTTGGAACCCCCGCCGACTCCGATGGACAGCGAACTGAGGCACATGCGCATCAACCGGGCGTTCATGACCGCCCACCTGGAGTCCCTGTCAAGTTCTCCATAGTGCCCGAGGATTCGCATTCCGACATCGGCCGTGCGGCGCGTCGCCTCGCTTATGAAGACCATCGACATCGATGATTCGTAGCTCGGATGAAGGCCTCTGCTGAACATCCAGGCGAGGCGGTATGCCATCATGCAGGCCACTTCGTTCTCCACGACAAGCTGCGCCAACTGGTTCCTCACCAGCGGGTCGCTGGCCAGAGGCTTTCCGTTCCTCGTGGTGTTCCGGGCGTAATCGATGAGTTCTTCGATACCCCGCCGGTTGGACGCAGCCCACCCGACCGACGAGCGCTCGAAGTCAAGGGCGATCATGACCTGATACCAGCCGTTGTTGTTCTGGCCTACCAGGTTCTCCTTCGGTATCCACACATCATCGAAAAACACTTCGTTGAATGAATGCTGGTTCAGGATGTTTATCAATGGACGTACGGTGATACCCGGCGTCTTCATGTCAACGATGAACACGCTTATGCCCTGGTGCCTCGGTGCATCGGGATCGGTTCTGGCAGCCAGCCAGCAGTAGTCGGCCAGATGTGCGTAGCTGCACCATATCTTCTGGCCGTTGATCACATAGCCATCGCCCTCTTCTACCGCCCGCGTCCTGAGCGAGGCGAGGTCGGATCCGGCATCCGGTTCGCTGTACCCGATGCAGAAGATCTTCTCTCCCCTGGCTATCGGTGTCACATAGTTCTTCTTCTGCTCCTCAGTGCCGAACAGCATTATGGAAGGCGCCACCCAGTTGACTGTGATCTCCACCTCCACGCTCACCGGGGCTTTGCTGTAAGCCAGCTCTTCAGCAAGCACCAGCCGCTTCATGTGGCTTAGTTCCAGACCGCCATACTCCCTGGGAAAGGCCGGAGCCAGCCACCCTATCTCCCCCAGCTTGCGCTGAAATGCACGGGCAAGCGCCCACGACTCCTCCGTCTCCTCCCATATCCCGGGATCGAGCTCTATCCACCTCTGCGGAATCTCCTGCCTGAGCCACTGGCGTACCTCTTCCCTGAATGCTTCCTCGTCTTCTGAAAACCTGAAGTCCATTGTCTGCCTGTCCTTAAGGAATACCCCTATTCGACCAGCGCCACAACGTCGTCTTCCAGTACCGAATCGCCCTCCTGCACCCTGATCTCAATCACCTTCCCGTTCCGGGGAGATTTCACCCTGATCTCCATCTTCATGGATTCCAGTATCATTATTGTCTGGCCTTCCTCGATCGGCGCCTCCGCCGCGGCCAGGATCTTCCAG
The DNA here is from genome assembly GCA_003552465.1 of Dehalococcoidia bacterium. Lineage (GTDB taxonomy): Bacteria > Chloroflexota > Dehalococcoidia > GIF9 > AB-539-J10 > RBG-13-51-36. Next base: position 2,764 of record PULQ01000094.1, read on the forward strand.
ACACTGCCTGTGATCGGGGAGGGCACCTCCGTCAAATCTCGTTCATCCTCTCTGCTCGATCCCGTGTGCGGTCAGCCGAGCTTCAAAATAGCCCGGGCCTCCTCTACCGTTGCCGGTTCCCTGCCGACGTCTCGTGCCATTCTTGCCGCCTTCTCGACCAGCGGCCCGTTACCCTCGGCCATCTCCCCGGGCGACAGGTAGAAGTTGTCCTCAAGTCCTACCCTTATGTTCCCGCCCAGAGCCAGCGCTGTGGCTATCAAAAGCCACTGCTCCTGGCTTAGCCCTATGACCTGCCATGCTATTCCGGAAGGCACCACCGTGGACACGTGCGCCAGATTCCTTGCTGTAGCACGCATGCCCCCAACCACACCCATTATCAGGCTCATTTGGAAGCTCTCGAGCAGTCCCATGTCCATCAGAGGAACTATGCTCTCAGCTTGCCCGAGGTCGAAACACTCGCATTCCGGCTTCACACCGTTCTGCTTCATCGTATCGAGGAAGAACATTATATCATCAAAGGGATTCTGGAAGACCACCGAGAATACGAAGCTCTTTCGCCTCTGGCTGTATTTGGCGTAGTTCATCGTCCCCATGTTCAGTGCCGCTATCTCCGGCCTCAACTCCCGGATGTGTCCCATCCTGGTGTCCCGGTCCACTCCCACAGCCCCTGTAGAGAAGTTGATTATCACCGGACACCGCTTCCGGACTTCCTGCATGATCTCGCGGAAGATCTCCACCCTCCACGACGGGGTGCCGTCATATTCTCTCCCGTGGATATGCACTATTGCCGCTCCTGCATTGTAGGCCCTCAGCGCCTCATCGGCGATCTCCTGGGGAGTGTAGGGAATGTACTTGCACTGATCTCTGTTGGCCGCCACTCCAGTTAGTGCAGCCGTTATTACAACCTTGTCTGATGATGCCATGCCCTCTCCTCTCGCTGGTCTACTTTCCTTTCCATTGCGGTTCACGCTTCTCCAGGAAAGCCGCAACGCCCTCGGCCACGTCATCGGCCATCGCGTTAATCGTCAGCACCGATGCCAGGTATTCCAGTGCCTTTTCATACTCCATGTCGCGCACGGTGTAGAAGGCTCTCCTGCCCAGTCTCAGAACGGCAGGGCTCTTGCTCGTTATCTTGCCAACCACCTCATCCACCTTTGCGTCGAGTTTCTCCCTGGACACGACATGGTTTGCCAGGCCGAGCTGCTGCGCTTCCCGAGCGTCGAGTCTTTCTCCCGTCAGCATCATCTCCAGAAGCTTCTTCGGTGCCGTAGCAGAACGAAGCAGAGATGCCATTATGATATAGGGGAAGAGGCCGACGTTGATCTCCGGGGTACCGAAACGGCAGTCTTCCGCAGCGACCACTATGTCGCATGAACAGGCCAATCCCAACCCACCACCGAGGGCATGGCCGTTAACCCGCGCTACCAACGGCTTCTTCAGTTCCTTGATCGCCCTGAGAAGATCCGCAAATCTGCGCTGTTGCTCATGCCGCTCAATCAGGCTCGTTGTCGCACCCATAGACTCAGCGAAGTCCGCCCCCGCGCAGAAGGCCTTGCTGCCGGCTCCGGTCAACACTACTGCGAGGATCTCTGGATCATCGTCATACGCCTTCAGAGCCCCGAAGAGTTCGTTCAACATGGTCGGCGATATGGTATTCCTTCGCTCTTCCCGTGATAGGGTGATCACGCCTGCTCTGGCCTTCTTCTCGGTTGCTATCGTCTCATACATGTGTCTCCTCCTTATACGGGGTAGACTCCGTGTTTTCTCGGATGCCTGAATATCCTCTTATCGCTGGTGAACTCAAGCGCCCGGAAGAGCCCCCTTCGCGTCTCTCTCGGATCTATCACGTCGTCTATGACACCGAATCTGGCGGTCTTGAATATGTTGATCTGAGGCCGTATCTCTTCTGCAAGACGCTCCACCATCTCCTGCGGGTCCTCGGACTCAGCAAGTTGCTTCCTGGCGAAGATCGATACCATGCCCTCGGGCCCCATGACCGAAATCTCCGCACCGGGATAGGCTATCAGAAGATCCGGATCAAACGACCTGCCGCACATCGCGTAGTAACCAGCACCATAGGATTTCCTGACGATCAGCGTCAGCTTGGGAACGCTCGCTTCAGCAACCGTATGGATCATCTTGGCTCCGTGCCTGATTATGCCCGATTTCTCGGCCTTGGAACCGACCATGAAGCCGGGCACGTCCGAGAGAAAGAGGAGTGGGATATTGAAGGCATCACAAAGCCAGATGAAGCGGGCCGCCTTGTCGGCAGCGTCGATATCGATGACACCGCCGTAGAACATCGGGTTGTTGGCCACGATCCCGATGGAGTAACCGGCTATACGCCCGAACCCGACGATCATGTTCCTGCCCCATTTGGGTTTCATCTCGAAGAAGTAGCCATCGTCCGCGATATACCTGATCAGGTCGTGCATGTCATAGGCCTCTCTCGGATTGTCCGGAATTACCTTCAGGATGCCGTCGTCGATCAAAGCCATCGGGTCGCCCGACCACTCTTTCCGCTGTGGCTTCTCGTCGCAATGCTGGGGGAAGAATGAGATGTACTCCTTTATCGCCCTTATACACTCCTCGTCGGATGCCACCTCCAGATCGCCACAGCCGCTGATCTCGCAATGCACCTTTGAGCCTCCCAGTTCGTCTTCAGTCAGTTTCTCGCGGATCACCGACTCCACAAGCGCCGGCCCTCCCAATCCCATGAAACTCGTGCCCTTGACCATGGGCACGAAGTCCGATAGTCCAGGAATATATGCGGTGCCTGCGTAACCGGGACCCATCATGGCAGCTATCAGCGGAATAACCCCTGACATCAGTGACTCCTCCTTGAACAGATAGCCCGAGTCGGCAAACAACGCGACACGTTCTCCGCTCAGACCACCACCGCTCACCCTGGCCCCTCCCGAGTCGTTCAGCCATATCATCGGGATCCGTTGCTTAAGGGCGATCTCCCTGATCCGCGTCACCTTCGTCTCATTGACTGCCCCCATGGAGCCTCCCCTGACCGTAAAATCGTAAGCTGCGACCGCTACGTCCCTCGTGCGAACCCCGTCATTCAACTTGCCGTATCCGGTGATGACACCGTCCGCAGGCACGAGCTTGTCGACACCGAACTCGCTACCCAGCATGCCCACCTCCACAAACGTGCCTTCCTTGATCAGCAGGGCAAGCCTCTCCCTGGCGGTCAGTTTGCCTCTTCCGTGGTGCTTTGCCACAGCCTCCTCACCTCCCATCTGTCGTATCTCTTCCCGGAGGCCCGCCAGCTTCTCTACCTCTTCTCTCATCGTTTCACCCATCTTATTCCTCCTTTAGCTTCGATATGAAATGGGTATCGTACTCACCGGCCTTGAACGCCTCAGAACCTAATGCCCTTCTGAGAAAAGGCAGGTTGTTCTTAATACCGGTGATCACGTACTCATCGAGAGCGCGCCGCATCCTCAGTACGGCATCGTCCCGGTCGGTGCCGCAGGCAACGAGCTTGGCAACCAGCGGGTCGTAGAACTGGCTTACGGTATCTCCTGCCCGGTATCCCCCATCCACCCGTATCCCATCACCACAGGGCTCGACGTAGAACTCCAGCTTGCCCGGCGAAGGGTAGAACGTCTCAGGATCCTCGGCGTATACACGCGACTCTATGGCCCATCCTCTCCATTCTGTGCCTTTCTCAGTAACGGCCAGGGGCTCTCCCGACGCTATTCTGAACTGCTGCTCCACCAGGTCGACTCCGGTTATCATCTCGGTCACCGGGTGTTCCACCTGGAGCCTCGTGTTTATTTCCAGGAAGTAGAAGCTCCGGTCCTTGTCGACGACGAACTCTACGGTGCCGGCATTCGTGTACCCGATCTCTTCAGCGAGGCGTCTGGCGGCCCGCCTGAGGCCCTGTCTCAACGCCGAGTTGGTGAATGGAGATGGCGACTCCTCAATCACTTTCTGGTGCCGCCTCTGCACCGAGCACTCCCTTTCCGGAAAAGTGACCACATTACCACTCTCCTCACCCAGGATCTGGATCTCGATGTGGTGCGGTGACGCCAGGTACTTCTCAACATACACCCTCTCATCACCGAAGGCAAGCCTGGCCCGGTTCGTTGCCGTGTCGAAAGCCTCCGCTATGTCCTCCATCCTTTCCACCAGTATCATGCCGATCCCACCACCCCCGGCAGAAGCCTTAAATATCACGGGCAGCGAAAGCCGCGACACCCACTGTTCGGCTGATTGCACGTCGCTCAATACCGGACTACCAGGCGGGGTCGGTATGCCCAGACCGGTAGCGATCTCCCGGGAACGTAGCTTGTCTCCCATCCTGTGGATCACCTCGGATCCGGGGCCGATGAACGTGAGCCCCTCACTCTCACACCTCGCCGCAAACTCCCATCTCTCTGCCAGGAAGCCGTATCCGGGATGAACGGCACAGGCTCCCGCCTCTTTGGCCGCAGCGATAATCCCATCGATGTTGAGGTAGCTGTCTTTCGGCCTCGCCTCGCCAATCGCTATCACCCTGTCTGCTTCTCGAGCAAACAACGATGACCTGTCTATGTCGGAGCATATGGCTATCGTCTCTATCCCCAATCGCCTGGCGGTTCTGATCACGCGTCGGGCGATTTCCCCACGATTCGCGATAAGCACAGACTCAAGCATGTGATGAGGCTCTCTGGATGTGATGGCCGGCCAATGCCATCAAGCAACACCTGTCTCTCCGGCTGGCTCGGCCCGGGCATAGGGTATAATCATCGCGACGACACTGTCAAGACAGGTGACAGCGGGGCTCATCTACCGCCCATCAACCTGAGCACAGCGGCACCCTGTATTCGCCCCTCCTTGAGCAGAACCAGGGCATCGTTGGCCGCTTCCAGCAAGAACTCTTCAACCGCAGGCACGATGGGAACCTCGGCAGCCAGAGGGAGGAACTCCTCCGCATCCCACCTGGTCACGTTGGCCACGCTCGTCAGTTCCTTCTCATGCCAGAGGTGCTGCGCATACTCCAGTTCCGGAATTGGCGTCCGCTTACGGATCGCGTTTATCACCAATCTGCCGCCTTTCTGCAGGTTTCGCAGGGCATGAGGCACCGTCTCACCCACCGGGGTGAAGTCGATCGCGCAATCGAGCTTCTCAGGTGGAGTGTCCTCGGTCGCACCGATCCATTCCGCCCCCAGCCTGGCGGCCAGTTCCCGGTGTTCCTCCCGATTACGCCTGCTGAAGACGAACACCTTGCCATTCGGATACTTGTACCTGGCGATCTGGATCACTATATGGGCAGAGGCCCCGAAACCATACAGACCCAGCACACCACCATCATCCAGCCCTGAGCGCGTCAGCGCTCGATAACCGATCACGCCCGCACAGAGAAGCGGCGCGGCCTCCACATCGCTGAATCTGCCGGGAATCGGATAGGCAAAGTCTTCGGATACAACCGTGTACGCAGCATAGCCGCCGTCTGCATCCTTTCCCGTCCATCCTGCATCGTCGCACAGGTTTTCTGCACCACTTGCACAGAATGAACAACGCCCGCAGGCCCGGTTGATCCAGGCTATTCCCACTCTGTCGCCCTCGCTGAACGTCTTCGCTCCGGGCCCCAGGCCGTCCACCACTCCCACGATCTCATGGCCGAGAACCATGGGATATCGAGAGGGCGGAAGCCTGCCTTCGATCTCGTCGATCTCGGTGTGACACACCCCGCAGGCATGGACACTGACCCGGATCTGACCCGGGCCTGCGACAGGATCGGGCATGTCCACCAGCTTCAGTGGCCTCTCCTCTACCGGGGAGGCCTTCTCTAGCACCATCGCCCTCACTGCTCAACCTTCGCCATCGTCTTCAGGTCTTCCGGTCTACAGAGCATGACGATTCGATCAACGAGAACTCCTGACACCTTTACACGACAAAGATACTCTCGTAGAAACTCTCGCATATCTCTGCGAAATTGCCCCTGTACAGCTTCATCGCTTCGGGTAGCGAGTCCATTATGTCCTGCGCAGTCATACCATCCTCTCCTCTGTCCACCGCAGCCACATCGCCCGCAAACCCGTGGATGAACACTCCCGTTCTCACCGCATCTACAAGGGACATCCCCAGGCCGAACATGGCGGCAACGGTGCCTGTGAGGACATCACCACTTCCCGCAGTGGCCATACCGGGGTTGCCGCTCAGGTTGATGAACACCGACCCGTCGGGATACCCGCTGAGCGAGTGGGCCCCCTTCAGTACGATCGCGGAGTTGTGCTCTCTGGCCGCCGTCTGAACCACACCTATCCTGTCCCCGTCTACCTCTGCCATAGCCATCCCGGTGAATCTGGACATCTCACCCAGGTGAGGTGTCAGTATCGTCTCCGCTTTTCTGCCTCTTAGTAGCGCCGGGTCCCTGGCTATAGCGGTGATGCCATCCCCATCTATGAGCAGAGGTTTTTCGACCTCGCGCGCCATCTCCCGCACCAGCTCTTGCGTTTCTTCGTCAAGCGACAGTCCGGGCCCGATGATCACCATATCCACCATTCGGGAGAACTCGAGAAGCTCACCCACGTTCTCCAGAGCTATGCTGCCTGAAGCCGTCTCTTCTTGGGGAAGTACAACGACTTCACCACCCTTGCCCGCTATCAGCGATGAAATCGACTTCGGCGCCGCCAGGTAGGATAGACCCCCACCGGCCTTCAAGAAGGACAGAGCGGAAAAATACGGCGCCCCCAGATAACGAGGAGAGCCAGCGATGAATAGCACCTTCCCGTAGCTGCCCTTATGAGTATCGCTCTCTCTCACCGGCAGTTCCACCGGGGTGTTGATCGCCACCTCTATGGCATCGGATCCATATAGCACAGGCGGGAACGATATATGCGACACGTACAGTTCGCCGCAGTGATCAAAGCCGGGATACAGCAGATTTCCCAGCTTGGGAAGCCCGAACGTAATGGTGTAGTCCGCCATAACCGCTGTTCCCATCACCTTCCCGGTATCACCGTTGATCCCCGAAGGGATGTCGACCGCGAACACCTCGCCCAGGCTCTCGTTCACCAGGTCGATGACCTCTCCGTACAGGCCGTCCACCTGTCTTACAAGGCCCGTGCCCAGCATCGCGTCCACAACACCGTCGGCCTCGAGAACGTCGATTATCACCGAATCAACCGAGCTGACCCTCGCCATCTCGATTGGCATCTTTGACACTATCTCGTAGTTCTTCCTTGCCGCACCGTGAAACTTGCCTTCGTCATCAAGCAGAAACACCTTGACGTCCCCGCTGGCAGAGTGGATCTTCCTGGCAACCACCAGCCCGTCCCCGCCATTATTGCCGCCCCCACAGAGGACGACGAAACTGTTGCCCTTAACTCCCAGTTCACGGGATATGACCGAGTACACCGCCTGGCCGGCGTTCTCCATCAGCAGTTCCTGCGAAATCCCGAACTCCGCTGTGGCACGCTTGTCCAGTTCCTTCATCTCAGCTACTCTGGCTACTTTCATGGTCACCTCCGTGTCATCAAGACTGTCTGATCATGCATTTCAGGCTGTTTCCGATCATCCGTGACGCTCATCACCTAAGCATGCTGCAGCCCGATCCACCAGGATCTTGAGGCATGGCTGATGATGAGTCCCTCGGGCTCAATCAACCAACCGTCGCTCATAGTGCAGCCGGGTCAGGATGAACCCCAAGCGCTTGCCCACCCTCTGCATGGGTAGATTGTCGGCTTCGGTACAGAACTCGACCTCGGTTGCGCCCCGCCAGCTTGCCCGAGCAATGATCGCCTCGAGCAGGCGCTTGCCGATGCCCATGGAGCGATACGCCTCCTCGACGTAGATGTCACTGATCACGAGACCTGTCCCTCGGACATCGCCCTCCACATGCCCGATCCGGCGCTCCCCATCAAGCGCCACAACTCCAAGATAGTCAGACCGTCTGATGCAAGCAAGTATTCTTCTCTCTATTCTGCGCACCTCCGCGTCTTCAGTCACACCGTCACACTCAGCAGCATAGCGTGCGCGATAGCCCGCATCAGAAGCATCAAGGCATCGTAATTCCACGCCTGTACTGCCTGCTCGGGCGAGAATCTCATCCGAGCCACCATTAGCCTTTCCCACAGATTCTCTCATCCCTTTCCATTATAACCCAACGTCCGCGACAATGCGTTACATGAGGAAAGGATCTCTTCCTCCCACACCAGCAACGGTCATCTGAGCATCCCTCCAACCTCAAACAAGCACCACAACAGCCCGATCATCGCTGACACTGACTGAAAGGTGGGGAACTGACCGCCACCCACGAGATTCAGTATGATCGATCCGCTCTGAACCTGACACACCACCATCGATGATAGTATAATGGAGCCTGTCGTCAGACAGATCAAGACGTCGAGAGGAGGAAAAGAACAATGTCGAAGACGGAAGACCACCTGAGAGAGGCATTCGCCGGAGAGTCGCAGGCCAACCGCACATATCTCGCTTTTGCCCTTGCCGCGGATAAGGAGGGTTATCCTCAGGCGGCGAAACTGTTCAGGGCCGCTGCCGAGGCCGAGACCGTCCACGCACACAATCATCTGAGGGCGCTCAAGGCAGTCAAGAGCACCAGGGAGAACCTGGCAGAGGCGGTCACGGGCGAGACGCACGAGTTCAAGAAGATGTACCCCGAGATGCTGAAGGACGCAAAGGCCGAAGGTGACAAGGAGGCAGAAAGGTCATTCCACTACGCTAACGAGGTGGAGAAGGTGCACGCCGATCTCTACCAGAAGCTGCTTGATGGGCTGGACACAGACAAGGAGACCTACTCCTACTACGTATGTCCGGTCTGCGGCTATACATCAGGCAAGCAGCCTCCCGACATCTGTCCTGTCTGTGGAGCCAGGGGAAAGTCGTTCAGGCAGATAGACTAGTCTCCTCGGCATACCGACGCAGCGCCCGCTCCCTATCAGGCAGAGAACCGCTGTAGAGAGAAAGATACGATAGATTGCGAGCACGGCTCACCACGAGAGCCGATAGCGTTCTTCTCCAGTGGTGAGCCGATGAGAGACAGGTAATGAGAAGATATTCGGCAAACTACCGGCCGGTGCTGGTCATAGCTCTGGTTACCCTGAGCGTACTGGTTGTACTGCTGGCCTGTCCCGACCGCCGGACACCGGACAACGCACCGAACTCAGATCCATCTGAAGATCCAGACATGGTTACCATAGAACTACCCGAAACGCGATACGACGGGGATGTGTCGGTCGAGCAGAGCCTGCTACATAGACGGTCGGTACGGTCCTATTCGCCTGAGAGCCTGACATTGCAGGAGGTGGCTCAGCTCCTCTGGGCAGCACAGGGGGTGACCGATGATCGTGGTTATCGAACCGCACCTTCGGCAGGAGCCACCTACCCGCTCGAGCTGTATGTTGCAGTCGGTGATGTCGATGACCTGAGTCCGGGCATATACAGGTATAAACCTGATGAGCACGTGCTCGTCCGCACCGCGGAAGGCGACAGGAGAACTCAACTGGCGCAGGCTGCCCTGGGGCAACATTTCGTCGGTGAAGGGCCGGCCGTGTTCGTCATAACGGCAGTCTACGAGAGGACGACAACCAGATACGGAGAGAGGGGAGTGCGCTATGTCCACATGGAAGCGGGCCACTCAGCGCAGAACCTGTACCTGCAGGCGACGGCAATGGCCCTCGGAACGGTCGTCGTAGGAGCCTTTAATGACGCTCAGGTAACCGAGGTTCTCGGCCTTCCCGACAAAGAACACCCGCTGTACATAATGCCTGTAGGCCGAATCGGTTGACACTTCCTTATCGCCCGGCTGAGGATAATCCGGCTAACAGGGTCCCGGCGAAATCCGCCGCCTCTGCCAGGTCTCTGGCATCGGGTCTGCCTCTGTGGATCCCGCCGACGATCATAGTCGCCCCGAAAGTATCCCGCCCCCGGCAGGAGAACTCGCCTACTATGTCGAACCCCTTGTCTTGCAGCTTCTTCTTCAGAGGCCTGCCGAAATCATGTACTAACGGCAGCCTCCTTAGCCCGCTGGTGGCGAAGATGAACGCTTTCTTGTCCGTCAGTAGCGGCAACTCGCCCACAAAGCGCAGCAGAGTCCTGTGATGCCTGCCGAAGTAGATCCCCGATCCGAAGCCAACCAGATCGTACTGCTCCGGCATGCTCGCTTTCACTTCCTGCAGCGGCAGTAAGTCGGCCCCAAGAGTAGACGCAACCACCTCCGCGATCTTCGCTGTGTTGCCGTGATGAATTGAGACATAGGTTACCAGAGCTTTCACTGTCAGCTGTACGCGACCTACCCTCTGTGCAGAACCATGAACTATCTGCGCCGCAACCTGGAAGCGAGCTCGCCAGCGATCTGCTCTGCCTCCATGCTAGGCTGACAGCCGTGCATAAAGGAAGCGCCGTGCAACATGCGGAGATTGTGCTGAGCCGATGCCAGTCACCGGGTCAGAGAACTCGACACGGCAAGCAGAGATGATATGTCGAGCTTGAACCCGGGGCCCATGCTGGTAGACAGTGACGCGCTGCGTATGTACTGGCCCTTAGCTCCGCTCGGCCTCGCTCTAACGATGGCCTCGACGCTAGCCGCCAGATTCTCCAGAAGCTTGTCCTTGTCAAAGCTGAGCTTGCCTATCGGCAGGTGGATTATCGCCGTCCTGTCCAGACGAAACTCGGCTCTGCCCTTGCGCGCTTCGTCGATCACGCGTGCCAGATCCTGCGGAGGCACTACCGTGCCGGCCTTGGGATTGGGCATCAGACCCCGGCGGCCCAGGATCTTACCCAGCTTCGCAACCTTGGGCATCATATCAGGAGTGGCTATCGACACATCGAACTCGAGCCAGCCGTCTTCTATCTGCTTAATGAGATCGTCTGCTCCAACATAGTCAGCGCCCGCCTCCTCCGCAGCCCTTACACCTTCGCCCTGAGTGAAGACCAGTATTCGCGTCCTCTTGCCCAGTCCGTTGGGCAGCAGGATGACACCTCGAACCTGCTGATCGGCACTACGAGGGTTCACCCCCATCCTCAGATGAAGCTCCACAGTCTCATCGAACTTGGCGAACGAGGCTTCCTTCGCGAGTTCGATAGCCTCCTCAGGGGAGTATGCCTTTGTGCTGTCAACCAGCTTGCTGGCCTCTAGATACTTTTTACCGTGCTTTGCCAATCGCGTATACCTCAATACTTCCCGGTACCCGGGGAATTCAGATCTGCTCTACCTCCACACCCATACTCCGAGCCGTGCCGGCAACGATCTTGACCGCCTTCTCAAGATCAGTTGTGTTCAGGTCCTTCATCTTGGTCCTCGCGATCTCCCGAACCGCATCTGCGCTCAGACTTCCCACTGTCTCGCTTCCCGGATTGCCGCTGCCCTTCTCCACACCCAGAGCACGCCGAAGCAGGTCAGAGACAGGAGGCATCTTCGTCACAAAAGTGAAGGAGCGGTCCTGATAGATGGTCAGATCAACAGGGATTATATACCCTTCCTGGGAACTGGTGCGCTCGTTGTACTCCTTGCAAAAGGCCATGATGTTGATGCCGTACGGTCCCAGAGCGGGCCCTACAGGCGGAGCTGGAGTCGCCTTCCCCGCAGATATCTGCAGCTTAACCACCGCCTTTACTTTCTTAGCCATTCCCGGTTCTCTCTTTCGCTAGACCACCGGCCCCTGCCGGAAGTCTCTATATCTTCTCTACACCCAGCAGGTCGAGTTCAACAGGAGTCTCCCTTCCGAAAAGCGATAGCATCACTATCACCTTGCCCTTGCCGAGGTTCAGTTGCTCCACCTTGCCGATAAAGTCGATAAAAGGTCCGCTGGTCACCCGTATGCTATCTCCTTCCTTAAACGTCATCTTCACCTCGGTGGGAGCTTCCTCCATACGCTGTAAGATCGCGTTCGCTTCCTCCTCAGGCAAGGGAACGGGTTTGACGCCGGCACTCACAAACCCGGCAACACCCGGGGTGTTGCGCACTATGTCCCAGCTATACTCGTCCAGTTTCATGTTAACCATGATATAGCCTGGAAATGCCTTCTTGGTTATGGTACGCCGCTTACCCCCTTTGATCTCGATCTCTTTCGCCGTCGGTATCACCACATCAAACACCTTGTCTCCGACATCCATGTATTTTATGCGCTGCTCGAGGTTTCTTCTGGCCTGCTCCTCATGCCCTGAGGAGACGTACAACAGGTACCACTCTCCACTAACCATTGACTGCTAACCACCCACCAGCATGAAAAGCCTGTAGAAACCATAGTCGAGAGCACCCAGAATTCCCCCCACGATAGTACACACTACCAGCACCAACAGGCTCAGCCTTAGAGCTTCCTGTCTAGTTGGCCAGTGGGCCTTGCGAAGTTCTGCCACAACCTCGGAGAAGAAACTGAATCTCGATTTCTTGACCGGGGCGGGCTTGGTGCTTATCGCCTTCTTGGTATGGGTAGTCATACGTTACTTCACTTCTCGATGGACGACTTTGCCACGACACTGAGGGCAGTACTTGCTGAGCTCCAGTCTCTGCGGATCATTCTTCTTGTTCTTAACCGTGGTGTACGTCCTCCGCATGCACTGAATGCATGCCAGATGGATGATCACACGTAGATCGCCTTTCTTCTTAGCCACACCTATCCACCTATTGGCACAGACTCCGGCCGGCAGGGCTCATGCGACGATCTTGTCAATGACTCCAGCACCTACTGTTCGTCCACCCTCCCTGATAGCGAACCGCAGTCCCTCTTCCATCGCCACAGGAACCATCGTCTTGATCTTCATACGATTGAGACTATCACCGGGCATGGCCATCTCCACACCCTCAGGCAGGATGATCTCGCCCGTAACGTCAAGCGTCCTGATGTAGAACTGGGGCTTGTACCCGGTAAAGAACGGCGTGTGTCGGCCGCCCTCTTCCTTGGTCAGAATATAGACCTCTACCTCGGCCTCCGTGTGAGGCTTGACCGAGCCCGGCTTCGCCAGAACCTGCCCTCTCTCTATCTCGTCCCGGTCTATACCGCGCAGCAGAACCCCCACGGCATCGCCAGCCTCCGCCTCCTGCATGGTCTTGTGGAACATCTCGAGGCTGGTAACTACCACCTTTCTCGACTCCTTCAAGCCCACTATCTCGACTTCATCGCCGGACTTCACCCTTCCTCGTTCCACCCTGCCCGTGGGCACGGTGCCCCGTCCCTTGATGCTGAACACATCCTCTATAGGCATGAGGAAAGGCTTGTCGCTCTCCCTCTCCGGCATCGGAATGTAATCGTCCACCGCGTCAAGCAGATTCCTTATCCGCCCGCACCAGGAGCACTCCCTCTTGCCGCAACCACACTCCAGAGCCTTTACAGCACTTACCCTCGCAACGGGAATCTCGTCGCCCGGGAACTCATACCTCGTGAGAAGATCCCTGACTTCCATCTCCACCAGGTCCAGCAGCTCGGGATCATCAACCAGATCCACCTTGTTGAGAGCCACAATTATCCGGGGAACCTGGACCTGTCTCGCCAGAAGGATGTGTTCCCTGGTCTGTGGCATAGGCCCATCATCCGCCGCAACCACCAGAATCGCGCCGTCCATCTGAGCGGCGCCCGTAATCATGTTCTTGATGTAGTCGGCGTGTCCTGGACAATCGACGTGGCAATAGTGGCGCGACTCAGTCTCATACTCGATGTGCGATATGGCGATCGTCAAGCCACGTGCCTTTTCCTCGGGAGCATTATCGATCGAGTCGAAGGTCCTGAACTCCGTGGTGCCTGCCGCGGACAACACGTTGGTAATCGCAGCAGTCAGAGTCGTCTTCCCATGATCAACATGCCCTATCGTACCCACATTGACGTGCGGCTTGGCACGTTCGTATACTTTCTTTGCCATCTTAACCTCCTTTTATCTTAAAGCCCACAACCAGATTCGAACTGGTGACCCCGTTCTTACCAAGAACGTGCTCTACCTACTGAGCTATGTGGGCGTCCTCTGCTCTTACTGGAGGGGGTAGGATTCGAACCCACGTAGCCCGCATGGGCGGCAGATTTACAGTCTGCTCCGATTGACCGCTCCGGCACCCCTCCGCGACAAAAGCTTATCATAAAACGTCCCAGAAAAACAGCCCGAGAGGGGATTCGAACCCACCAACCTACCGATTACAAGTCGGTTGCTCTACCATTGCGCTACTCGGGCAACCTTCGCCAATTTTGTGGCTCAATAGTATAAATAAGCGCACATTCGTTGTCAACCGAACGCGCGGTTGCATTATCTACCTCGATCATGTTACATTATACGGGTTTTACAGGTAGGTACGAGGTAGATAATGGCCAGAACAGCCGTAACCAATAACGTCTTGCTGAAACAGCTACTGGAAGCTGGTGCTCATTTCGGTCACCACACCAGTTACTGGCACCCAAAGGCAAAGAAGTACATATTCACCCAGCGCAACGGCATTCACATCATCGACCTGGAGCAGACGGTTGTCATGCTGGACAGAGCCCGTGCCTTCGCCCAGGACCTTGCAGCCCGAGGACAGAGCATCCTTCTTGTCGGCACCAAGAAACAGGCCCAGCAGACCATAGAAGAAGAGGCCGCCAGGTGCGGCATGAGCTATGTAAACCAGCGGTGGCTAGGGGGTATGCTGACCAACTTCACCGTCATACAGGCCCGCATCGATCACCTGGTCCGGCTTGAAAACAGCAGAGACAAAGGTGAACTGGAGCTCTTGCCCAAGAAAGAGCGTGTGAAGATAGAGAAGGAGATATTCCATCTCAACACGCAGATGGGTGGCTTCAAGGAGATGACCACGCTTCCCAGTGCCCTGTTCATCGCCGATCCCATCAAGGATAACATAGCCCTGAATGAAGCAAGGAAGCTGGGCATACCTGTTATTGCAATCGTGGATACCAACTGCAATCCCGAGGGGATTGACTACCCGATTCCCGCAAATGATGACGCCGTTAAGGCCATAAGGCTGATCTGCAGCAAGATAGCTGATGCCATCGTTGAAGGCAAGGCCGAGGCATTCTCTGGAGAAGCTGTGGCTGCCAAGCTGGCAGGTGAGGACGAGCGCGGAGAGGAGATCGACACCCTTGGCTCCTACAGCTTCGGACCGGACGAACCGAAGAAGACTGATCAGCCTGAGGAGGCGGAACAGGCGCAACAGGCCGAAGGACCGGAAGAGATCAAGGAACCAGAAGGAGAGGTTTCACCCACATGAAAGTGTCAGTCCAATCAGTGAAAGAGTTGAGAGACAGAACCAATGCCGGAGTGCTCGACTGCAATCGCGCCCTGATGGAGGGAGGCGGCGACATAGAGAAGGCGATCGAGATACTCAGACAACGAGGCGTGGCGACCGCTGAGAAGAGAAAGGACGCCGTCGCAGCACAGGGCATTGTGGAATCATACATCCATCATACCAGGCACATAGGAGCCTTGGTGGAACTGAACTGCGAAACGGATTTCGTGGCTCACACCGATGAGTTCAAGGAACTGGCTCGCAACCTGGCTATGCAGGTCGCCGCTACGTCACCACACTTCATCACCAGTGAGGACATGCCCAACGAGGCAGGACTGGACCCTCAGGTTGTCTGCCTCCTTAGCCAGCCCTACATCAGGGAGCCCGGCAAGACCGTTAAGGATGTTGTTACCGAGACCATTGCCAAAGTGGGTGAGAACATCAAGATACGCAGGTTCGCCAGGTTCGAGCTCGGTGTCCAGGGCTAGGCCATGGTCGATGAACTACTTGCTGAGCTAAACAGCAGAATGCAGAAGGCCGTAGATGGCCTGGCCAAGGAGCTGGCCACAATACGGGCCGGACGCGCCACCACAGCATTGCTCGACAACGTGGTTGTTGAGTATCACGGCTCGCCCACACCTCTCTATCAACTGGCTACGATGTCCACTCCCGAGGCAAACCTCATTGTCATTCAGCCATGGGACCGCTCATCACTGCGTGACATCGAAAAAGCCATCCTTGCCGCCAATATCGGCCTCAACCCTGCTAATGATGGCAACCTGATCCGCGTGGTCATTCCTCCCCTCAGTGAAGAACGACGCATCGAGCTGGTCAAGCTGGTCTCCAGGAAGGTAGAGGAACGACGCATTGCCATACGCAACATCAGGAGGGACGGCATCGAGAAACTGAGGGAGATGGAGAAAGCTAAGGAGATATCGCAGGACGATCTTAAGAGCAACACCAAGAAGATCGACCAGCTTACAGAGGCTTCTGTGGAAAGGGTGAACGAACTGGGTGAGGCTAAGGAGCGAGAGATCCGCGAGATCTAGGCCACCCGACAACAGTCCGGCAGATAGCTCATCGCTCACGATCTACACATAGGGAATCCATACACAGCTCCCCTGCCCCAACCCGGTCACCATGAACTGAACAGCCCCTTCATTGGTTAGCTGACCAGTGCAGAATTCTGCACCGACACAGTATTGAGAGGCGATTGACCATGCTGAGAGTTGCTTCGATCATCCTTGTTGTCGTAGCGTTATCTTCTCTGGTGATCGGTGTTATCTATGTCGCCAGGGGCACCTTCATGGGATATCACGAGGAGTTCATCGGGATGACCATCGATGACATCGCCGATATCAGTCCCGCGTTAGCGACCCTGGCAACGGTCTTCATCAGGCTGGCCGGCACCCTCTTCATCAGCGTTGGGGTATCGTTGATTGCCATCATCCACTACGGCGTAAGGCGGAGAAGAAGGTGGGCCTGGTGGACCACGCTGATCGCGATGGGGGTTGTAAACGTACCCATGGTAGCCATCACCAGACCGGTCGGAGGCCTCCCCTGGATGCTGGCGATAGCGATGCTCGCGTTGTTCGTCGCAGGCATCGCTCTGGCCGCCAGAGATGTATTCGCTAAGCCCTCTGAAGCTGCTTGACAGCACCCGCCGCAGTCATCCCACTGCACTTACCGGCAGCCTGCCACGCTGCATCTCTTCACACGTAGCAGCCTTGCTCCGATCCTGACCACTGGCCGATTAAAAGCTGTTACAATACAGCAATGCTGAAGCAAAGAGTCCTCACCGCCATCGTCGGCGTCCCCCTCATCGTGCTCGCCATATGGTTCGGTGCGCCATGGTTCACCCTTCTGATAGCAGCCGCTGCACTGGCCGGTACCTACGAGTTCTACGGCATGACCCGGCTTGACAGGAAAGAGCCGCTATTCTACCTGGGATTGCTGTGGACACTTGCGCTCGTGCTTGCGCCTCACTATGCGCACAGGGACCCGGGTGTTCTCCCCATGCTTGGCACTGCTGCTCTGCTCATATCGCTCATCTTCCTGCTTCGCCGTCCGTCGACAGAGAATGCCTTCCCAAACTGGGCATGGATGATCGCCGGTGCTCTTTACGTTGGCTGGATGCTGAGCTACTGGGTCGCCTTACGCGGAATGGACGACGGCCGGAACTGGGTCTACATTGCCATGCTCACGGTTTTTGCCAATGACACTGGCGCCTACTTTGTCGGCAGAGCACTCGGCAG
>PULQ01000159.1 GCA_003552465.1 Dehalococcoidia bacterium
ACCATGTCCATCGTAGCCCAACATGCGGTCAGCCGGAGAAGAGGTCGCTCGATGTCCTTCTACGGCATGGCAGTTGCCGGTGCGTCCCTGGTGGGATATCCGATCAGCGGTGTCATTGCAGCGCGACTGGGCTACAGCGCCGTGTTCTTCGTGGGAGCCGCGGCGCTCGGGGCTGCCGTGCTCCTCAGCTTCATGCTGCCCCGATACGTCCCGTCTGCGATGACCTCCGCTGCACGCGGCAACACGCTGGCAGAGGCCAGATCCCTTGTTACCAGGAGAGCACTGGTGCCCGCCTATGCCTGCATATTCGCCCAGTACTTCACTTTCGGAGGAGTGGTGACCCTGCTTCCCCTGCACGTGGAAGCGTTGGGCATGGGGCCGCTGGAAGTAGGACTGCTCCTGGCTGCTTTCTCTGTGTTGTTTGTTATCACCCAGCTTCCCGGCGGGGCCATCTCGGATAGGTTTGGACGACGACT
Source organism: Dehalococcoidia bacterium (assembly GCA_003552465.1). Classification (GTDB taxonomy): domain Bacteria; phylum Chloroflexota; class Dehalococcoidia; order GIF9; family AB-539-J10; genus RBG-13-51-36. The sequence goes on from PULQ01000159.1 coordinate 477, forward strand.
GCCGATAATGGCAGGACTGGCCTGTATAATAATCTCGCTTACCACCCTGCCATTCCTTCTCAGCTTTGCCGCGTTGGTCGCGGTCATGGCCGTATATGGAACGGGTTACGGCCTTGTGTTCCCTTCGATCTCAGCGCTGATCGCCGACCATACCGGTGCCGATGAACGGGGCCTGGCCACCGGCCTGTTCCACGCTTTGCTGACGGCGGGCGTCGCCATCGGGGCACCGTTGATGGGCTGGGTCGGTGCCCGCGCAGGAACAGACGTCGGGTTGATGCTTACGCCTGTTGCGGCGTTGCTGGCACTGGCCCTCGTCTTGCTATATGCCAGGGAAAGGTCGCCGCCTCCATCCCACTGATCCGACGGCCACCAGGGATACAGGCAGGAGGCAGTTCCTCATCGTAAGCACGCAGATCCGCATGATCTCGGCCGCTCAGCTTCCCGACGTGGTCTCACTCGCCAGTCGATTCGCACCCCGCAGACCTTCTTGACCGCACCGACATGATCCGTTATAATATTGATTCTTATTATCACACAGGCGGAAAGATGCAGAGGAAGAGCAGATACAGGGAAGCTATAGCAAGGATATTGCAGGACACCCGATCTCATCCGTCCGCCGAGTGGATCTACGAGGAGGTGAGGAAGGAGTTACCCGAGATAGGGCTGGCCACTGTGTACCGGAACCTGAGGTTGATGAAGGAGGCCGGGGAAATCGTCGATTTGCGCGCTGCGGACTCAACGGCTCACTTTGACGGCGACACCCGCATCCATTATCATTTCTTGTGCGACCGCTGCGGGCGCATCATCGACCTGGATGAACCGGTCGATGCCACAGTCGAAAACAGGGTAGAGAGGAGAACGGGGCTGAAGGTCAATCGCCATCATCTGATGCTCTTCGGACTGTGCCTTGAATGCAGAGACGATGAACGAGGGACGGACGGGAGCGCATCACAACACAATAGAGGTAGTCAAGAAAGGAGGTAGAGCATGGCAGATCAGAAGGTCGGAGACCAGTTCCGGTGCAACATCTGCGGCAACGAGGTTACGCTCACCAAAGCCGGTGGCGGAGTGCTTGTGTGCTGCGGCAAACCAATGGTAAAGATCGAGAAGTAGGAGGACAACAGAATGGCAAAATCACTGAAGGGTACTGAGACGGAGAAGAATCTCCTGGCGGCCTTCGCCGGAGAGTCCCAGGCGAGGAACCGCTACACCTTCTTCGCCAGCGCTGCGCGGAAGGAAGGCTATGAGCAGATCGCCAACATATTTGTGGAGACGGCCGGCAACGAAAAGGAACACGCCGAGGTCTTCTTCAAATACCTCGAGGGCGGAGACGTCGAGATCAAGGCGGCCTACCCGGCGGGTGTCATAGGAGACACCAGGACCAACCTGGTGGCAGCCGCCGATGGCGAGAAGTTCGAGTGGAGCAAGCTCTACGCCGACATGGAGAAGGTGGCCAGGGAGGAAGGGTTCGACGAGATAGCCACTTCGTTCCAGGAGATAGCCGAGGTGGAGGAGTTCCACGAGAAGCGCTACCGCAAACTGGCACAGAACGTAGCCAGCGGCGAGGTCTTCAAGAGGAAGACACCGGTCAAGTGGCACTGCACGAACTGTGGCTACGTCCACGAAGGCACAGAGGCACCCGAGTTGTGCCCGGCCTGCAAGCACGACAGGGCGTACTACGAGTTGCTCGCCGAGAACTACTAGGCCGCCCGCGTTGATCCAGGGGGCACAAGCGAGACAAGAGGAGGAGAATATGGAACACAAGTTACCCGAACTACCCTACGCGAAGGATGCGCTGGATCCGGTCATATCGGCCGAGACCATCGAATACCACTACGGAAAGCATCACAAGACCTACGTTGACAACATCAACAAGCTGATAGCCGGCACCGAGTTCGAGAACATGCCGCTGGAGGAGATCGTCAAGAAGGCTTCAGGGGGAGTCTTCAACAACGCGGCACAGGTGTGGAACCACACGTTCTACTGGAACTGCCTGTCACCGGGTGGAGGTGGAGAGCCGTCGGGTCCACTGGCCGACGCTATAATTACGGCCTTCGGCTCGCTCGCCGAGTTCAAGATGAGGTTCAGCACCGCGGCCGTGACCCAGTTCGGCTCGGGATGGGCCTGGCTGGTCAAGAACGCGGACGGCAGCCTCGCCATCGAGGCGACAAGCAACGCGGGCACTCCGCTCACCGCAGGCAAGACCCCCCTGCTGACCTGTGACGTCTGGGAGCACGCATACTACATCGACTACAGAAACGCGCGGCCCAAGTATGTGGAGAACTTCTGGAACCTGGTGAACTGGAAGTTCGTGGAGAAGAACTACGGCGGATAGTGCAGAAGCGCAATCTCCACGGACGGATCGGCGTCTGCGTTGACGGTGTGACATGAGGTAAGAAAGGAACAGATCACGACATGATAGAGATCGGTAGCAAAGCCCCGGATTTCGCGCTCAAGGACCAGAGGGGCAAGACGGCCAAGCTGGCAGACTTCAAGGGCAAACGCGTCCTGCTTTCCTTCAGGCCCCTGGCCTGGACCGCCATATGCCACGACCAGATGATGCTGCTCGAGGAGCACCATCTTCGCTTCGATGAACTCAATACAGTGGCACTGGGCATAGGAGTTGACTCCGTGACCTCCAACAAGGCATGGGCCGATGAGATGGAGATCAAGAACACGAGGCTTCTCTCCGACTTCTGGCCGCATGGCGAGGTTGCCCGGTCCTACGGTGTGTTCAGAGAGGCCGACGGTATCTCGGAGAGGGCCAACATCATCATCGATAAGGACGGTATGGTTGTGTTCACCAGGGTCTATCCCACTGCGCAGCTGCCCGACTTCGATGAGATAATGAGGTTTCTGGAGGGCATGGGCTGACCCTGAGCGATCAGCACAGTTCGTCATGAACCGACAGCGATCCAACCGTCTTGCCGGGGAGACCAGTCCCTACCTGCTGCAACACGCGCACAATCCGGTGGACTGGTATCCCTGGGGAGACGAAGCCCTTGCCCGCGCCCGAAAGGAGGACAACCCCATCCTCCTGAGCATCGGCTATTCAGCCTGCCACTGGTGCCATGTCATGGCGCACGAGTCGTTTGAGGACGAGGACACCGCCCTCCTCATGAACGAGAGCTTCGTCAACATCAAGGTCGACCGGGAGGAGCGCCCCGATGTCGACGCTATCTACATGGACGCAGTGCAGGCGATGACCGGCAGCGGCGGCTGGCCGTTGACGGTGTTCCTCACTCCCGAGGGCAAACCGTTCTACGGAGGAACCTACTTCCCGCCTGAAGACAGGCACGGCATGCCCGGTTTCCGTCGCGTGCTCAGGTCGGTGGCCGGCTACTACAGCAGTAATCGGGGCGAGGTAGAGCACTCGGCACGCCAGATAGTGGCGGCCCTCGAGGCCAGGGCAGGCGTTCCCGGAGATGCAGATGAACTGAATGCGGATACGCTCAACAGCGCATTCCTGGCTCTCAAACCGGACGTGGATGCCGTCAACGGAGGTTTCGGCACGGCGCCGAAGTTCCCTCAGCCCCTGGCACTTGAGTTCCTCCTGAGATACCATCATCGCACCGGCGACCAGGAGACGCTGGGTATCGCGACGCTGGCCCTGGAAAAGATGGCAGCGGGCGGCATCTACGACCAGATAGGAGGCGGATTTCACCGCTATGCGACGGACGCAGGGTGGCTCGTTCCCCATTTCGAGAAGATGCTCTATGACAATGCCCTTTTGAGCCGGCTGTATCTTAATGCCTACCTGGTTACCCGCAAGCCGCTGTTCAGGCGGATCGTCGAGGAGACCATCGACTATGTGCTGCGAGAGATGACCGCTCCGGAGGGCGGATTCTACAGCGCACAGGATGCCGACAGCGAAGGCGTGGAGGGCAAGTACTATCTTTGGACGCCTGCTGAAGTGCGAGAGGCCCTCGGCGAAGAGCAGGCCCGCATTGTGAGCGAATACTACGGCATCACCGCCGGAGGCAACTTCGAGGGCAGCAACATCCTGTACGTTCCCGGCGACATCACGGTCGACAAACCTGAGGCGGTCGGCCGGGCCGATAGGGCCCTGCTGGAGGCACGCCGGAACCGGATTCCACCGGCGCGTGATGATAAGGTACTGGCCTCGTGGAACGGGCTGATGCTGGCCGGCCTTGCCCGGGCGGCATGTGTCCTCGACAGGGATGACTATCTAGCGGCGGCCGGGGCCAACGGGTCGTTTATCATGAGCGAGATGATGGTCGACGGCTACCTCAGGCACACCTACAAGGACGGTGAAGCGAAGATCGAAGGCTATCTGGACGACTACGCGCTGATCATAGACGCCTTCCTCAGCCTGCATGAGGCCACATTCGACCGCCGGTGGCTCAGCGAGGCCATCAGGTTGGCCGACATCATGGTCGAGGAGTTCCGGGACGGGGACTCGGGAGTGCTCTACGATACCGGCAGACGTCATCAGTCCCTTCTCGTCCGGCCCAGGAGCACCTTTGATGGGGCAATGCCGTCGGGTCCGTCCGCTGCGGCGATGTCGCTGCTCAAGGTGTCCCGGCTGACCGGCAAAGACCGCCTGGAGGATATAGCGGTTGACTCGCTCAGGGCCCTGCAGGG
>PULQ01000165.1 GCA_003552465.1 Dehalococcoidia bacterium
CCCACCTGCGGGCCACCTGACAGACCGTCCACCAGTCCGGCCTGGACTGGCCGATAGGTTCGATCGCCTTCCTGACCAACTGCACCCGTCTCTCGGTGTTCGTGAATGTGCCGTCCTTTTCAGCAAAGCTGGCGGCCGGCAGCACCACGTGGGCGAATTCCGCCGTCTCGGACAGGAAGATGTCCTGGACGACGAGAAACTCGAGTTTCGCCAGCGCCTGTCGGACGTGCTGGATATCGGGATCGCTCACCGCCGGGTTCTCGCCAACCAGGTATAGGGCCTTAATGTCCTTACGGTAGGCTGCTTCCATCATCTCGACGAGAGTCAGCCCCGGGGTCGGAGATAGGGACACTCCCCACGCATTCTCGAACTTCTCTCTAATGGATGGATCGGCGACCGCCTGGTAGCCGGGGTAGACGTTGGGAAGGGCGCCCATGTCGCAGGCACCCTGAACGTTGTTCTGGCCTCTGAGGGGGTTCACCCCGCTTGAGCGCTTGCCCATGTTGCCGGTGAGCATGGCCAGGTTGGAGATGGCCAGCACATTGTCGGTGCCGTGTGAATGCTGGGTGATGCCCATGGAGTAGAAGATGGCGGCCGGGCTGTTGGTGGCGATCATGCGGGCGGCCTCTGCTATCATGTCTTTCGGCACCCCGGTTACCCGTTCCACCGAATCGAGGTCGAAGTCCTTCAGAGACTCCTTGAAGGCATCGAAATCCTCGCACCTTTCGTCGATGAAGGCGGAGTCCACCAGTCCTTCATCCACTATCACCCGCATCATCCCCATGAGCAGCGCAACGTCTGTGCCCGGGCTGTGCCTTAGCCAGAGGTCCGCGAAGTGACACAGGTCGATCTGACGGGGGTTGGCGACAATGAGCTTCGCTCCACGGCTTGCTGCCTTCTTCATTTCCAGCCCGATAACGGGGTGGGCCTCGGTGGTGTTGGTGCCGATTGCAAAGATACAGGCGGAATCGGCGATCTCATCTATTGAGTTCGTCATCGCACCGCTTCCGAAGCTCTGAACCAGGCCGGCCACGCTGGGCGCGTGGCACAGACGTGCGCAGTGGTCTACGTTGTTGGTACCAAGCACTGCCCGCGCGAATTTCTGTATTATGTAGTTCTCTTCGTTGGTGCACTTGGCAGATGCGATCACGCCGATTTCATCCGGTGTATAGCCTCTCAGCCTCGCGGCTACCAGATCCAGCGCTTCGTCCCAGGATGCCTCCTCCAGTTTGCCGTCCCTTCTTATCATGGGAGTTGTCAGCCTGTCCGGGTGATGGACGAAGTCCGCGATACCATAACGTCCTTTGACGCATAATCTGCCCCTGTTGGCGGGACCGTCTTCATTGCCCTCGACTGCGATGATGGTATCTCCCCGAATGCCTAGCTTGATGCCGCAACCTACGCCGCAGTAGGGGCAGATAGTGTTGACCTGGCGTGCAGGGGTGTCGGCCTTCTTGGGGAGCAGCGCTCCGACCGGGCAACGGACGACGCATTCGCCGCAGGACACGCATGTGGAGTCCAGTATGGGCTTGTCTCCCAGCGTCGCTATCTTGGTGGCAACACCGCGGAAGGTGAAGTCGATGGCGCCCAGCATCTGGATCTCCTGACACGTGCGCACACAGATGCCGCATAGCACGCACCTGTTGAAGTCACGGATGAAGAAAGGGTTGGAGTCATCAATGGGGAGAGTTTTGACAACGGGCTGGAGCCGCTGGAGCCGTTCGTCGCTCACTCCGATATAGGCAGCGATCTCCTGCAGCTTGCAGCGGGTATTCTTGGCACATTCGAGGCACCTGGCATCGTGATTGGCGATCAGGAGTTCGGCGGCGATGCGGCGTATCGCGTTAATCGTGGGGTCTTCCGTTATCACCGTTATACCTTCCTCAACGGGCGCTTTGCAGGATATGGTAAGGCCCCTTCCCTGGATCTTGACCATGCAGAGTCGGCACCCTCCGAAGGGTGTCAGTTCCGGGTGATAGCAGAGATGAGGGATGTATATATTGTGATCAAGCGCGGCCCTGAGGATCGTGTCGCCTTTTCTGGCCTTGACATTCAGGCCGTCAATCGTCAGTGTCGTCTCTTCACTCACCTTTAGCCTCCATCGGTTAGTCTGCCGGGAATGCACTCGACCGCCGAAAACCGAGTGGGACATGCGCTCAGACATGCGCCGCACCGGATACACTTCTCCTGGTCGATCACATGGACTTCCTTCTTTGCCCCCTGTATGGCCTCCGCCGGGCACTCTCTGAGGCATATCATGCAGGCCTTGCACTTGTCCGGCAGGATGCGATAAGAGATGAGTTCTTTGCAGACTCGAGCCGGGCATTCCTTATCGCGGATATGTGCCTCGTACTCATCGCGGAAGTAGCGGAGGGTGGTGAGTACAGGGTTCGGGACTGTCTGTCCCAGGCCGCAGATCGAGCCCAGTCTGATAGCCTCGCCCATCTCCACGAGCAGATCCATGTCCTCAATGCTGCCTCTCCCCTCGGTTATCTTCTTGAGGATCTCCAGCATCTCGGAGCTACCCAACCGGCACAACGAACATTGTCCGCATGATTCCTTATCGCTGAAGTCCAGGAAATAACGTGCGACATCAACCATGCAGGTGTCCTCATCGAGCACCACCATGCCTCCGGAGCCCATGATGGAACCCGCTGCCGCCAGGGAGTCGAAATCGACCGGGGTGTCAAGCAGACTCGCCGGCAGACATCCGCCTGAAGGCCCGCCGGTCTGCACAGCCTTGAACTCTCTGCCTTCCGGGATCCCGCCTCCAATGTCGAATATGATCTCGCGAAGTGTCATTCCCATGGGGACTTCGATAAGCCCGGTGTTGACTATCTTGCCGGTGAGGGAGAAGATAGCCGTGCCGCTGCTCTTTTCGGTTCCTACTTCCGCAAACCAGTCCGCCCCCTTGTTGAGGATCCACCGGATGCTGGCAAAGGACTTCACGTTGTTAAGCAGGGTGGGCCTGTTCCATAGCCCAGCGTCAGTGGTACGCGGCCGCGGGAAAGGCCTGGGCATTCCCCTGTTGCCCTCTATAGATAGAGTCAAAGCCGTGGACTCGCCACAGACAAAAGCACCTGCCCCTTGAAAGACCTCCAGATGGAAGTGAAAGTCGCTCCCGAGTATGTCGTTGCCCAGAAAGCCCCTTTCCGTCGCCTGCAGGATCGCGGTCTCCAGGTATTCCACGGCCAGTGGGTATTCCGCTCGAACATATAGATATCCCTGTCCTGCACCGACAGCATAGCCGGCGATTATCATGCCCTCAATGACTGAGTGAGGGTCTCCCTCGAGCACCGATCGGTCCTGAAACGCCCCCGGATCGCCTTCGTCGGCGTTGCAGATGACATACTTCTCACGACCCTCAGCCCGGCGGCAACCGTCCCACTTCCTCCCTACGGGAAATCCGGCGCCGCCCAGTCCCCGCAGCCCGGAACGTTTCACCTCGTCGATAACCTCAGCCGGCTGCATCTCCAGCACCGCCTTGCGCAGAGCCTCATATCCGCCGCCCGCAATATACTGGTCGATGCTGGTCGGGCTGATGAAGCCACAGTTTCGCAGAACCCTTCTCACCTGGGGCTTGAGTGTAGCCAAATCGGAGAGGAGGGGGATGCCGTCAACGGTACCATCGCCGGTGGTTCCCAGGGCATACTCCGTCGGGGGGTTGCCGCTCACGAGACACCCGTCGACAAGCTCGCCGGCTCTCTCCGGGGTAACGTTGCGGTACCAGATGGTGGGTCGTCCCGGCTGGTCAATGCCGACCACCGGTTCGGCATAGCAGAGCCCCACGCACCCGGTCTCCACGATGTCGGCGGCTATGTTCCGGTTACTGAGTTCCTGGCGGAATGCGTCCATTGTCTCCAGCGCTCCGGCGGAGCGCCCGCAGGTGGCCGCCCCAACGAGAATCGTGAGACCCTTCCCACCCCCGGGGGTATCTCTCATCGACGTCTCCTGTTGTCTGTCTTCAAGATGCATCTTCTTCCTCTCGAGCAAAAAGCTGCTTGACCTTCTTAGAGGTCATGCTGGACTCGACCCTCCCGTTGACGGTCAGGCAGGGCGCCAGGGCACAACAGCCGATACAGGCGACCGTCTCCAGGGAGTACTCCAGGTCTGGAGTGGTCTGTCCCTCCTCAACTCCCAGTTGCCTTTTTACCTCGGAGAGAATCTCCGGAGCGCCCCGCACATGACAGGCGGTACCCCTGCATATCGTAATCTGCGTCCTTCCCAGGGGGAGAAAACGGAACTGAGCATAGAACGATGCGATGCCGAACACCTTGCTTGCCGGAACACGGCAGAAGTCGGCCACCTTGCTCATAGCTTCTTCAGGAAGGTATCCCAACTCATCCTGGACTGCCTGCAGAATGGGGATCAACTCATCCTGGGCTCCACTGTAAGAGGACAGGATCTGCGGCAACGAGTAGTCCATAGCACTGCCTCCTTGCTCTCTCTTGTTTTCCATTGGGTGTTGCTGGTTCAACCCAGCCTTGATCATCTAATGCTCTTCACTCTCGACGAAAGCCACGCGGACCGGGTTGAAGTGATACGGAACAGAGCGAACTGTAGGAGGGTCTTGACTGAGTTGCTCTAGTGAACATCCGATAAACAGGCTTTCGGCAAGTATCTCAGAGGCTGGACTATAGCACGCATGGGTACGCCCCGGCAAGTTATGGGTGCCGACACAGTTGCCTGCAGTGGAGCCGTCCCCCCTTGAATTGCTCAAAGAGCGCTTGCTGCCGGACTCGCTGGCAACCGGCGCCGGCTCCTTCGGGGAGCGGTTGCGTTATCTACGGTAACCAGATTATAATTTGGGGCTATGCAAATCAGAAACATCGTCTTGATATCTCACCAGGGAGCCGGCAAAACCTCGCTTGCTGAGGCCATGCTCTTCTCCGCGGGCGCTATCCAGCGGCTGGGTAGCGTTGACGACGGCACCTCTGCCTCCGACTATGATCCGCTTGAGGTTGAACGCAACATGGGCATCAACCTTTCGCTGCTCTCGTTCGAGTGGA
>PULQ01000112.1 GCA_003552465.1 Dehalococcoidia bacterium
CCTCAACAAGTGCCGTCAATACGATGATGAGCGGCATGGCTGCCCATAAGCGAGTTGCCAAGCTCCGACGGTGTGGCGAGAAGGACAGGCTGAAGCACATCGCAGACCGCACAAACACTCACACTGTGCAATTCAGGTACTACACGGATGTAGGAAGGGTGAAAAAGCTTGACAGGGGGTGCCTCAGCTGATTAGACTGCCTATTATTGAGCTGTGTCAGCATGGCTGAGGACGAACAAATGGGAAAAACCGAACTCAACCAAACTTTCGCATATATTGACCTAATCCGAAGGAAGGTCGACGCGGCAAGAAAAGAACCGGAGTTCTCCAAAAGACTCGGTGAGCGTGCACAGAGAACACCCGCTTCGCTCCGGAGCGACCGCGATGTACTCCGTATCTTTGCGCAACTGATCGCCTACAGCCAGAACGCAAAAGCTACTTTGGTGTCGGGTATGCTCTCCAAGGGCATTTTTGAGACAGCTTTTCGTGACTTTGAGGTGGGGCAAGTCCGCTTGTTGAAATCTGCCGCCGTTGAAGCTATGTATTGGGATGCCATTAGTGCAATCAGGTTCAAGCGGAAAATTCGAGCAGTTATCAGCAGTGCAGAATCGCTGTCATCTATTCAGGCGAAATACGGCTCTTTCACTGAATTGCTTGACCGAACAGGTATTCCACCGATCCTGCGATCCGAGGCTGATGTTGAGAGATTCTGGCAAGGGTTCGACAATCTTTTGCTCGTACTGAAGAAAGAACAGATGCCCTTCTTTAGGCGCACGACTAGTCTCCTGCATTTTCTTCTCTCTGTTGGATATGACTGCATTAAGCCTGACATTGTAGTGATGAGAGTCGCCAAGGAGGGCAAAATGGTACCTTTGGAGACTGGGGACGACAACCGAAGAAAGGTGGTCAGGGACATCCAACTTTACAGCGTCGATAGGCACATCAGACCTACCGTCGTCGATTTGTACTTCCTGATATATGGTGGACAGACGGGGGTTACACAGCTCGTTCACCCCTGGTTTTACGCGTGAGAGAGCGGGAAGCCTAACAGCTCATCAGTCCGACTGAGGGGGAAGTTGCTCCAGCGCTATGCTTCTTAGCGAATTGTATTATTCGCCTCTGCGGTGGAAGGCAGTGGCCCGCCAACGGGTAAGGTAGTAGTCGGTGTCATGCCCCGGAAGTCCCAATGCCTCCAGACTGGGGGTGACAAGCGGCTTGGATGACATGGTGATGAGCTCTTCTACGATGTTGTTCAGTTGGTTCATCCACGCCTATCAGCCCGCGATTGTCTGGTACCGAAGGCCCCTTTGGCAGCGTTCCCAGAGTGCAGTCACTCACGACCGGAGCCGGGAAACTCTAACAGCAGTTGTCCTGCTTGCAAGTAGTTTGAATCACCCGCTGTCCAGAAAGACACTGCCATCCATAGTTCATCCACCAACTCCGAGTCATCCTGGTCCGATTCCGTGACATGCAAGGCACTGAATACCCGTCTACACGTAGCTGCAGCAAGGTAATAGTTGTGCATAGCCTCATTGTACCTGTCCTGGATATGAGCCATGGATGGAGGCGGAGCTAAATACCCTGAAACATCAGTTTCGGTAACGGATTCTCGAAACTCGCGGGGCATCCCCTCCAAAGCTAAAACCATGAGAGCATCATAATGCGCAATAGCGTCCGCTAACATCTCAGAATCGTTACGCAGTTGCTCCAAGTCAAACACATCAATAGAAAAATGCTCACTCTGATGACGCATTCTGTCATAGTGGTCTGTCATAGCGGCCCGGTAACCCCTCTCGCTAGCCGTGAGAGTTAGGGCACGAGGGCTACGATCTGAGACGAGAGTTGCCACCATGGTGATGGCGATGAAACCAAGAACCAGGGCCAGTATGATCGGTGTCTTCATGGCCAGCTTCTACTCCAGGCAGCTATTCTCTAGCTTCCGATAGGCTTGGAGGCCGACTCTTGTTCCCTAGACATAGGAGAACAATGAAGCCAAAGGGCACAAAGAGACCCAGCAGCAACCACCAGAGACTTCTGTTCTTCTTCTTCAGTGCCCATCCCCAACCAGGTATAAGTATCGCCAGGCCTATCACGAAGCCCAGTGCTTCTAGGTCACTGTAATGAACGAAGGGGTTAACAGAGATTACTATCAGCCCAGCGACAAAATTGATAAGGATAGCGCCTAAGAACACCAGGACCATAGTCCAGTTGAGATGCCTTCGGAACCAGCTGGTTTCCCTGGAGGACTCCCGTTGTTCGGAGGCATAACTCTGGCCGCCCTGCAGGCCAGAAGTCATTAGCCCCTGCCCGCACTGCGGGCAGAATTTCATCCCCGCGACATCAGGTTTTCCACAATTGTGACAATAGTTCATAGATGATTACTCCGTTGCTTCTGCCGCGCTGATGGTCTACTTCAGTGTTCGCAAACTCATAACTATGGCATCGCAAGCAGAGTCCCAGTGTTCATGCTCATCTAGCCGCGCTGTACAAGTCACCGTCCACGCGGAGTTGTACACAATGCAAATCATGAATACGTAGTGAAATGTACCAAGTATGGAGAAAGCTGCTCGGTATTCTATAGTCAGGACAGAAAGGCACGCTGAATCTCCTTCTTGTATTCAACCATACAGAGACTCAAGGGAATTGTCAATACCCCTGTCAGGCAACTCGTAGTGCCGAAGATGCCGCTGGCAGATGTCTTTAGGCGCTGCCGCAATGAGAGATAGCACTGTCGGGCTATTGACACCAAGCTTGGCAGGCGCGTACCATCTCTCATACGAGGTGATGCGAAAATGCCCAACATCCTGATGGTAATCCAGCCCTACTGGTATCAAGGCACTTGGGTATTCGACGACGAGTCAGTTGACCTTGAAAAGGAGCCCTTCGTTCAGGGCATCCCGGAGATGATCGATGAGATGGTGAAGGACCTACCCAACGCTCGCAGCGGATTCGTGCTGCTCTTCTCATCACAGCCGTTTGCCGGTTACCAGGCGGAACTCACGTGGGTGAGAGAGGAATATGGCGGAAACTGGTACCGGGCAAAGGACCAGCCCACAGAAGGGTGGCTGTGCCCTGCTCTCTTCAGATACTTTGACTTTGCGCCGCAGTCGCTCTATATCAGGGCAGAAGCAGGCCGAGGCAGGTTCGAGCCCTCGGAGATACCGGCGCTGAAGGCACGGATTGAGGAACTGGAAGAGAGTGTCGGCAAGCTGATCCTGGAGAATGAACTGCTCAGAAGCGGAAAGGACAGCTCCGCTTGACAGGATCCGAAACGGCGTGGTAGTCTTAATCTAGCACCTTTACAACTGAATATGCAGCTTAGAGCTATCGAGAGCGGCGGTTAGGGAACTGGCCCGATGACCCGCCCGGCAACCTTTGAGTCTTCTTGAAGGTGCCAAAGCCAGCCCCAATAGGGGTCGATAGGCACGGGAGAGCCCGTGAAAAGGAAGGCGACGAGCCTCCTTAGCGGAGGTTTTTTGTTATCCGGGGCAGAGCCGCCTCCTCGATAGTCGGAGCTAGAAAGGAGGTGGCTATTTTCATTTTCAGTTCTGCCAGGTGATGAAACCAACGAATCAGCTTAAGGAGGACAGATGCAAAGAGAGTACCTTATGACTTCAGAGTCGGTATTTGAGGGACACCCCGACAAGGTGGCTGACCAGATTTCTGACGCCGTTCTGGACGCCTACCTTGCACTCGATCCCGAGGCCAGAGTTGCCTGCGACACATTCGTGGCCAAGGGTCTGGTGGTAATCGGAGGCGAGATCACGTCCAGGGCCAGGGTTGCTCACGAGAAGGTTGTTCGAGAGAAGCTCAGGGAGATAGGTTACACCGACGAGTCGTGTGGCCTGAACGCAGACACGTGCAAGGTGCTGATCTCGATCAGCCCACAGTCCAGCAACATTGCCCAAGGCATCCGCCGCGACAACGGAGAACTCGGGGCGGGAGACCAGGGAACAATGTTCGGATATGCGGCCAATGAGACGCCCGAGCTCATGCCACTAGGAATACTGCTGGCTCACCGGCTTTCCCAGAGACACTCTGAACTGCGTCGTAGCGGCAGGCACCGGTGGCTGAAACCTGACGGCAAGACCCAGGTTACCGTCCGATTCGAGGGAGCCAAACCAGTCTCTGTAACAAAGGTGGTGCTGTCGGCTCACCACGGGGCCGTGGGAGAAGACGATCTCCGAAACGAGGTAGTGGAGGAGATCATCAACCCGGTGATACCGGCTTACTTGAGGCAAGACGGCATGACATGCCTGGTCAATCCGGCCGGCGAGTTCACAATAGGCGGTCCACGGGCAGACACCGGACTCACAGGAAGGAAGATAATCGCAGACACATACGGTGGGTACTGCGCCCATGGGGGAGGCGCGTTTTCCGGCAAAGACCCCACCAAGGTTGACCGATCAGCGACGTACATGGCGCGCTACATAGCGAAGAACATAGTGGCGGCCAAACTGGCATCTCGCTGCACGGTGCAGCTGTCATATGCCATTGGGGAACCAGAGCCAACCTCCCTGATGGTGGATCTCCACGGCACGGGTCGGGTCGACGAGTCCGAACTGGTTGAAGCCGTGTACCTGGTATTCACGCCGACTCCCCAGGGCATCATTGAGTTGCTGGACCTGAAGCGCCCCATCTATCAGCAGACTGCCGTGTTTGGACACTTCGGACGAGAACTGCCTGAGTTCACCTGGGAGAGGACTGACAAGGTGCCTGTGCTGAGAGACTGTTTCAGACTTCAGGAGGCTGCAGACCATGCACCCGAACATCGTGGCGAACCGGTCCAATCACAACACACTGAGCGATAGGAGGGATCATGACAAGACAATACTTGTTGAGTGCAGAATCGGTGTGCGAGGGGCATCCGGACAAGATAGCAGACCAGGTTTCGGACGCTGTTGTTGATA